>JBBDRY010000092.1:0-4630 GCA_040905225.1 Chloroflexota bacterium | reverse complement strand
GCTCTCCTCCTCCACGCGCTGCATGCCGGAACGCGGGAGCATCGCTCCTACCGAGCAGATCTCATTCAGAGCGCGCGCGTCACGACCCAACCGTTCCGACCCGTTTACGCAGTCGAATTCGGCGCGACGGGATCAATCCCGGCACCAGCTACCGCCCGGGTAGGCACCGGCCTTCGCCGGTCGCGTCGGCCTGTCCGGGGAAGTGGGCTTGTTCACGTGATCGAATGCCCGTCGTGCCAGCGCCAGTTCCGTCGCACCACCAGGTCCAGTACGCTGCGGGCGCACAAAGATTCCCACGGCTACCAGTGCTACAGCCGCCGAGGAGTTCTCGTCGACACGTTCTAGCGATGCAGGTTGTTGCACCTCCAAACAACAAACGGTATCGTTGGCTCATGAGCGACAGACGCCTGACGGACGCGCAGGTCATCGAGTTCTTTCACCTGGCTTTCCTCCAGGTGCTTCAAGCGCGCCTGGATCAGTCGCGGTACGTGGTGAAGGGCGGCGTGAACCTGCGCTACTTCTTCGGGAGCGTCCGGTACTCGGAGGACATCGATTTGGATGCCGTCGAGACCGAGCCCTGGAAGCTCGAGGAGAAGATCGACGAGGTATTGGCGTCGCCGGCGATTGGCATCCTGCTTCGCAGCAGCGGGCTGGCGCTTGACCAGGTGACCAAGCCGAAGCAGACGGCAACGACGCAGCGCTGGAAGCCGATCGTCACCGTTGCCGGTCGATCCGCGCACGCTCGAACCAAGATCGAGTTCAGCCATCGGTCCGCGGACCCGCGCAGGGTCCTGGAAGCGGTGCCAGAGCGCGTGGTTGCGCCGTACGCGCTGCGGCCGCCGACCATGCTCCACTACACCGCCGGTGCGGCCATCGAGCAGAAGGTGATGGCGCTGGCGCATCGGTCCGAGACTCAGGCGCGCGACCTGTTCGACCTCGAGCTGCTGCTCCGCCTGCACCCGGGAGCGGTCAGCGCCGGCCCCATCGCGCCGAACACGCTCGAACTCGCGGTGGAGCGCGCCTTCGAGCTTCCTTTCCAGGCCTTCCAAGATCAGGTCGTTCGGTTCCTCGACGCCGACATCGTCGAGCTCTACGACAACCCCACTGCCTGGAAGCGCACCCAGGCGTTCGTGGTCGAGCGGCTGACGGAGCTGCGTCCATGAAGCCGACCGACGCCTATGCCGACCTCCTGCGCCTGAACCAACCGGTCGTCAAGACGCGAGAGGCTGCGACCCGGCTCGGGCTGTCGGTCCCTGCCGCGAGTCAGCAACTGCGCACCCTCGAGCGCTCGGGCATTGTGCGCCGGCTGCAGCGGGGACTCTGGTTGCTCCGGCTAGATGTGCAGCCGTTCGCTCTACCTGCTTATCTAACCGCGCCGTTCCCGGCGTACGTCTCGCTCTGGTCGGCCCTCGCGCGACACGGGATGATCGAGCAGATCCCGAAGCAGGTGTACGTGGCATCGCTGGCGCGAACAAAGAAGGTCCGCACCAGCATGGGCGATTTCTCGATCCATCATCTCGCGCCGGAACTCTTCGGCGGCTACGTGCAGACCAATGAGGGCGGCCATCTCGCCTCGCCCGAGAAGGCTCTCTTCGACACGATCTACTTGCTCACCCCGCGCGGCGGGCGGGTCCGACTTCCCGAGCTGGAGCTCCCCGCGAACTTCGACGAGCGCCTGCTCGCGGAGTGGACGCAACGCATCCCGCGACCTCGACTGCGAACGATGGTCCGCCGGGAACTGGCCACGGCATTGCGCGCAAGGGCACAGCCCTGACGCGGGGAGGCCTCATCCGATTGTGCCCGAGTGCTCACGCTCGCGACGCCATGCAGCTCCGCCGGCGGCACGCAGGGCGTCCAGCAATGTGGAGCGAAGCTGCTCTGTCCAACCGGGCCCATACGCGCGCCAGGGTTGTGCCTCCAGGCGGTCGACCGGCCGGGCCGGGTTGAGCGACCGGTACTCGGCGATGCAGTCGTCAAATGGCTTCGCGGAGGATTCGAAATCCGCGGCTTGGCGCCAGCGGAACAGGTAGATCTCGTGGGTGGCGCTCTGACTACCGAGGGCGACCTCCATGTGCACGGCGTTGCTGTGAAGATCCGAGCTCGGGCAGCCGGCGTCGCCGCTGACGAGGCGATGGATGGTGGCGCCTCGTAGCACGAGGGCGGCGATCACGTCGTCCATGCTCCCGGGCGTGGGGGCCGGCGGTGAGAGGGTGCCGCACCCGGCGAGCGCCAGCGTCATCAGCGCCATTGCGAAACGGCGCACTCAGCTGAGCTCCATCTCGACGGGAGTGCGAAATCGCGGGATGACCCGCGAGTCGCCCAGCCATTTCTGGACTCGGGCAGCCTCCGCTTTCACACGGCGCTTGCTCCCAGCGCCGACGTCTTCGAGCAGCCGATGAACCACGTGGCCACTCTTCCGTTGCGCCCAGCCGCCCACGACGCGACCGTCGACCCAGATGGTCGGCCCGGCATTGCCGTTCCGGTCGAACAGGGCTCTGCTGTGTTCGCCCATGTACCAACTCCGGTCGACCCAGCCCATGGTCGTCGAGTCGAGCGTAGGCAGCAGGGCCACCCATGACTTGCCGGCGGGCGTGGAGGCCAGGTCATCGGGGAGGGCAAAACCGGGGCCCTCGTCGAGCTGGACGTCGACCGCCTTGACGGCCGCCAGCGCCCTCTTGGTGGCTGCGACCGTCCAGCCGGTCCACCACTGGACATCGCGTTGCGTGCCCGGCCCGTAGCTGCGCAGCCACCACCGGCGGACGAGCTCGGCTTGAGCCTTCTCGGCCGGCCATTCCTCGAGCTTCTCGCCGAGCCAGCCTTCCATGGGCGCCCAGGCATACATGCTGCTCAGCCACGTGCCACGCGGTCTTCCGCGGACCACTCGGCCCTCCGCGGCCAACAGAAACAGCGTCCGAGTGGAAACACCAACCTGGCCGGCCCACTTCTTGCCCCCGCCGAAGGCGATCTGGACGCGCAGACCAGCGACGCGCTTGGTCAATTCGGTGGCGGTGGCCTCGCCCATCTCGGCCAGCGTATCGATGGTTTCCTTCTCGACGTTTGAGAGCCAGCGTTTGACGTCCTTATCGACCCCGGCACCTTCGAGCGTCTGGATCAGTCGCTTCCGCTCCGCGGTGCCGATCGCGCGTGTGGCGGCCGAATCGACGACCCCGGCGAGGTCCCGCGGCACGGCGAACATCGTCCGGCGCATACCGAGGATCTTGAGCACGCTCCGATCGTCATACAGGGCGGACGCGATGTCTTCGTGGCTCAACTTGCGCACGCGGGCGAAGGCGCCCAGGTACACCGATGCCGGGTCGGTCGCGTGGATCCCTACCATGTCCCTGGCGACCTCGACCACATCGTCCGCCCGGTTCGCCGGGCTGAGATGATGGCGAATCGCAAGACGGCGCCGGCGCTCGCCGGTATCGATGCCAACCATTCGAGTCAAATGTAGGGCTGGCCGGCAGCCGCATCGTCGACGACCCTTATCCTCTACCCGCGCCTGTCCTCCAGCCATCCATTTTCAGCCCGGAGGTTCACCAGTGGCTCTGGAACGCATGCCCCGCTATGACATCTCGAACGACGGCATGGGCCCATACGCCGTCTTCTACTGCGATCGCTGTAACCGCGAGTACCGCAGCACGCCGAGCATCTCGACGACGGTCAAGGAGAACGTCACGCGCGGCGCGTTGGGCGGCTTCCTGCGCAACATTCCGATCGTCGGCGACCAGGCCGCAAACCAGATGGAGAACGATCGCTACCGAAGCGACATGACGCCGGCCGAGCTGGCGAGCGCCTGGGGCGCCACGAAGCAGTTTTTCCGCGAGTGCCCGACGTGCCATCAGATCGTGTGCATCCCGGACTTCGACGAGCCAACCGGTTTCTGCGACGAGGACTCGCCGCGCAGGGCCGAAGTCGAGGCCGCCCAGGCTCAGCAATCTGCGGCCGCCCTGAAGGGGATTGCGGACGTATTCGGGATCAGCGGTGCCATCAAGAACAGCATGGCCGCCGCCGAGGCGCAGGCGTCGGCCGGCATGGCCACGTGTCCGAAAGACGGAACAAAGGCGGCGGCAGGTACGGGCTTCTGCCCCAACTGCGGCACGCAGATGACCCAGCCCGTTGCTGCCGCTCCCGCCACCGGCGCGTGCGCGAACTGTGGGACGGCCATGGCCGACGGAGTGCGGTTCTGCCCGAACTGTGGGACGCCCGCAGCTCAACCCCAGGCCTGCTCGAACTGCGGAACGCAGATGGCGGCTGGTGTGAAGTTCTGTCCCAACTGCGGCACCGCCCCGGCCTGACGATTCCGCCCAACGCGGCGGACTGAACTCCAGCATCGGGCGCGGCGGCCGCGCAACCGTTACACCTGACTCGTCCGCCCGACGATTCCGTGTGGTCGGCAGTCTGTCGCCTGCGGCCGGGCTATGCCTCGATCCGACTGGCCAGTCACTCTGTACGACTGATCAGTCGGTAAGGCGCATGACGCCTCTGTCTGCGATCAAGTGCGGAGGCGTCCAGATAATCAGCCGCGGTCGCGGGCTCTTCGCTTCGCTTCGCGGAGCCGGGCCAGTGTGTCGGGGGCAGCCTCCGCCGCCGGTGCCGCCGGCGGCGTAGTCGTGGGGGGTTGCTCAGT
>JBBDRY010000091.1:0-4661 GCA_040905225.1 Chloroflexota bacterium | reverse complement strand
CGGCCTCACGCCACACCAGGCGCTTGTCAACAACGTCGACGGGAATCACAGCTAGGCCGTGGCGCGGGCGGGAGAGACCCCCGTCGCGTCGCAACCGAGATTGTCAACCATCGTCGCCGATTAGCATCGCCCAACGTTCAAAGGCTCGAATCCGAAACTCCGGAGCTGGCGAAAGCGGCTCCGCCGCCCCGCTGTTCGACCACGGGCTGGCAGAGAGCCAGCGTTTCTCGTTGCCACTCCATGAAAAGCGCCAGTTGTCGCGTCGGACGGCCGGCAGTCTGGGCGTATCCCATTCGTCCGAAGGCTGGTCTAGAAGGTCGACCAGCTGAATGACGACCTTATCGTCGCGAGTCCTGATCGCACGGACCCAGACGGAACCGCAGCGAGGCTCAGAGGAGAGCGGCAGGGGACGGCCGTCCGCCCCGATGGAAAGCCGGTCGATCGGCAACGGCACGCTCCTCGTGTCGGAGAGCAGGTGAAGGTAGCGAGCGGAGAACTGCCATGCCAGCCTCATCGTTTCCGCGGCAGGAGCGGGGAGTGACACGGCGGCGGGGTAGTAACCGCCGACCAGCACCCGGTCGCGCTCGGCCAGCGCATGATGGAAGGCGCCGGCTGCGAACACGATGGTGCTGAGCAGGAGCGCGGCTTCAATCACATCGCCGGACGGCCCGACGCCATCGTGATTGCCGCGCCCGACGACCGATGGGTATGCGGCAATGACTATCTGTTTCGCCGGTGCCAGCCGACGAGCCTCCTCGATCCGAGCGACTACGGCGGCGTACGTGACATCAGGAGGCCAGATCTCGATGTAGGTCGCCGCGCTGCCTGAGCCCGCGACCTGCTCGAGCGGCCAGCCGCCCACGCAGTTGAAGAGCACACGACGCGGTGGCGAAAACGTAGCAAGGTGGTCAGCGGCCTCATCGACCAGGCCCGCATAGAGTTCCTGGAGCTTGACGAAGGAGCCATCGGCGGCGAAACCCTCGCGCGGCTCGCCGTACTGGTCCATGTGAATGCCATCAAAGCCGAAACGGCGGCAGGCACGTGCGTATTCGCCGATCAACCTCCGGCGCCATGGGCTGCCGACCCGAAGGTCGGTAATGAAGAACGTCTCGTCCAGGCTGAGCGGGTGGCCCTCGGCGTCCCGCAGCAGCTCGCCGGCATGACGCGTCACGTACTCGCCTTCCGCTCCGTAAACGGACCCATAGGCTAGGCTGGCGATACCGCGGCGCCGGCACTGCCAGACCAGGTCGCGGACGACGTCGTGCGAAACGGTTCGCCCCAGCGTGTCGGTGAAGACTTTCTCGCCACGAGGCGGGAAATAGCAGTAGTGGCGGTACATCCAGTCGTAGAACTGGGCGACGTTTACGTGCCAGCGACGTAGCCCGTCCAAGGTCACTGCCGAACGCCTGCCTGGACTGAAATCTGTCAGCGCCGCATGGCGTGGCGATTCCCACCAACCTTCGAGGACCTCCAGCGCTGAGTGCGCTTCGGCCCGACCGCTCCGACCTTCCAGCTGCACGCGCAGGCCGTATCCGTGGCGCCGCACGTCGGGGACACGGAGTCGGAGGTGGCGAACCGAGCGGCCAGCAGGGAGCCGGAGGCGGCCTTCGGTCGCGGTCACGACTGTGCCGTTGTCGAACAGTTCGAGGCGAGCATGGACCGGCTCGCCAGAGCTGTCGGCCGTCAATGACACGCGAGCTTCGCTGCCCGGTCCGAACCAGGGCCTCGTCGGTCCGAAGTCGACGACGCGCAGACTGCCCGAACCGCCGCCCCTCACGGACGGGCCGATTCGAGCTGGCCGTGCAGCACCAGGTACGCGGCGTGAGACCACAGCAGTGGCCTGGCTGACGGGCCCCACGAGCGCACCCAATCGTGTGTCCACTCCGGGTGCAGGGCACGCTCCGCTACCTGCTCGGGCAGCAGACCCTCCGCATCCGCCTGGGCCTCGATCCACTCCAGGCAGCGCACCGCTTTCTGGCTGTCCCCGGGCGCGCCGCGCGCCGCGTAGACACTGCCCAGCGCCGCGGTGAGCAGGACCCACTCACCACCGCCGTAGTAGGTGTCCCCGAGGTATCGGAAGACGCCTCCGCCGGCAGACACGAGCTCGGCCTCGATGCGTTCTATGGTCGTCGCGAAGATTGGGTCGTCCAGTCGAAAGAGACCGAAGGGGTAGCCCAGCCAAAGCAGGCTGCCGTCGACAGCGCCGCTGCCTGGCCACTTCGGCAGGTAACCGGCTTCCGCGGCTGTGCGCAGATGCCGGACGATCAGATCCGCTGTTTCGGCCAGCTCGGCCGATCGCTGCGCTGACGGACCGTGGGCCAAGTAGCCGCCTGCCGCTCGAAGCCCCGCTGCGATCGCGCCCACGGTGCTCGTGTGGACGTGCTCGGGACTCTCTTCCCACGCGTCGTAGGACGGACACGACCACAGCGCTGCCAGGTAGTCGGCAATCAGGCTCGCGGCCTCCGCACGGCGTGGCGTCAGACGGCCCCCGCGAACGACGTGCTCGCCCAACGACCAGAGCCAGATGCCGGGCCCGTCGAGCTGGAACGCTGGCCACACCACCGCGCTTTCCGCGGCGTCGGCCGAGTAGCGGCAATGCAGGTAATCCACGGGCGGGATGTCTCCGCGCCGGCCGGCTTCTGCCGCCCGCGCGAGTCCGACGCGCCGAGCGAGTACGACCTCGGCCATCCAGTCGTGAAACCGCGCGGCTGCCCCGTGCTCCTCGGCCAAATCGAGGGCGTGGGCTATGAACGCGCCGTCGCGCACCCAGCAGAAGCCGTACTGCGAGAACGTCGGGCTGGCGATGAAGGCGCCCGACGAGGTCTGGTTGGCCAGGATTATCTCGATGCTTCGCCGGCGCAGATCGAGGCCCGTCTGCCTCACCCTTTCGTGCCTCCAAGCATCAGGCCGCTCACGAAATGACGTTGAAAGGCAAGGAAGACGATGACCACCGGAATGACAGCGATGGTCGACGCAGCGAAAACCAGGCCCCACTCCGTGCCGAAGGCGCGCTGAAAGAAACGCAACGCCACCGGCAACGTGTAAAGCTCGGAATCCTGGAGCGCGGTGAGCGCCCATGTGAACTCATCCCACGATCCAAGAAACGTGAAGATCGTGACGGTGGCGAGCGCCGGCTTGGCCAGCGGCAGCGCGATGTAGCGGAATGCCTGCCAGACGTTCGCCCCGTCCACGATCGCCGCCTCGAACAGCTCCTGTGGCATGTCCTCGAAGAATCCGCGCAACAGAAACACGTTGAAGGCCATGCCGCCGACGGCATAGACGAAGATCAGCGCCCAGTGCGTGTTGAAGAGTCCAAATTGGCGGATGAGCACAAACTGGGGAATGATCAGCACCAGCGCGGGAACGGTCAGCGTCAGAATCAGCGAGTAGAACAGCAGCCGGTTGCCCGGGAAGTGGAAACGGGCGAAGCCGAACGCCAGCATGGAGGAGAGCAGCACGCCCAGCGCCGTCGCCGGCACGGACACGAGGACACTGTTGAGGAACGCGCGGCCAAAGCCGGCCGTCGTAACTGCTCGGACGAAATTGTTGAGCGTGGGCTCTTGGGGCAGAAACGTCGGTGGTTGTTTCAGAACGAGCGCGTGCGACTCGAAGGCTATGCCCAACATGTAGAAGAAGGGCAAGCTCGATACCAGCGCGCCCAGTGCCGCCACCACGAACAGGACGGCCAGCCGGCTGCGCGAGATCGTCATGTAAGCCGCCGGCGCACGAACCACAGCTCGATGAGCGCGATGACGAAGAAGACGGCGGCAAAGACATAGGCCAAAGCGGCGCCGTAGCCCAGGTCAAGCCGCTCGAAGGCCTGCTTGTACATGTACGTCAACAACACTTCGCTGCTGTTGAGCGGGCCGCCGTCGGTCATGACGAAGATGCTCACGAAGACGCTCAGGCCGCCCAGCGTCAGCGCCACCAGAAGGAAGCCGGTCGTCCGGGCGATCGAGGGCAGCGTTATGTGGCGGAAGGTTGCCCGTCTGTCGGCGCCGTCGATCGCGGCCGCTTCGTATAGCTCCTTCGGGACTCCCTGTAAACCGGCCAGGAACACGACCATCGTCCAGCCGACCCCTTTCCAGATACCGAGAGCGGCGACTGCCCACAGCGCGGTAGCCGGCTCGGCCAGCCAGGCCACGTCGCGCTGGAGCACTCCCAGTACATCTACCAGCAACCAGTTCAGGGCGCCGCTCTGGCCGTTGTATAGGTAGACGAAGATCAGGCTCACCACCACCCACGACGTGATCACCGGCAGGTAGTAGATGAGGCGCAGGAAGCTGCGCAGCGGCAGTCGCTCATGCAGCAGCAGCGCCACTCCCAGTCCCAGCACCAGTTGCCCGGCGACCGTTACCACGGTGTAGCCGGCGCTGTTGACAAGAGCCCGCCAGAAGAGGGGGTCAGCGAAGGCGCGGGTGTAGTTCTCGAAGCCCACGAACGGGCTCGGTCTGGCGAGCTGCCAATCAAAGAAGCTCATGAACAGAGCTGAAGCGAGCGGGTAGAGCATCCACAGGGCATAGAGCCCGAGGCCCGGCAGCAGGAATAGGTAGATCGGAATGGCGCGCCGCAACTGCGAGCGGGGCCGACGGCCCGCCTCAGCCGGGCGCGCATTGGAAGCCAACAAGCTCATGAGGATACGGTGGTGCCCGGGCTGCGCT
>JBBDRY010000090.1:0-28637 GCA_040905225.1 Chloroflexota bacterium | reverse complement strand
TCGGGCTCGACGGGCAAGGCCGGTGGCGGCCCTTACTACGTCCAGCAGTTCATGCGCGAGCAGTCGCAGACGGTCGTCGACTAGCTGTAGTCATCGCGCTGCCCAGCGTGAGATGAGGAGCCGCTCGTGAAACGCGGTGTCCTGGCGATCCTCTTCAGCGTCGTTGTAGCGTGCACGTCGACGCCTGCTCCAGGCGTACCCTCGCCCGCCGAGGCGACCGCGCCGACCGAGGCAGCGGCTCCCACCCCGAGTCCATCGCCATCGCCTTCACCGACGCCGACGCCGACGCCAACGCCGACTCAAGCGCCGGCCTCGCCACCCAGCGCGACGCCGTCACCGGCAGCAGCGCCCAGCTCAAAGCCGTCTCCGTCTCCGTCCGTACCCACGGTGGAGGAGCCGTCGCCCACATCGACTCCATCGGTCCGCCTGATGGCGGTGGGCGATGTAATGCTCGGCTGGCAGGTCGGTCGGAAGATCGTACGCAGCGGTCCGGCCGCCCCCTGGGTGCGCGTGAAGCGATATTTCGACCAGGCCGACCTGGTGGTGGCCAACCTCGAATGCGTCATCTCGAACCGCGGCACGCGCTGGCCGTCCAAGCTCATCCACCTGCGAACGCCGCTCGCGGCCGCTGATTCGCTCGTCGCCGGCGGCGTGGACGTCGTCTCGGTGGCCAACAATCACGCCCTCGATTTCGGTCGCGAGGCGTTCAGCGACACGCTCCGACTGCTGGACGAGCGCGGTATCCAGCACGCCGGTGGTGGCCGCGATGACGCGGCGGCGCAGGCGCCGGCTATCGTCGAGGAGAACGGCCTGCGCATCGCGTTCCTGGGCTACGTCCTCCCATTCTCCTCACGCACCTCCTTCAGCACGCGGGAGTGGGAGGCAGGCGTCAATCGCGCGGGCCTGGCGATCGGCTCTCCGGAGAGGGTCCGCCGCGATGTCGCCCGCGCCCGCGACGACGCCGATCTCATCGTGGTGATGGTCCACGGCGGAGTGGAGTACAGCGGACGGCCGAAGGCCAGCCAGCGTGCATTCGCGAATGCGGCCATCGATGCGGGAGCGACCCTGGTCCTCGGCCACCACCCGCACGTGCTCCAGGGATACGCGAAACGCGGCAACACGCTTATCGCGTTCAGCCTGGGCAACTTCATGTTTGCGCGTTTCGACGGGGCGCCGAACGACTCCGCAATCCTGGATGTCACGCTGACGGCCGACGGCGTGGCCTCACTGGATTGAATCCCGATCGTCATCGAAGGAGGCCTGCCCAGGCCGGCCGTGGGCTCGGAGATCGGGCGGATCATGCGCAGGCTGCCCTCGCTCTGAGGCTTTTGCGACGCTGCTAAACTCACTGGACATTTCATGCACTGTGCATCAGTTTTATGCAGGGAGTCGATGTGACCGAGCTTGCTGAGCGCCCCGACACGCGCACCGGATCAGACTTTGGGTCCGCCCCTGACATCCGCACTCCCCTTCCCGGCCCGAAGGCACGCCGGCACGTCGCATTCGATCACCAGTTCACGTCGCCGAGCCTGCCTCGGGCGTATCCGATCGTGCCGATACGAGGCCGCGGAGCTGCGGTCGAGGACATCGACGGCAACGTCTTCCTGGATTTCACCGCGGGCATCGCCGTCTCGTCCACTGGCTACGGCCACCCGCGCATCACGGAGGCGATCGAGCGCCAGGCACGAGATCTGATCCACTTCAGCGCGTCCGACTTCTACCTGCCGATCTACGCCGAGCTCTGTGCCAAGTTCGACGAGATCGCACCGATGGATGGGCCGACGCGCGCCTTCATCGGCAATTCCGGAACCGAGGCGGTCGAGGCCGCGATAAAGCTGGCCCGCTTCGCCACGCGACGCCAATACCTCGTCTCATTCCTCGGTGGTTTCCATGGGCGCAGCTATGGCTCGGTCACCCTGACCGCGTCCAAGGCGAAATACCACTCGGGCTTCGGGCCGATGCTGCCCGGCGTGCTGCACGTGCCCTTTGGCAACGAGGGTCTCGAAGAGCTCGAGAACCGCGTCTTCAAGCGGATCATCCCGGGCGACGAGATCGCCGCGATCGTGGTCGAGCCGATCCAGGGTGAGGGTGGCTATGTCGTCCCTGAAACAGACTTCTTCGCGCGGCTGCGCGAGCTGTGCGACCGCCACGGCATCCTGCTCGTCGCAGACGAGGTCCAGTCGGGCGCCGGGCGCACCGGAAAGATGTGGGCGATCGAGCACTGGGGCGTGCAGCCCGACATCGTCGCCATCGCCAAGGGCATCGCGTCGGGCATGCCGCTCGGTGCGATGGTCGCCCGGGCTGACCTGATGAGCTGGAGCAAGGGCCACCACGGCTCCACCTTCGGCGGCAACGCCGTCAGCTGCGCGGCTGCCTTGGCGACGATCGAGCTGCTCCAGGAGGGGTTGATGCAGAACGCGCACGAGCGCGGCATCCAGTCTATGACTGCCCTCCAGCCGCTCACAGGCCAGTACGGCCATCTCGTCCGCGAGGTTCGCGGCAAAGGGCTGATGATCGGCGTCCAGTTCGACTCAGGCGAGACAGCCGAGGCTGTCCAATGGGCCTGCTTCGTTCGTGGCCTGCTCGTCCTCGAGGCAGGCGACGATGTCGTGCGCATGTCGCCGCCGCTGGTGATCGACTCGAACGACGTCGACACTGCGGTGCGGATTTTCGGCGAGGCCGTGGCGGCCGTCGCCGCAGATCCCGCTCGTGCCTACCGCGAAGCGGAGAAGTGGGGCGCGACCGACGACGGCGAGGTCGACGGCTGACGCCAGTCCCGCTCGCGTAACCTCGCCTCGTGGCAATCGCATGAGCACATCCAAGGTCGCGTCGATGCGCGATGCCGTCGCTGAGCTCGTGCGCGACGGCGACACGGTCGCGATCGAAGGCTTCACCCATCTCATCTCCTTCGCCGCCGGCCACGAGATCATCCGCCAGCGGCGCCGTGACCTGACTCTGTGTCGTCTCACGCCCGATCTGGTCTACGACCAGATGGTTGCCGCTGGGGTGGCGAGCAAGCTCGTCTTTTCGTGGCTGGGCAACCCTGGTGTGGGATCGCTGCATGCCATCCGTCGAGCTACAGAGGGCGACTCGCCAACGCTGGGGGTGGAGGAGTACAGCCACTTCGGGATGGTCGCGCGGTACACGGCCGGGGCCATGGACCTTCCCTTCTTTCCTTTGCGCTCGTACACCGACACCGATTTGCCGAAGGCGAACCCGCTGATTCGTCCGGTCGATTCACCCTACGGCGACGGGCCGATCTACGCGGTGCCACCACTCAAGCCCGACGTCACGATCGTCCACGCGCAGCGGGCCGACGCCGCGGGCGATACGCAGGTATGGGGGCTGCTCGGCTGCCAGAAGGAGGCCGCGTTCGCCGCGTCGCGCGTGATCGTCGTCGTCGAGGAGCTGGTCGACGAGAGCGTCATCCGCTCCGACCCGAACCGAACGATCCTGCCCGGGTTGATCGTGGACGCCGTCGTGCTGGAGCCGTTCGGCGCGCACCCGTCCTACGCGCAGGGCTACTACGACCGCGACAACGCGTTCTACCTTGACTGGGAGCGGGTCTCGCGCGACGAAGAGGCGCTCGCGGCCTGGCTCGATGAGTGGGTCTACGGCGTCAGCGGCCGCGCCGAATACGTCGAAAAGATGGGCTCGGAGCGGATGCTTGCCCTGCGTCCCACCCCCGCACCGTCAGGATCGGTCGACTACGGCGAGTACACGTGACCGGCCAGCCTTTCTCGGCCTCCGAGATGATGATCGTGGCCGCGGCCCGTGAGCTTGCCGGTCAACGAGTGTGCTTCGTCGGCGTCGGGCTGCCCAACATTGCCGTCAACCTCGCCAAGCGCACCGTGGCCCCCGACATGGAGCTCGTTTACGAGGCAGGCGTGTTCGGGGCCCGTCCGGCCCGACTTCCGCTGTCGATCGGCGACCCGACCATCGTCACCCACTCGACGGCTGTGACGAGCATGCTCGAGCTCTTTGGTTACTACCTTCAGGGTGGATTGATCGACGTCGGCTTCCTGGGAGCGGCGCAGATCGACCGCAACGCCAACATCAACACGACAGTCATTGGCGAATACGCGACGCCGAAGACGCGGCTGCCCGGCTCTGGTGGGGCGTGCGAGATAGCCATGAACGCTAGATCCGTGTTCGTGATCTTGCGCCAGTCGCCGCGGTCGTTCGTGGAGAAGCTCGACTTCCGGACATCAGTCGGGACTCGGGTGAGCGTCGTCGTCACGGATCTTGGCGTCTACCACCTGCACGACGGCGAGCTGCGGCTCGACGCACTGCATCCTGGAGTGACACTGGAGCAGGTCCGTGGCGCGATGGGTTGGTCGCCCTGGGTCGCCGACCAACTCGCGCAGACGCCGGCGCCGACGCCCGCCGAGCTACGGATGATCCGCGAGGAACTCGATCCGGCCGGCGTCTACACCAAGTAGCGCAGGCTGAGGAGGTCTCCCCATTGGTCCACTCGGCGCGTGAGGGCACCGTCTCCTGCCGCCATCGTGCGGCGCGATGCGCCCGACCGCCAGCCTTTCCGAGCCTGAGAACCGAGAGCGCTCCATGAGCCGGCCACTGCCGGCGACGGCACTCGTCCTGGCCGGTGGCCGTTCAGCTCGATTCGGTGCCGACAAGCTGGCGTACGAGGTCGCTCGCCGTCCGCTGGCCCGCTTTGCGCTCGACGCGGTCAGCCTGGTTTGTCGCGACGTGGTGATCCTAGCCGAGCCTGGCAATCCCGAGCTCGATCCGGCTTGGCTCGCGCCCACGACCTCCGGCTGGCGCGTCGTGCGCGACGACGTGCCGACGCGGGGACCTCTCGTCGCGCTTCGCCATGGCCTTCAGGGCGCCAGGCATGCGCGCTGTGTCGTTGTCGGCGCCGACATGCCACTGCTCGCACCGCGACTCCTCGAACTCATGCTGAACGCGCTGGGCGACCGGCGTACCGCGCCACGCCCTCTGGGAGTCGCGCTGCGCCTGGCCGGCGAAGTCCAGCCACTGCCCCTGGCTATCCGCCGCGCAGCGGGCCCGATCGTCGCGTCGGTGATTGCGGGCGGCAGTCGCTCTCTGCGCGACTTGCTGCGCGCGCTGCGGCTGCGCGTCCTGGAGGAAGACGAGTGGCGCCCGCTTGACCGTGCGGCGAGCACCTTCTTCGACGTCGACGGTCCGGACGACCTGCTCCGTCTGCGGCGAGAACTGCGCCAGGCCAGGCAGCGCGGTCCGAGAACGCGGGCGTGACCGGCGGACGATCGCTCAGTGGCGCTGCGAGCTCGGTTGCGCGGCAATGAACAGGCCGAGCATCCCGGCTAGCACGAGTCCGCTCGCGGCCAGCCCGTAACCCGAGAGCAGGACGATCGCGCTGCCGACGGCCGCTCGCGGTGCAATCCGGTGCAACGCCGGCAGACCGGCCACAGACAGTCCCGCAGAGAACGCCACGAACACGGCCGCAACCGCGCCGGAGAGACCGACACCCCATATTGCCAGCGCACCAAAAGTGGCCGGGGCGAACACGGCCGCGGCGAGCATCGCCGCCGCAACCAGTGAGCCGAGTGCGATCGGCCGGCTCGCGCCCTGCGGGGATCGGCGCAGGCAGATCACACCGGCCAGGCCGGTCAAGCCGGCGCCGACCACGAAGGTCAGTTGGCCGACCACGCCGAGGATGAGCGTGGAAGGAGCTTTCCACACATCGCTCAGGCCGGCGATGGCGCCCCAGGCGTCGAACGCATGACTGAGCCCGGCGATGGCGACGGCGGCAGCCAGAACGACCAGGCCTCCGCGGGCGAGCGCAGGAATGCCTGACTGTCGGGCGAGGCGCAAACCGGTCGCCATGGCGATTACGACGACCAGCAGATCCAGGCCGAGGGCGACCGTGGGCGGCGGAGCGGAGAAAAGGAGCACGACGCCCCCGGCGGCCAGCACCCCGACACCAACAAGCAGCGCCCGCTCCGCCCAGCCGCCCGCGTGTCCGCTGCGAATGAGCAACGCCAACAGAAGCAGCACGGCGAAGATCAGGACGAGCGCGTCGGTCGCAGCACCGATCCGCCCGAGGATCGCGCCCACGCTCGCCCACGGTTCACCCTTCGGGACGAAGATCGCGAGCCGGACGAGCACGCGCGTCAGCAGCAGGTCGACGGCAAGGGCGATGAGCAGCCAGCGCGCGAGGCGGCCGGCGAGGTCATGCGTCACGGTCCACTCGGGTCGCGCCGATCTTCCGGCGACCTGCAACTGGGCGACCGCCCGATCAGCCTCCGTCCTGGTGCTCCATGCGCGCCCCCGGTCCGCCGAGGCCGATCGCCGGCTGGCGCGCGCCGTAGTACATCAGCAACCCGGACATCGCGATGACAAGCAGGACCATCACCAGGAACGGCCAGGTGTCGCTCAGGTCCGCCGCCGGCTGGGAGACGACGAACGAGAGCCACGTCGAGACCGACTTCTGCCCGTCGCGGTCGCCCCGGCTGCCATCCCAGAGCGCAAAGGCAACGACGGCCGCCGCGTCGCCGGGCCGCAGAACGGCGTCATTCGGGTCACTGGTCAGCAGGTCGCGCGACATCACCACGCGCCAGACGTCGGCGCGGTACTCCGATGCACCGTGGACGTTCTGGCGGTCGCTCGGCTGGGGAGTCAGGGAGCCGAAGCCGACCGCGTTGAGGTCCTCGACTGAACTGGCAAGGGTGGTGGCAGAGCGCGTATTGCCGGCCTGAGTACCGGTCAGGAACCCATCCGGCCCGAGGTCGTCGGTGGCCGGAAAATGCTCGTCGGTGGGCATCTCCGGATGAACGTCCTCGAGGTTACGGCGGCCGGCGAGATCTGCCGCCCAGTCCGCCTTCCAGTGCCAGATGTTCAGCGCACCTGCCTGCTGGCCCATGCAGATCGAGGTGCCGGTGCCGAGCGCGACCTGCATCGCCGCGGCGTCGGCGAAGCTATCCACGGCCAGCACAGAGTCGTCGAGTGTCGGATCGGACCACTCGAGCAGGACGGCGAATTGCTCTCCGTTCTCGACGGCCCGAACGCGAACCGACGGAAACGCCGGATCGAGGAGCATGGGCGGCACGACCGGCTGACCGCTGAGCGCGACGTCGACCGGCCGCACCCCGTCCCAGGCGGGGTCAAACGGCGCATCGACCGGCAGGACCCCGTTCAGGTGGGCGGTAAAAAGGATCGGGCCCTGGGCGCTGGTGATGGGCACGCCGGCCAGGGCCAGGAAGGCGGCCAGGGCGACGCTCGCCGGTGCGAGCGTGTGGAAGCGCAGGATCGGGCGCCAAGTCACGTCTGCCCCCCCAGGCGCCCCGCGAACCGGTAGCGGTCAGCACATCTACCGCACAGCCCGGACTCCGGGCGCCAATCCGGGTATTCGGTCGAGACCTGCCGCGATAGGGAAGCGTCAGGGGTCCCGATGTCGTCGCTCACGAAGCCGCACAGCGGGCAGCGATCTGGGCGGGGCGGCGTGGAGCGGGAAGGCGACGCAGCGCGAACCAGCTCGGACGGTCGGGCCGCCCAGCCGAGGAGCTGCGCGAAGGTCGGCCGCGGCCCGTTCCAGAGCAGCTCGAGAACCGCATCGATGGTGCGCTGGTCGACGTTGGGCAGGTCGCCCGCGAGCCGGCGCCGGTGGCGCTCGCATGTTGGTCCGGGCGGCAGCAGCTGCTCGTCGACGAGGCGCGCGTCGACGCTCACATCCCACAGGCGGTGCAGTCGCTCACGCATCGCCCAGCGGACCACGCCGGCGTTGTCCTCCTCCCAGCCCGGCTGAAACCCGAAATCCGGCGCGAGGCTGTCCTGAGCGTGGCCCAGCACGTGGCGTGCCCACTCGAGCAGGCGGTCGCGGTCATCGAAACGGGCGGCGTCGACGCGCATTCCGAGGTGCATGCCGGCCTGCTCGCAGGTCACGCCCTCCTCCTGCGGGCGACGCGCCTCGGCCACCAGCACGACCCTGACCAGCGCGACCAGCTCCGGCCGCTCCGACACGGCCTGGCGCAGCGGATCCGCCAGTCCGAGCTCTTCGAACTCGCGCTGCGCAAGGCGCCCAAAGGCCGCGTCACGTTCGAAGGTACTGGCGATCTCGTACACCGGCTCGGTGCGCCGGCCATGACTGGCCAGCGCCACGGAGCCTGGTCCGGCGACGGTCAGGGCGCGCCACACGGCGGCTTCGGCAAGCGACGGGTCGACCCACAGCGCCGTTCGGATCGGCTCGCCCACTACTCCGACCATCAGGCCCCCGGCGGCGCCATGTCGCCGCTGGCCGCGTCGATCCCACAGTCGAACGAGAAGCCCTCTGGCTCGTCGACTGTCGGCAGCAGGTCGTCGGGGCCAAACGCGCGCGGCGCGATACCAAGGTCGGCCGCGTGATGTGCGACTAGGGCAGCGGCCAGTGCAGCCGCCGCGGCGAACCCGCTGCCCGAGGCACGCGACGCGATGCTGCCGGCGAGCGCCGGCAGCCAGCGGCCCACGTGATCCTCGATGAAGTGGGCGGCGGCGGCACGGCAGACTGCCTGCCGCTCCTCGTCGTTCTGAGCCAGCGCGATCGCCTCCTTGAGCGACAGCAGTGCCAGGAACTCGAGCTCGCACGCGACATGATCGGGCCGCTCGCCGCCGCGCCTGGGCCGGACGCCGAACGCCTCGTAGAAACCGCGGATGTCGGCCAGGACCTGGCTCTGCCCGAAGACGTGCGTCCGGCCGTACTCGGTCTCGTAGGGCGGGCAGCCGTGGGCCACGACGTGCCCGAAGATCGCGCGGTGCTCGGCGGCCCGCGCCAGGCGGTGCGCATTGCCGCGCAGGGTCCGCCACGCGCTGTCATCGACGGGCACGTCGAGCCGACCGAGCGACCCGCGCAGGCCGCTCAGGTCCAGCCGCTCGTGCGCGCCGGGCGCGTCGGGATCCCCGAACGTGGCCGCCAGCACACGGTAGGCATCGGCCCGGGCGAGGGCACGGTCGATGTCCGCGGCCGGGGCGGTCGTGCGGGCCGATAGCGCGCTGCTCATCGTCAGATCGAGTTCGGGTGAGGTGCCTGTCGCTGGTGAATCGGCTCCTCGATCTTCAGCCGGGCGACCTCGCGGCCCTTGCGATCGAAGCCGATGACCGTGTCGTTGTACATCGCCCAGGGCTTGCCATCGATCTCCGTCTCGAAGACCTTGGGCCCCTCTTCGATCTCGTAGCGGAAGATCACGCGCTGGCTGGCGCGGAACAGCTGCAGCACGGCCAGCAGCTCGCGCGACGGCGCCCGGTAGCGCTCGAGCGCGCGGTCCACGCCCGGCCCGAACATCTGGCGCAGGTACGGCCGCGGCGCCCAACGCGGTGGGATGTAGAAGCCGTTGGGCTCGGTGCCGAACTGGGGGTAGAGCGGCAGCGCGACCTGCTCGCGGCGGACCAGGAACGTGATCGGGTTCTGTGGATCGTCGGCCCAGTTGCCGTTCGACTCGATGGGCACGAGGCCCTGGAGCCGGATCCGTCCCGGGCAGGCGGCCATGCAGCGCGTCTCCATCGGCACGCCATCGCTGGCCGGATCGGCACCTTCAAGGCGCGGGTAGCAGGCGACGCACTTCTCCGAGATGCGCGTTGTCGGCCGGTACATCGACTTCTTGTACGGGCACGCTTCGACGCACTTTCGGTAGCCCCGGCAGCGCGACTGGTCGATCAGCACGACACCGTCCTCGGGCCGCTTGTAGATCGCCTTGCGCGGACAGGCAGCCAGGCAACCCGGATAGGTGCAGTGGTTGCACAGTCGCGCCAGGTAGAAGAACCAGGCGACGTGCTCGGGCAGGACGGCACCGCCCGATTCGAGGCCCAGGCTACCCTCTGCCGGCTGGCCGGCTGGAGCAACATCCTCGAAGATGTTCGGCGCGCGCCACTCGTCGTCGGCCGGGAGGTAACCCAGGGCTTGCTGCTGCTGCGGCCGCGTGCGCGCCGCGGCCTCGAAGATCGTCATGCCGTCGTACGTGCCGTACGGCGCGTCGTCCGACGTCGCGCCCTTCCACTCGGGCCGAACCCCGGCCGCGCCGTGCGCCTCGTCGAGCAGGCCGAGCAGGCGGGCATCCCAGTGCCTTGGGTAGCCGCCATATGGTTTTGTTTCGACGTTGTTCCACCACATCGCTTCCTGGCCCTTGGAAAAGGTCCACGTGCTCTTGCACGCCATCGAGCACGTCTGGCAGGCGATGCAGCGATTGATGTTGAAGACGAAGGCGAACTGCCATTCCGGGTGGTGCTCGGCATAGGGGTACTTCATCGAGCGACCCAGTTGCCAGTTGTGAACCTCAGGCATCAGGGCGTTTCCTCCGACCGGGCAGGATCCGGCCTACGCCAGCGGGCGCGCGTCTCAGCGATCAGGTCGCGCACCCAGCGCGCGCCGCGGCGGCGCTGGATGACGTGCAGGCCGGCGTAGAACGGAGACCCGAAGAGCGCCGCGAGCCGTTCATCGCTCCAACCATCGCGCACGTACTCCTCGACCAGGCAGCTCGCCATCTCGTCGAACGTTGCCTCGTCGACCGGAACCGGCACCCCGACGAGTTCGAGCGGATCGTCCGGCTCGGCATGCTCGGCTGAGCCATGCGTACCGACCTCGGCCGGGCTGCCCGCCGGGCCCAGCATGGGCAGTTCCCGACGCGGGCTCACGGGCGCACCTTCGGGCCGAGCGTGCCGGCCAGGTAGCGGCGCATCGCGTCCGACTCGCTGCCGGGCGACATCCTGCTCGTGCCCGGCTTCCAGCGGCCCTGCCCGCCCAGGCCGCCTGGCTCGGCCCGCGTGACCTTGACGAGCGTCTCCTTCGGAACGGTGTTGAGGGCGTGGTTGTCGTTCTCGTAGCCGAAGATGAAACCCGTCGCGTCCTTCGTCTTGTGGAACAGGCTGTCGGTCTGGTGCATCGGCATCGACCAGTCACGGGTGACCGACTGCTGGCTGCCGTAGCGCAGGTTGGCCTGGTAGCCGGTGCCGTCGGACAGCGCGCGACCGTCGGCGCGCGTCTCGTGCGCCTTGACCGACCGTTCCGTTGCTTGGAACGGCCCGTGCTTTGTCATCACGATCCCGCGCGGGTAGGCCGGGTTGTACTTGGCGCGGAGCATCAGCCGCGCCACCCGGTAGAAGGGATCGTCCGGCTTCCAGCCGACGTACGGGCGGTCGGCCGGGTTGGCGTCGACGTAGACGTAGTCGCCGTCCTCGATGCCCAGCGCGCGCGCCGTGTCGGGGTGGATGTGGAGCTGATGCTCACCCACCCACGGCGTGCGCGGGTCCGCCCGATAAGGGTCGGCAAAGTTGGAATCCATGAGCAGCGTCCAGTCGCTGGTGCTCCAGCTGGAGTGGACGCGGTGGCGAGTCTTGGGCGTCAGGCAGTAGAGGCTGTAGCCCGCCTCCCACAGCGGGTTCTTGGTCAGCTTCACCTGCGCCCACGACTTTCGGATGTTGCGCACCGTTCGCTCGTCGGCGTCCATCGCCGATTCGGACAGGCCGTAGGCGTCGGGTCGAACCAGCGGATTGGACGAGACGATCACGTTGGGCAGGTAGGGCGTCGCCTCGGGACCCTCGCGATGGACGACGAAGTTCTCGCCGTACTCGAGCGCCTCGGGGATATCGCAGTAGCTGTTCAGGCGGCCCGTGTCGGTGAAGAACGGCAGGTTGTCGCTGAACTGCTCGAGGAATGGGATCCGCGGGTAGGTGCGGAAGAGCATCAGCGCCGCGCCCGGCTCGCCGTACTTGCCGGCCATGATGTCGGTCAGGCGGTAACCCTTGGTCGTGATGGAGGCGTCCAGCAAGCGCTGGATGTAGACATCCTCCTTGCCGTCGAGGATGAACCGCCAGTACCTCGCAAAGCGCTCGTCGCCCAGCTCGTCGCCCATGGCTTTGGCCTGATTGGCCAGGATGACCGCGTCGTCCCGGGCCTCGTAGAGCGGTTCGATCCCGTTCTCGGCGCGACCCCACACCTGGAGGAACGGATTCGAGCACGATGCGGTGACCTCGTGCGTCTGCGATTCCATCCACGATGTCGCCGGGAAGGCAAAGTCGGCGTACTCGACCGACGAGGTCATCTCGATGTCGGTCGTCGCGATGAGGTCGATCCGCGGGTTGACGTTGCGGATCATCTCGTAGTGGTGCTTGGCGTTGTTGAGCAGGTTCACGTTGGTGAACCAGAGCGCCTTGGTCGGTGTGGGCATGTGGCTCTTGCCGGTGAAGACCTTGCGTCCGTCACGCGGCGTGTTGACGATCAACGGCCGGTCACCGTGGTTCCAGTACGCCGGCTCCTCGCCGTAGCCGTAGAGATGCGCCTTGATATCCGAGCCGGACGCGCCTTCGTCGAGGTTCGGCGCGAACGGATCCTCGGCGATCCAGCCCTTGAAGCCGGGGCCGCTGTCGGGATGGCCCTGGAACAGGGCGCTCTTGTAGTTGCCAGCCCAGGTATAGACGCCGCCGCCGGGCTTGCCGATGTTGCCGGTCAGCATGAACGGCAGATAGATGGCGCGGTTGGCGAGCGTGGCGTGGAACCAGTGGTTGACTCCTTCGCCGATGTGAGCCGAGGCGGGCTTGATGCGGGCGATGTCGTCGGCCAGCCTGACGATCAGCTCGCGTGGCGAACCCGTCATCTCGACGACCGAGTCGAGGTCGTAGTCGGCCAAATGAGTTCGATAGGCGGCCCAGGTCGTCGCCGCTTGGACCTCGGTCCCGTCAACCAGGCGCAGCGTGCCGCTCCAATCCAGCGTGGGCTGGATGCCCGCGCTCTTCATGCGCTCGCCGAGCAGATCGCGCGTGATCGCCCGGGGCGCCCCGGCAACCTCATCCCAGACGACGAAGTCGCCGAGCTTCTCGTACTGCTCCGGCGTGAGCCCCTGGAGCTTGAACGACGGGCCGTCCGCGGTCAGGCCGGGCGTGTAGCCCGCGAACACCTCCGCCGCGCGCAACCGACGGCCGTTGTCGGTGCGGATGAGCAGCGGCAGGTCGGTGTACTGGCGCACGAAGGCGTCGTCGTATTGGCGCCGGTCGATCAACAGCCGCGTGATGCCCAGGAAAAGTGCGGCGTCAGTCGCCGGGCGGATGGGGATCCAGTAGTCGGCCTTGGTCGCCGGAGGGCTGTACTCGGGCGTGATCGTCACGATCGTCGCGCCGCGCTCCATCCCCTCGATGAAGAAGTGCGCTTCGGCCATCTTGTTCTCGACCAGGTTCTTGCCCACCTGGATGGTCAGCTTTGAGAAGCGCAGGTCGTTGAAGTCGACGTCGGCCGCCTGGAGTCCGTGGACGAAAGGGAAGCCCGGCGCCTGGTCGCCGTGCCAGGTGTAGTTCGACCACAGCCGCCCGCCCTTGGCGTCTTCCTCGTGGACGCCGCGGATGTCCGTGTCGAGGAGCGCCATCATGTTGGCGAAGCGATACATGCCGTACTTCCCGATGACGCCCAGCAGGCCCATACCGCCGCGGAACTTGAGCGTCCGCGTGCCGGCTCCGCCCATCGCATCGAGCATCTCGGGCGGGTAGCCCTCCGCCTCGAGCCGGCGCCGGCCGTCGTCGCCGCTGTACGTGCGGGCGATGGCCACGAGCCCCTTGGCCATGTACCGGTGGGCGTCACCCCACGAGGCGCGGACGAGCTCATCCGAGCCGCGCGCGTCGAAGAGGTACCGGGTGCGCAGCTCGGCCGTCAGCGGCGGGAAGCCGTCGTCGGCCCATGCCTTCCAGCCCTTGCGGATGAGCGGGTACTTGAGCCGGAACGGCCCGTAGACGCGCCGATGCACCTGGTAGCCCTTGGCGCAGCCGCGCGGGTGCCAGGCTGCCGTGGCCGTGTTGCCGTACAGGTCCGCGTAGCGCGAGACGTCGTACGCCTGCTCGGTGCGCATGACGATGCCGTTGCGCACGATCGCCTTCAGTCGGCAGGAATGGGTGTCGTTCGGAGAGCAGACGAAGGTGAAAGTCCGGTCGTAGCGATACTGATCGCGGTATACCGACTCCCAGCCACGGTCGGGATAGGCGCCCAGCGGATCGGCAACGTCAACCGGCTCGAGGAGCTCCAGGGGAAGGCGGCCGCTGGTGGCGAGGAACGCGGCCACGCCGACGGTTCCACCGGCGGCGACGATCAGGAACTGGCGCCGGGACAGCGGGCGCACCAGATTCTGCCTCCGTTGTTCGTTCCGCGTCAGTGCTGACGGTCAGCCGTAAACGTGAAGTTGCGGGCTAATAATATGCGGTCATCGGATTCGCTGGCAAGTCACAACTCGGGCGGTCGGGCGCGGCAAAGTCTGGGCGGGTGCATCGGCTGGGCGCGCCGGGGCGCAAGAGATCAGGCGGACGACGGGTGGACGCGCTGGCCAGGGCGGCGGCTGCGCGGCCGGGACTGGTTCTGCTGCTCGATCTCCCAGTCGGTCCGAGCGAGCTCGGCGAAGGTCGTGCTGGTCAGGCGCCGGACGAGCGCGTCCTCGGCGGCAAGCCATGCATCGTGCAGGGCGCACTTCTCTGCCCAGTAGCACGGACCTCCACGAAGCAGGCACTTCTGGCTTCGCAGCGGCCCCTCGGCCGCCTCGACGACCTCGCGCAGCGAGACTGCCTCCGCCGGCCGGCCAAGCTCGTAGCCGCCACCCCGGCCAACGGCCGACTTGACGATACCGGCGCTGACCAGGGCGGCGAGCACCTGCGGGAGGTAGTTGTGCGGGATGTCCATTTCGCGCGCGACATCACTCCGCCGGTGCCGTCCCGGGCGACGCGCCAGGTAGAGCACAGCGCGCACGGCGTAGTCCCCACGACTGCCCAGGACGACCTTCATTTGTTAAGCGTAGCAATGTATGTTCCGCTCGCGCCAAAGCCGATAGACGTTTCCGTCGTCCGGAACGCGCCGCCCATCAGGCTGGTGTGGAAGGCCGCGGAAGAGGGACCACAGGCTGGTCCCTGGGTCATGATCGGCTCGCTTGTTTCTCCTGTTCCTCGACCAGGCGGCGGATGCGGTCTGCGCGCTCCTCGGCGCTCAACGATGCGACCGCAGTGCCGACCATGTAGCTGGCGATGGGTGCGGCGATGCGCTCGCTGGAGTGGGCAGCGATACGCGACAACTCGAGGATGAGTCGCTGCTCCTCTGCGCTGGGCACACCAGCGCTACCCGTTGGCAGCTCGTCGGCGAAGTGAGCAATCCACTCGGCGGCGGTCATCTGTGGGCCTGCATCGGCCATTCGGTTCCTCCTCTCGCGGTCGGGCGGCCCAGGCGGGCCTGCTCAGGCCCGTCGGATCCGCGCGCAGATCTCTTTGGGTGCCGCCCGCCAGCAGGTGGATCGTAGCCGTTCGAATTCAGGCCGCCCACTGCAGCACCTCGGTCAGCCGCTAGGAACTCGACTCGGCGGGCGTCTACACCAAGTAGGAGTCGGAACCGAGCTTCGCTATGCGTCGAGCGAGACGCTTACGACTGCCCCGCCGCGGCGCCCGTTGCCGATGGTGATCGCTGCGTCGATCAGGCGCGCCTGCTCTCGCATCCCGATCATGCCGAGCTTGCCGTTGGCGGCGAACTCTGCCGTGCGGCGTTCCTCGACGCCCTGGCCATCGTCACTGATCGACAGGCGCACGCGGTTCGCCTCGAACTGAACACGTACTGCCGCGCGGTGGGCGCGTGCGTGCTGACCGACGTTGCGCAGCGCCTCCTGGACGATGCGCAACAGCGCCAGCTCACGCTCTGGGCCGAGCCTGCGCTCCGTGCCCACGCAGATGAGGCGTGCGGGAATGCCCGTCCGCTGGCTGAACGAGTTGATTTCGGCGCGCAGCGCCGGGGCCAGGCCCAGGTCGTCGAGGATCGGCGGGCGCAGATCGCGACTCACACGGCGCAACTCATCGGCCGTATCGCGGACCGCCCGCTGTGCGACGCGTAGCTCGCGGTCGAGTTCCGGATCGTCGAGCGGCTCGAGCGCATCGAGCCGGCGCCAGATCAGGACGAGCGACTGGACCGGTCCGTCGTGTAGCTGACGGGCGATGCGGCCGCGCTCCTCCTCGCGCGCCTCGGTCGTCCGCTGGGCGTACGCCTCAAGCTCGTGCTGCCGCTCGTACTCGGCGGTCAGGTCGCGCAGCATCAACTGTGTCAGCGGCCGGCCGCCAGCGTCGGAGAGTGGAATGAGCACCGGCTGCACCCACCTCGGCCGAGCGCCGTTGATGGCCAGCTGGCGCACCTCGCGGGTCTCCTCGCCGCGCATCACCGCCTGTTCGAAGTCGATCCCGAGCAGGTCGCATACCTTGCGGCCGCGTAACTCACTCACGCCGGCGGAGAAGAGCTGTGCTGCTGCGACGTTCGCGTTCTCGATCTCGCAGCTCGGACCGAGCACCATGATCGGTTCGGCGACGTGATCGAAGATGCCGCGGTACTTCTCCTCCGATATGCGCCGCGCCTGCTCGCGATCCTCCGCGTCTCTGCGCGCGCGCTTCTCACGGTCGACGCGGTAGCCAACGAAAGCAGCGACAAGCACGACCACGCCCAGCTGCCAGACCTCGCCCAGTTGCTCCCCTTCATCGTGCAGGAGGACGATGTTGGGCACGGTCACCAGGGCGCTCCAGAGCGCGGTCGGCAGTGAACCGTGGATGCCGAAGCTGAGGGCGGCGTAGACGACCGGCACCAGGAACAGCGATGTCGGGATGAACGCCAGGGCGGCGTGGAGCTCGCCCGAGGTGGCTTCGATCAGGAAGTGACCGCCGGCGATCACGACGACGAGTGCCTGAACGGCCCAGAATTCGCGCCGCTCAATCGGCGGACGCCATTCGCCCACCAGCCGGCCCAGAGCGCTCATGGCTGCGGGCCGTGGCGGGGCAGGTTGATCCACCCGTGGGCGACCGCGTACATGACAGCCTCTGTTCGGCCCGATACGCCAAGCTTGTTGAAGATGCTCGTCAGGTGGCCCTCGATGGTGCGCGCGCTGACCAGCATCTGGGCGGCAATCTGCTTCGTCCGGGCTCCCTGTGCAGCAAGCCGGAGGACCTCCAGCTCGCGCTCAGTCAGCACCTGGTGCTGGCCGCCCGGTCCCTGGGCACGGGCGAGCAGTGTCCGGCCGACTGACCCCTGGAGCACCGTCTCGCCGCGCGCTGCCGCGTGTATGGCGCTGATCAGCTCATCGGCATGGGCCGTCTTGAGCAGATACCCGGTCGCGCCCGCGGACAGTGCCGCCATCACATAATCTTCATCGTCATACGCGCTCAGCACGAGGGCCAAAGGTCCATCGGATTTGGCCCTGATGCGCCGGATGACCTCGATGCCGTTGAGAATCGGCAGATCCAGGTCGACAAGGACGATGTCGGGCCGCAGGTCGTCGACCAGCGCAAGGGCGCTCGGCCCATCCTCGGCCTCACCCACGACGCGCAGGCGCGGATCGCGTTCGAGGATCTCGCGCGTACCCTCGCGCACGAGGGCGTGATCCTCGACGAGCAGCAGACGGATGTGCTCACTCACGCCAGACCCCTCCGCGGCCGACTCTAGCATTCGTCACACTGCCCGGACCGTGCGGAGTCCCGCAACGCCGATGCGGAGAGCCGCCTCTTCAATGGCGGACTCGACGGATGCGCCGCAGGCCTCGACCGACGGACCATACCCACATGGCAGGGCCAGGCCACGAAGATTCGGCTGCTCCGGCCGATGAGGCCAGCGCCGAGGCGCGCCTCCTCGACCAGCACGAGCTATCGCGCCGGGCTTTCGTCAAGGCAGCGGCGCTGTTCGGCACTGGAGGGTTCCTCGCTGCGGGCGGGCTCGTCGGGCTGAGCTCGCTGGCCCGGGTCAGTGCGGCCGCCGACCTGGATTCGGCTACCGCCGCGGAGCTGGCCAAGAGGCAGTGGGCCTTCGTCATCGATCTGCGGCGCTGCGACGGGTGCGGCAAGTGCACCAAGGGTTGCCAGCAGATGCACTTCCTGCCCGAGGGCCAGGAGTGGATCAAGGTCTACACGGTCACCGGCGCGGGCGGGCAGACGATTTCGCTGCCCGTCCTGTGCCAGATGTGCGAGGAGCCCCCGTGCACCAAGGTCTGCCCGGTCGTTGCCACCTACCAGGAGCCGGACGGCGTCGTCGTGATCGACCAGGAGATCTGCATCGGCTGCCGGATGTGCATGGCAGCCTGTCCATACGGCGTCCGCGTCTTCAACTGGCAGCAGCCGCCCCAGGTGCCAGAAGGCGCGCGCAGTGCATCGCCGCTGTTCACCGCGCCACAGCGCCAGGGAACCGTCGGCAAGTGCGATAGCTGCGCGCACCGCCTGCGCGAGGGCGACTTCCCCGCCTGCGTGACCTCCTGCCCGATGGAGGCAATCTACGTCGGCGACTTCGTGACCGATATCGCCACGAACGGACGCGAGACGGTTGTGCTGTCCGAGTTCCTGCGCACCAACGACGCCTTCCGCCTCAAGGAGGAGCTGGGGACAAAGCCGCGGGTCTACTACATCGCCGGGCACGGTCAGGACCTGGACTTCTGAGGATGGTCGAGCAGCGAACCGGATCGCCGCCCACGGCCCAGCAGGAGCTGCACAGCGCCGCGCTGCGCCCGGTGGTCGATGCCGGACGGCGCTTCTGGCTGCTATTCATCGGGCTGGGCCTGGTGGCCCTCGCCGGGGCCGGGGCCTACGGGCTGCAACTGGTTGCCGGCGGCCTCTCGGTAACCGGCTACAACGATCAGGTCTTCTGGGGCTCGTACGAGGCGACGCTGGTCGCCTTCATCGGCTTCAGCTACGGCGGCGCGCTGGTCTCGGCCGTGCTGCGCCTGACCAATGCACCTTGGCGCGGCCCGATCACGCGCATCGCTGAGGTGAGTGCGCTGGCTACGCTGCTCGTGGGCGCGCTCTTCCCAATCATCCATCTGGGCCACCCGGAGCGGATCTGGCTGCTGTTCGTCCAGCCAAACTTCCAGTCGCCGATCTTCTGGGACATGGTCGCCATCCTGACCTACATGCTTGCGACGCTGGTCCTGCTCACGCTGCCGCTGATCCCGGACGCAGCGGCGCTGCGCGACCATCCCAGGCTGGGCCGCTGGCACCGCCGCCTGTACGGCGTCCTGTCACTCGGCTGGACGGGCACCGAGCAACAGCGGCGTTCGCTCGAGCGCGCTCTGACCGTCGTCGCGATCCTGATCGTGCCGCTGGCGGTCGTGGTGCACACCGTCCTCTCGTACACGTTCTCGCTGACCAGCCGGCCGGGATGGCACAGCACCATCTTCGGCCCCTACTTCGTGATCGGCGCCGTTTATTCCGGCGTCGCCGTGGTCATCCTGGCCGCTCTCGCCTATCGCCGCGCCTATGGCCTGCAGCGCTGGATCGATGACAAGACGATCAAGAAGCTCGCCTTCGTCATGGTCGCGCTCGGCGCGGCCTATGGCTACGCGACGTTCAGCGAGATCACGACCGAGGGTTTCGTAGGCAAGGAGGCTGAGGTCGAGCTCCTCTACGGGTTGTTGCTCGAGCGTTTCGCGCCGCTCTTCTGGAGCTTCATCGGCCTGGGCCTCCTGGCGCCGATCGCCTTGATCGCCTTTCGCCGGACGCGCACGCCGGCCGGCATCGCCCTCGCCGCCGGCCTGGTCATCGTGGCCATGTACCTCAAGCGCATTCTGATCGTCGTCCCACCACTCTCGCGGCCGGTCATTGGCGGCGACGTTGGCGCGTACCTGCCCTCGCCGGTTGAAATCGCCATCGTCAGCGGCGCCGCGGCCGGCGTGGTCTTGATCATGCTTTTCCTGTTCCGCTTCCTGCCCGTGATGGCCGTCGACGAGATGGTCGAGATCGAGCGCGAGCAGGCGGAAGCGCTCGCCAGCCGTGGGCGCACGCCCGCGCCACAACCGATCTCCGTGAGCGGGGCCCCCGATGGCTAGACGCTTGCGCATTCGCGGCCTGACCGCTCTCGCCAGCGCGACCATGGCCGCGCTGCTTTCCGTGTCCCCCGCTGGCGCGACCCATCACGGTGAGGGGATAATCGACACGGTTTCCGTCCTGATCACCTATCAGGCCGCGACCGCCGTCGGCGCAAGCGACCAACTGGCGGCACGGCTGCAGCTGGACGACGGGTCGCCGCTTACAGCCGTCGAGGTCAGCTTCTGGCGCGAGGTCGACTTCCTCGGCCCGCGGCGGATCTTCGTCGGCGCGGCCACTACCGATGCATCTGGTACCGCCCGCGTAGCGATCGGAACGGCCGCGACCACGTTGCGGATCACCGCCGACTTCGTCGGCGACGAGCACTACCTGCCCGCCCAGGCAACGCGTGATATCGAGCTGCCGCCAAGTGCGAACCAACCGGACGGCGACAGCGCCGCGGAGCAGGGTGGCAGCGCCAACCTCGCCGTGTTTGCGACGGCGATGCCGCTGCTGCTGGCGCTGGCCGCCTTCAGCGTCTGGCTCCTGATGTTCGGGCTCACTGCCAGAACCGTGCTCGCCATCCGGCGAGGACGGCCAGCAACGTCAACAGCGAAAGGAGAACGGAGTTGAGCGTGAAACTAGTCAGAGGAATCGTGCTCGGCGTGGCGGCCGGGCTGCTGGTCGTCGCGTGTCAGGCGGCAGCACCGCCAACACCGACACCCGCACCGGTCGTCCCCGTAAACCTCATCCTCATCGCGGACACGGTCCAGGGGCCGGCGAACCTGACTGCCGAGGAGCGTGCCTCGGGGGCAGTCTGCGTGCAGAAGAATCGCTTCGCCAAGAACGAGGAGATCGTCTGGCGGGTGCGCGTGGTCGACCCGGCCACGGGTGAGCCAATGGACGACCAGGCCCTCGGCTCGCTGGTCGTGCGCCTGCCCGACCAGGAGTTGGCGTTGCACTATGGTCCGCATCCGCGCGACAACCCGGTTGACTTCTTCTGGACCGTTGGCTTCGAACCGCCGGAGAGCTACCCCTCCGGGTTGCTCGCCTACACGATCGTGGCCACCGCGGCCGATGGCCGGACCGGCACGTACAGCCAGTTTGGCGTCGCAACTGCCCAGCTGACCGTGACCGAAGACGTCCGGCCGATCATCGCCGAATAGCGCACTAATCACGTGACGGGCCGCGCGGAGCAATTCAGCCCGGAAAGGATCGATCGATGAACAAGCTGCCAATTGGCCCGGTGATCATTGCCGTGGCGATCGTCACCGCTGCTCTCATCTACAGCTTGGCTCCGCGCGGCACGCCGAACCAGGCGGTCGGCGCCGAAAACTCGCCACCCGCCTCCTTGCAGGCAGCGACTCCGGAACCGACATTCGTCAACTATGTCGGCCACGTAGCGCTCGATCCGCCGCGTGGTCCGGCCGGTACCGAGGTAACGATCACCGGCACTGCGCTTGACCCCAACGCCGAATTGCAGATCATCTGGAACACGTTCCGCGGCTCATGGCTGCTCGAGGGCGACGCCAACGAGGAATTCCATGGCCGCGCCTTCGAGCCGGTGGCAGTGCCGCTAATGACCGCCCAGACCGATGCCGCGGGCGCGTTCAGCGCCACCTTCACCACGCCAGCGGGCCATGGCTTCAACAACGACGTCACCGTCATGCGCGGCGACAAGCTCCTCAACAAGGCCGGTTTCCGTCTCGAACCGACGGTCACCATCGAACCCGAGACGGGGCCGGTAGGAACGCCGATCACGATCCACATGGAAGGGATCGGCTGGAACAATCTCGAGAACAGCTGGCTCGTCACCTACGACAACCACTTCACTGGCCTGCTCTCGTCGGTCACGACCGGCGGTATCGCAACGGCCGTCATCCCGGCGACGGGCGCACCGGGCGAGCACGTCGTCCGCGTAGTTCACGGGTCATTCACGTTCCCATACATGAACATGCAGCAGTCGCCCCGGCCCGACCGGCCGACTTTCACGCTCATATTCACGGTCACTGACCGTTCGCCCGTGCTTCCCCCGGAGGCCGGAGCCCAGGGCCTGGCCCCAGAGGCTGGGTCTCCGCCCTCCGGTGCGGGAGCCGCCATCTGGACCGATCCTTTGAGTGCCCCGGCAGGCTCGGCCGCGGTCGTCCATGGCCAGGGCCTCGCGGCGTCAGCCGACCTCGTCCTGACCTGGTGGACGGTCGTCGGTAACAGGGTGGGCGGCAACGGCTGGGAGGAGCAAAGCAGCGAGTTGGGGCGGACGACGACCGCCGCCGACGGTAGCTTCGCGTACGACTTCGCAGTGCCCGACGACCTTGGCGGACCGCACCGCATCGAGGCCTCTGTCGGTGGCACAGTCGTCGCCGAAACAGAGCAGACGATCACTCCATCCGCAGCCGCTATCTCTCCCACCGGCGGCCCGGTGGGCACCGAGATCACGCTCCATCTCAAGGGCGTCGGCTGGACCGAAACAGCCAACATCTACACCCTGACGTACGACAACGCGTACCTCGGCTATGTCTGCGGCTTCAACACCAACGGCGACGTCCAGATCTTCATGCCGGCAACGGGCACGCCGGGCTGGCATTTCATTGATCTCTATCCCGCCATTTACAAGGGCGTAGACGTGGCTGGCACGCAGAACTTCCGCATTCCCCAGCTAACCTATGCGCTCGACCATCCTGGCGAGCGGCTGCCCGCCTTCCACTTTGCGTTCGAGATCACCGAGTAGCGCTCGATCTCACAAGCCGGCGCGCGTCGTGCAGGAGTTCGAGGCGAAAAGACCGAGCTGCTGGCGAGGTTCTGACGTCACCGTTAGGGCCATCGGTCACACCAATAGGTGACCACCGGCGCTGGGGTGGGCGCCTATTTGCGGCGCAGCGTTACCAGATGGACGACTTTGACGCGGATGCCTTCGTTCCGCTTCGTGCGTTTCGGAGTTCGCGCCTGGACCTTGACGCTGCTGTCGAGTCACTTGATAGGCCAGAGCTACCCTGGCTTGGCATGCCTGCGGAAACGGGCCGCGACAACGCCGGCCGCAGAGCATTTCGATGCGACCTGCGCGTGCCCGTTCGTGCCGTCGGCCACCAGATCGATTTCCATAAGGCGGCGCTGGTCGAATTAGGTCCAATCAAGCGTGCCAATGGCCATGTCGCGCTTGAAATCTCGTGGCGCCCAGCCAGCTTGGCACCGCTGTTCCCGGTCTTCTCCGGCCAGCTGAGGCTTACTGCCGGTGGCCTCGCGCTCGACGGCTGGTACGCGCCACCGGGTGGTCGCGTTGGAGCCGCACTCGACCGGATGATGCTCGGCGTTGCCGCCAGGCGTACCGCCGCATGGTTTCTGGGTGTGGTGGCAGAAGGTATGTCCGATGGAGAGCGCAATTCCTAGCGGCGGCGGGCTGAGACGAGCAGCAACACTCCGACGACGATGATCACGACTGGCCACACCACGCTCAGTTCCGGGATGTTCGTGAGCTGGCCGGAGATCTGAACGAGACCGATAAGGACGAGGATGGCGGCCGCGACCAGGGGCCATCGACTCCGCTTGTCGCGGGCCAGCCCGATCGCCCAGATGAGCACGAACGCGGCCGCGAGACTCAGCGCCGTGATGCCCGGTCCGGTGTAGATCCCGAGCTCCTTGATCAGCCCAGCTACGGCAAGCGCGGCCAGCAACAGTCCTGGGATTGCCGCGAACCAGGAGCCCCCGAAGAGCCAGCCGGCGATCAACGCCGCGCCGATCGCGAAGAGCAGCACGGTCCCGCCACTGACATAGGTGGGCAACGCGGCCTGGATGAGCAGCCCAACGCCGACCAGCACGAGCAGGATCCCGAGCCACGGGAAGTTCCGGCCACGGTGTTTCCACGTCTCGCCGGTCCAGTCAGCCTCGTCCGCGCGCCGCTCGACTTGCTCTTGGGCCATCTGCTGGCGCTCGTCCTCGGGCGTCACATCACGTGGGTCAGTCATGTCTGAGAGCGTACCAGCCAACAGATATCGGAAACGCTCAGTCGTCAGCGGTTGCGGAGAGCCGTGCAGCGCTCAGGAAGGCGCGGTACAGGGTGACCGCGTCGTTGGTCTGAAACGCGATTCCGCGATCCCCGACGCGCTCGAACCCCGGGATCGTGGCCGCCATGTCTGCCTGCCCAGGGTGCTGAAAATCGATCCGCAGCCGCAGCGGCGCGGCCATGGTCAGCGGGACGATGGCGGCATCTCTCGCAGCCGAGCGCTCGATCGCGCGGGTGGCAGACTTGCGGATCAAGGCCCGGGCGAGGCTCGGATGGATCGAATCGGCAGCCTGCCAGCTGACGCCGCGCTTGACGACGACGAGCTCGGCCCACGGGAACCAGTCGGCAAGCTCCTCAGCCAGCGCGTCATCGCCGGTGATCATGGCAACGGGCACTCCGAGCGCCCCCAGGTACAGCGCGTTCATGCCGGCCTCCGTGATCGGCCTGTCGTTCACCTGCACGAGCGTGATGCGTCCCGTGTAGGTGTGGGCGATCGTCCCTGTCGGGTGGCCTGCGCGTGCGTGGTAGCCAATGAACAGCGCTACGTCGAAGCCCCCGTCTCGCGCCGCTTCGACCATGCTGTACGGCTTCTTGCCCTGCACCAGACGGGCGCGCGGATCGAGCTTTTCCGGACTCAGGTTGAACATCTGTCCGTGGCTGTCGTTGACGGTGACCTCGGTCGCCCCGCCCGCGAAAGCGCCCTCGATGGCCGCGTTCGCCTCGCCGACCATCAACTCGACCGACTGCGGATACAGGTCGTCGCCACGATTTGTTGGCTTGGCGTGGCTCACGCCCGCGACGCCTTCCATGTCGACCGATACGTAGACCTTGACCACCGAGCTTCAGCCCTCCCCTTCGGTAATTGGACCCTCACGGGCCGGCGCGCCGATCCAGACGGAGCCGTCGGCGTAATGCTCAGCCTTCCAGATCGGTGCCCGTGCCTTGAGCTCCTCGATGGCGTAGCGCGCCGCATCGAACGCCGCCCCTCGGTGGGCAGCCGCGGCGGCAATGATCACGCTCGGCTCGCCCACACCGACTCGGCCCACCCGATGGATCATCGCCAGGCGACGCACACCGAAGCGTTCGGCGATCTCTGCGCCGATGGTCCGCAGCACATCGAGAGCCATCTCGTCGAAAGCCTCGTAATCGAGGCCTGTCACCAGCTCGCCTGCGTGCCGCGCGGCCTCACCCTCCTCACCGGGCGCCGGGGTGCCGGGCGACTCGCGGGTCTGGCCCACGAACACGACCAGCGCGCCTTCAGCGTCTGTCGGGACGGTGGCGCGCAGCTCGGCGAGCAACTCGTCTTCGAGCCGTTCTGCGCGTAGCTCGCAGCGCAGCAGGCTTTCCGGACGACGCGCCGCGCCGGCCGGTTCGTCGGCACCACCCGCGACTGGCGGAATGAGCACCAGCTCGTCGCCGTCCGAAAGCGGATCGTCGGCCGCGGCGTACTGGCGGTTGCGCGCAAAGCGAACGGAACTCCGGGAAGACTCCAACGCCGGGCTGTCAGCGACCATCTGTTGCCACGCGTCCTCGATGGACGAGCCGGACGGCAGCTCGAGATCACGCTCCCGCCAACCCGCGCGCTCGTGGAGGATCGCGAACAACCGGACTCGTATGAGCAAGGCGGACCTGGTTACCTCCAGCCGGTTCAGATGAGGATGCCGCTGGAAACGTACAACGCCGCGGCGCCGATCGTGCCCGCAAGAACAGCCGCGAGAGCTATGTACAGCAAGCCGGTGGCCGACTCCATCGACCTCGTTTGCGCCGTGCGCAGCGCCATGTACGCCAAGACGACCGGAAACGCGACGGTGATGATGCCGCGCAACCAGGCAAGCAGGGCTGAGGGTCCGCTGAGCGCCTCCCACGGCCCCTGCTCTACACCGCCGCCGAGCGTGCCCCAAACGACGAACAACAGCGCCTGGACGATCAACGCGATGAGCAGCATCCGCGTCTGGAGCAGAAGGGGACGTTCCGAAAGCTTCGGCGTGACGAGGTACCAGTGTCCGAGCGCGATGGCGGCAAGCGCGCCACCCGTGACAGCCGCCAGGGTGCCGAGCTGGACGAAGAAGGGCACGGCGTCGACGAGCGTTGGCGCCCACCCGACGGCGGCGGCGCCCAAGGTGATCGCCCCCGCCACGCCGGCGGCTACTCCAGCGACCACGCGGCCTCGCTCCCGGCCGAGCAACACGGCGTAGGCAAACGCGATGATCGCGAAAGCGCCCAGGCCCAGCCGTCGCAGCGTGTCGAGCTCGGCGGTCGCGGGGCCGATGGCCAGGACCGTTGGAGTCGGCAGGGCGCCGTCTGAGGCAAAAGCGAGCGCGGCCAGGACAGCGACAGCGACCGCTGTGAACCGGAGGTAGCCGCTCGACGCGTCGGTGACCCAGCCGGTGATCGCGACGAAATAGAAGGCGCCGAGGGCGAGCGCGACCAGCGTTATCCAGTTGACGTACGGCAGGGCCTCGGCCAGGGTCGCGACGGGCACGGGCCGAGTGTATGGGCGCGTCAGGCTCGGTCGAGCATCTCCAGGACGGGGGCGAACACGGCGATGGACGCCACGGTGATCGGGTCGAGCACCAGCTGGACGTGCGAGATGCCCACGTCTGCGTAGGCACCGATCGCACGCGCCAGCTCCTCGGCAGTGCCCTTGAGGGGCGGCGTGGGCTTCGCGATCTCCCCGCCCGACGCGCGTCCGGTGCCACCGGGCAGCTGGACCAGCACCGTCACCGTGCGCTCCACGTCGGCGGGATCGCGCCCGGCCGCCGTGACAGCCTCGTCAACGGCCGCGTTCAAACCGGCGAGTCCCGCGGGCGTGTTGCCGAACCAATCGTGCCAGGCGTTCCAGGAATCCATGTGCGGCGCTGTGAACCGCAGCATCCGTTCGCCGGACGAGCCGATCATCAGCGGCGGCCCGTTCGGGCGCGGCCCGCGCGGCACGAGCTCCAGGTCGCGAACCTGGTAGAACTGGCCATCGAAGTCGACGTGACCTTCGCGCAGCAGTGAGCGGATGATCGTGAAGGCCTCCTCGAAGCGGCTCGCACGGCGGTCGAACGGAAAGCCGTAGGCGGTGTACTCGGGCTCGTTCCAGCCGGCTCCGAGGCCGAGGATCAGCCGTCCGCCGCTGATCTCGTCGACCGTCGCCGCCTTCTTGGCCAGCATCGCCGGGTTGTGGAAGCTAGTGCAGGCAACGAGAGGGCCGATCTCGACCTTCGAGGTTGCCTCTGCCAGCGCGGCCAGGCTCGACCAGGCCTCCCACGGCCCGACCACGTCGAGAGGCCTGCGATAGAGCAGATGGTCGCCGACCCACAGCGAGTCAAAGCCAACCTGTTCGGCGGTCCTGGCCATCTCGCGCACCTCGGCCCAGCTAACCTCGCGCTCGACCTCGGGCAGCTGGACTCCGACCTTCAGCGGGCGTCGACGATCCATTTCGGCAGTCTAATGAAGAGGCCGGGCGTTTCCGTCCGGCCTCTCGCTTCAGTGACGAATTGCAAACCTAGGGGGCGGGGTCTCCGCCACAGCTCGTCTTGTAGGCCTGGTTCTGGGCACCGTTGGTGCTGCCGCGGTCTGCGGCAATGTGGCCCCATTCCGATGCGCCCGGCGCGTTGCCGAGGTTTCGGATTGTCTCGACGCCAGCGGCCCGATCCTGGCCGAAACAGCCCGGGTTTGCCGGCTGGCCGGCCAAAGTGGTCGCGGTGGCGGCCAACGTCAGTGCCGCTGCTGCAACGAATGGCAGCACTATTCGCTTCAATCTCTTCATTCGGGAACTCCTCCTCTACGCCCCCCGCCACGTAGATGCGACGGTTAAGGATCACCATAGTCCCCATTGCCACTGGGACGCAACCGGCCCGCTGGTCGCGACCCGCGAGGGCCTGACAGACCGGCGCCGGCCGCTAGACTCGGGCCGTGACGAAGACGGCGCTGATCACCGGGATAACCGGGCAAGACGGTTCGTACATGGCCGAACTTCTGCTCGAGAAGGGCTACCGGGTCGTGGGGATGACGCGGCGGTCGAGCACGGGCACTTTCGAGCGCATCGCGCACATCGTCGACCGAATCGAGATCGTGCAGGGGGACCTGATCGACCAGGCGTCGTTGGTGGAGGCCCTGCGCGACGTTCGGCCGGCCGAGGTCTATAACCTCGCCGCTCAGAGCTTTGTGCCGACGAGCTGGAACCAGCCGGTCCTCACCGGCGAGGTGACCGCGCTCGGCGTGACGCGGCTGCTCGAGGCCGTGCGACAGGTCGACCCGACCATTCGGGTCTACCAGGCGTCGTCCTCGGAGATGTTCGGCAAGGTGCACGAGACGCCGCAGACCGAGGCGACCCCGTTCTACCCGCGCAGCCCATACGGCGTGGCCAAGGTCTACGCCCACTATCTGACGGTCAACTACCGCGAGAGCTACGACCTATTCGCGGTTTCAGGCATCTGCTTCAACCACGAGTCGCCGCGGCGTGGCAAGGAGTTCGTGACACGCAAGGTCAGCGAAGGCGTTGCCCGCATCAAGCTGGGCCTGGCCACGGAGCTTCGGATGGGCAATCTCGACGCGGACCGCGACTGGGGCTTCGCCGGGGACTTCGTGAATGCCATGTGGCTGATGCTCCAGCAGGACGAGCCGCGCGACTACATCATCGCCACCGGCGAGGCGCACACGGTGCGCGAGTTGTGCGAGGTCGCCTTCGGCCATGTCGGGCTCGACTACCGCGACTATGTCGTGCTGGACCCACAGTTCATCCGGCCGGCGGAGGTGGACCGCCTGCTGGGCGACGCGAGTCGGGCCCGGAAGGACCTCGGCTGGGAGCCGACGGTGACTTTCGACCAACTCGTCCGGATGATGGTCGATGCCGACATCCAGCGACTGGGTGGCGGCGGCGGCGGCCGCAGGGCCAGCGACGCAAGGAATGGCTGAC
>JBBDRY010000089.1:0-5006 GCA_040905225.1 Chloroflexota bacterium | reverse complement strand
ACTTGAAAACCGTTGACCGAAAGGTCCGGGGGTTCGAATCCCTCCCTCTCCGCCAGCCACGTTGGTAGGGACGCAATGAAGGTCTTCGCTCGGGCGCGCGCTGGTGCGCGAGGAAATCTGCGGGCCGTTGTTGCCGCAGCGCTGCTGCTGGCGATCGTGCCGAGCCACGCCGCCCTGGGGTACGTCGCGATCTCGACGTCAGGCAGGACCGGGGCGTGGACGGTCAATGACTCCGCGGCTCAGGCGTCGCTGAGGTGCATCTACCAGGACCAGCACCTCAGTCGGCTCGTGATCTCCCCGCCGACCATCAAGGCGAGCACGCGTCGGGCCAGGAAGGTCGGCTGGCAGTTCCAGGTTCTGCGCGCGAAGTGGTGGCAGACCGAGCCCGACCAGTGGTACGTCGCGTACACCAGCGACATTGCGAAGGCATCAGCGACGAGGCGGCGCGCCGCGAGCTTCGTACCGAGAGAGTGGACCATCCCAGACGCTTTCCGCACGGCCTATGACTCGTTCAAGGTCCAGGTGATCATGCGCTGGTTTGCCGCCGACGGAACTACGCAGCGCGGTCAGACGACGATCGAGCTCGAGTACTACGGGCTGGAGCGTGCGGGCGAGCCTTTCGACCCGGCGTCTACGTTCGGGCCTGCGCACTGCGCCGGCAGCCTTCGGGCCCCGGCAGCGCCGTCGTCGGGAACGACCGAGCCACCGGCGGGCTTCGTGCGCATGTCCCACTGGCAGCCGTACTGGAAGGGCTTCTCGGTGGAGCGCGTCCGCTCAACTATCACCGAACTGGTGCGCATGCACCAGACCGGCGTCGTCCTCACGGGCATGGAGTCACGCAACACCTACGCGCTGCCACCGGACGTAGCGCGCTACCTGACGATGTTCCGCGACGCCGGCATCAAGCCGTATCTCGCGCTATGGGTCGGCAAGTTCACCGACGCAGAAACGGCCACGGCGCTGCGAGCCTGGGAAGCAGGCAATGGCCAGTGGGCCGGAATCGTCCTCGACGTGGAAAGGGGCCTGGAGGTCCTTGGCGAAAGGGATCGGGCGGCGGCTGTGAGGGCCGTGGATCGCTTCATGGCACGGGTTGATCCGGTCACGCCGTTTCTGGCTTACAGCACCTTCGCCATCCCCTCAGATCATCCCGGAATGCTGTACTCAGAATTGAACAGCTACTCGGACGTGTTCATGCCGCAGCTTTACTTTTCGCTGGGGAGAACGGCCCTCCGTCTCCTTGATCGGATGCAGGCCAGCGTCGATTACGAGTCGAGCAGCTGGTCGGAACCGCCGATACCGATTGTGCCGATAGTCAACGATTGGGGCGACGGCGTGAACCTCAACGAGCTGCGCAGCTACATCGAGATCTCATTCTCGCGCTACGGCGCCGTCTCCGGTTGGCGGTTGCATCCGAACATGCACGAGGAAGTCAAGGATCTGTGGGGCTCATTCGCGCCCTGAGTCAAGGTCAGTCCTCGGACATCCCGCGTCGGTCACCGACGGGACGCTGCGCCCCTGGGAACGCAAGCGTGTCGGCCGCCACCCACCACTCCATCAGTTCGTAGGCCAGCCGCCCGGCCTGGACCGATGGATCGGCGTCACTGAGACGAGCGGCTTCATCCAGGCCGCAGGCGAATATGGAGAGGCCGCGAAGACTGATGTCGGATTGCTCTGCCAGCGGCCCGTTGACGACCAGCACACCCTGCCGACGAAGCTCGGCTCGGTAGGCGAGGTGTCGAGCCTGGAGGGCGTCGAGCTCCGCATCGGGCATTTCGGACGCATCCGATGGTCGACGCAGGAGGACGAGCGTAAAGACGTCGAATGCGTCGGGGATGTTCGGATCGCGTGGCATCGGCCAGGGAGTTTACGCGCACTCAGGCGGCGAGCCAAAAGCGTAGAAAGTCGATTGCGTTGGAGCCGAGAACTCGTTCGACGGCATGTGGAGCGAGGCCTCCCTCCAACAGCGCGTCGGTGAGGGCGGGCAAGCCTTCGACGTCGATCAGCATCTTCAGCGCGCCGTCCATGTCCGAGCCGATCGCGACGTGATCCTCGCCCGCTGACTCGATCTCCAGCCGGATCGTCGCCACGGCATCGGACAGCTTGTTCCCGCCGAGCAGCTGCGTCGACAGCACGATCCCAATCAGACCACCAGCTGCCCCGATCTCGCCCGCCAACGATGCCGGGATGTTCCGCGTCGCCGGGCTGTAGTCACGAAACCGACTCGCGGACCCAGCAATGTCGGTCAGCCCAGTATGGCTCACGACGAACGGTCGCGAAAGCAAAGGCAAGGCATCAGAGATCCCGCCCAGGGACATGTGCGCGAGGTCGACGATGATCGACTGCGCCTCCAGCTCGGCGATCACCTCCCGTCCGTAGTCGGTCAATCCGCCGCGTGATCGGCCGGTCGACGATCCGACCAGCGCGTTGTCCATGACGTGAGCCAAGGCGAACATCCGAACGCCCAGTTCGCGCAGCCGCGCGACGTTCGCCAACGAGCCGTCGAGCACGTGCCCGCCCTGGACGCCGATGAGCACTCCGACCGGGCCGCCCTCGACCAGGCACGTTTCCAGATCAGCCAGCGACCGCACGACCACCAGACGACCACCGGACTCCAAGCACCATCCGTTGATCCGTCCGATCACCCACTCTGCGATGGCCATACTCGAACCGACTGCAGACGACGGAAGGCCGAGCGATCGGAAGTGCCAGCGCGACAGCGACCCGCGTAAATCGGGCCAGGCCGTCGCCACCGTCAGCCCAACCACGTTGACCCCCGCGAGACGCAGTCGAGGCAGGTCAACATGCCCGCCTCCGCCACCCAGAACGAACGACTCGCGGAACAGCGCGCTGCCCACCACCAGGTCGACAATCGGTGCCCGTCTGTGGATCTCGAGCGCCTGCGCATCGGCGGGCAGTCGGCCGTATAGCGCAGTCCGGTTGACCGTCCGGTCGACAACCCGAGACAGAACGCCCAGCTAGTAGCTCCGCCGCCGTATGAAGGCCCGCGCCGCGAACCCGAACACCAACCCAGTCAGAAAGCCGCCGATGTGTGCCGCGTAGGCGACCCCGCCGGTCTGCTCGGTGACGGCGATCTGGCCGATCCCGCCGATGAATTGGAGCACCGCCCACAACCCGATGACCAGCAGAGCGGGCACCCAGATTGCCGAGTAGAAGACGTACACGAGCACGCGGTTCGAGGGGAACAGCACCAGGTACGCGGCAAGCACTCCCGATATCGCGCCCGACGCGCCGAGTGATGGGATGAGCGAGTTCGGTTCGATCATCACCTGCGCGAGCGACCCAACCAGCCCCGCGATGAGATAGAAGACCAGGTAGACGATCGGGCTGACGGTGTGCTCGACGTTATCTCCGAAGATCCACAGGAAGAGCATGTTGCCGCCCAGGTGTAGCCATCCGCCGTGCATGAACATGCTTGAGAGCAGAGTCAGCTGGATCGGGCTTGGCCCAGGCTCCAGGATGATGGTCTCGCCACCGATCGTGACCGGGCCAAGAATGTCCATGCCCGTCGTGATCTCGCGCGGGACGGCCGCCCAGCCGTAGGTGAACGCCTCGTTCGGAAGTTGGAGCAGGACGAAGACGATGACGTTGATCGCGATGAGCGTCAGCGTCACGACCGCGAAGCCGCGGCCGGGGATGTTCTGATCGGCGACAGGCAGCACGCCTCGCCCCTCTTGCTAGCTCTCGGCCCCTGCGGTCACTGCCCCCGCCTCGGCTGCCTCCGCCGCCACTGGCTGTTCGCTGCGCACCTGGTCGAGCCGGCGCTGGATGAAGTCGAGCCCGATGTCCCGCCCGGTCCATAGGTTGAATGCCGCCGCGGTCTGGTGGATGAGCATCGTGTCGCCATTGAGCGTCTCGGTCGCGCCAGCGGCACGTGCGTCGCGCAGCAGCTTGGTGTCGGCCGGCTGGTACATCAGGTCGAGCACCAGCAGCTCGGGCACCAATAGCTCCGCAGGGATGGGCGACTGCTCCCCGGCGTTGCTCGCTGCGGACGCGTTGATGAGCACCTTGGTCTTGGCCAGCTCAGCCTCGATGACCGACTCGTGCCACGTCATCGCGCGCAGCTCCATGTGCGCGGCGGTCCGGCCGAAGTGACGGACGAGTCCCTCAGCCCGATGCAGATGCCGGTTGAACACCACTACGCGCTGGAAGCCGGCAGTGATCAGCGCGTAGACCGCGGCGCGGGCACCTCCGCCGGCACCGATGATGACGGCTGCCTTGGGCATCTTCTGGCGGCCGATCAACGCGTCGAGCGCCGCGCGAAAGCCGGTGACGTCGGTATTGTGTCCGATCAGCCGGCTGCCTTCCCGCGTGATGGTGTCGACTGCGCCGGTGGCCTGGGCCTCCTCGGTCAGTCGGTCCATCATCGAAACTACCCGCTCCTTGTGCGGGAAGCTGATGTTCGCGCCCAGGTAGTCGTCGCCGCGCAGCTCCTCGATCGTGTCGGGAAGGTTGATCAGCGGGACGTCGAGCGGCTCGTAGCGCGCGTCGATACCGAGCTCGTCGAACGCAGCCTGCTGGAGTTCGCCCGACAACGAGTGGGCGACCGGATGACCAATGAGAACAACCCGCTTGGGCAAGACAAACACCCCGTTGATGGCCCGCTTGAGGCCGTTTGGAAGGGGTCCGATGCTATCATCGGCCTTCGGTTTGGGAGAGGTCGCATAGAGGCCTAGTGCGGCGGTTTGCTAAACCGCTAAGTGGGGTAACCTGCTTCGAGGGTTCGAATCCCTCCCTCTCCGCCAAGCGCGCGCCCGTAGCTCAGTGGATAGAGCGTCAGGTTGCGGACCTGAAGGTCGTGGGTTCGAGTCCCGCCGGGCGCGCCACCCATCAGCGCCGCGCGCCGATCAGCCTTAGCCTCCGACCGGCGCCTCGGGCTCCTCGGGCGGCGATTCCGGCTCGGGCATCTCCCAGGTCGTGCGCATCGGCGTCTCCTTCAGGAAGAGCACAGCGATCGCGGCGAGGATCGCCCCGCCGATGCCGATCCA
>JBBDRY010000088.1:0-29162 GCA_040905225.1 Chloroflexota bacterium | reverse complement strand
TTGTGACAACACATCTCCTGTCCAGACGGGGGATAGTAGTGGTTCCCCTGTCCGGGACCCTCGGGGCCCCCTAGCTCGGCAACCGGCTCGTCGGCATCCTCCACGGCTGCCTACGCCACCACACCCTCTACGACGAACACACCGCCTGGGCCCACCGACTCACCCTCGCCGCTTGACACTTGCACCCGTGGGATATCTAGATGCGTGCGACGGGGTCGGAGCCGACGGATCTGCCGCGACCCCGATCGTCCCCGTCGTTGCCGGTGGCGTCGCGACCGCGGGCCCACGAAGGACGATCTGGATTCACGACCTACACCATCGGGTCACCACCGTCGCACGCCGACACGGCACTCGTCGGTTCTGGTCCTGATCGTGTCCAGCGTCGAACGAACCTGCTACGGCACCGGAGCCGTGCCCTCATCGGGGTTTGATGTTCCTCGTGGAGACCGGCCCGCGAAGGTCTCGATAATCGCCGCGTTGTTCTCCGCCATGCGTGCTGAATCGATTTGCCACCACACGCTGCCGAGCATTACCTCATCTGCGTGCTGGACGATTTCGGCCAACCGATCACGGACCTCAGCCGGGGTACCCGCTACTGCATACCGTTCGACCGCTTCGTCCGGCATGACATCGATCAACGCATCAGGATTCTGCTTGGAACGTTTCCAGGTGTCACGCAAGACGTCCGTCAAGTGGCCATCGCCACATGAGGCGAACACCGGCCGGTAGTTCGGCGTCGTTCCGTAGAAGGCGATTTGCAGTTTGGCTTCGCGATATGCCTGCTCACGGTCATCGGATACGGAGGTGATGACGCCCTGGCGGATGGCGAACTCGTTGCGCGAGCGGCCCGCCCGGCCGAGCGCCTCCTCCACCTTCGGGATCACATGATCGAGAAGATAGGGCACCGACGTGAAGGGATGCCCGAGGATGCCATCGGCATACGTTGCGGCAGCACGGGTCATAAGGGGCCCGACGGCCGCGACATGGACTCGCGGCATCGATCGATCCCGCGAACTCCCGTAGCCACTCAACGACGGGCGCAAGACTCTGTAGATCTCGCCTTCGAACGTCGTGCGTTCGCCTTGCTCCATGCCCCAGACAGCCCGCATGGCCTGGATGTACTCTGCCATCCGCGCAGCAGGCCGGTCGAACTCCGCGCTGTAGCGCTCCTCGATGATGCGACGAACCTGGCTACCGAGGCCGAGAATGAACCGGCCACCTCCGATCTCATCGAGGTCCCACGCCTGCATGGCCGTGACGGTCGGTGACCGCGGAAAGGCCACGGTGATGCTCGTACCGACGTCCACGGTATCGGTCGACTGCAGAACCACTGCGGCTTGGATCATCGAGTCTCGGCTTGTCTCCGAAACCCATACGGTGGAGAAACCCGCGTCTTCGGCACGACGCGCATATTCGCCGAGTTGGTCATAGGGCATCTTCAGCGTGATGCCGATGTTCCCTGCTGTCATTGGCTGCTCTCCTCTTCGCGACACGAATCGCAGTCGGTGGCATGCTGCACAGCAGCCGAACTCAAAGGACTGTCCGGCCGCCATCGACGAACAGCGTCTGGCCAGTCACGTACCGGGCCGCGTCCGAACTCAGGAACAAGACCGGCCCGATGATGTCATCGCCACCACCGGTCCGACCCATCGGAATCGATCGCATGACGGCTTCGTATTCCGGCGTCCCCGGCGACGTGAACTTGCGGTTGCGCTCGACGACGAACCTGCCAGGAGCGATGCAGTTCACATTGATGTTCAGCGGAGCCCACTCTGCGGCCAAGCCACGTGTCATCTGGATGACCCCGGCCTTGGCGGCCGCATACACCGTGTTGGGGACGCCCATGCGCACGAGCGACGCCGCGGTCGATGCGAAGTTGACGATCTTGCCACCACCTCGTTCGGCCATCACACGAGCTGCGGCCTTCGAAGCGAAGAACGTCCCCTTCACGTTGGTGTCGACGGTCCGGTGGTAGTCGGTTTCGTCGATATCGAACGCGGCCAGTCGACGGCTCGTTGCCCCGGCATTGTTGATCAGGACATCGATTGCCCCAAACCGGTCGACGGTCTCGGCGATCAGCCGATCACATTCATCAGGACGGCAGATATCAGCCTCGACCGCTTGCGCCTGACCACCCCCTGACCGAATCACCTCTGCAACGACCTCACATTCCTCGATCGTCCGACTGGCGGCGACGACGTTCGCGCCCACAGAACCCAGCCCTTCAGCGATCCAGCGGCCGATCCCGCGGCCGGCGCCGGTCACTACGATCGTCCGTCCGCTGACGTCATAGAGTTGCTGCAACATTGGTCGTTGCGCTTCCATCTTCTCTCCTTGAGCCTGCATGGGCTACTCGACGACCTCAACCTTGGCTGCGTGGTCGGTCCAAGCGTTGTTGCCGTAGCCGCGTTCATTGGCGGGGAAGTACTGCGGTTGCACACGCCCGGCGCTGTCGGTTGCCCGAGAGTTGATCACGTGCGTGCCGGCGGGCAGGTGGAGCTCCGAGGCGAATCGCCTCCACGCGTAGGGTGAGACGATGGGGTCGAGGAACTCCGCCATCTGCCAGGTGTTCCCGCCGTCGATCGTCAGCTCCACCGACGTGACGGCCCGCTCACCCGAGAACGCCACACCTTCGAGTCGGGTGGAGCCAGGACTGATCGGCGCGCTCCCCGACGGGCGTGTCACGAAGGACTTGACGTTCATTTCCCCCATCGTCGGCTGGGTCGGGTCTCCGGACTGCCCGACCGGCCGGACCCGATACGCGGACCGCTGCACACGAGCCGTCGACTCATGAGCAGAAACTCGAATGCGAGACACCCACTTGACGTTGTTCACGCCGTAATAGCCGGGGACGATCAGCCGCAACGGACCGCCGTGCTCCAGCGGCAGCTGCCGCCCGTTCATCTCCCAAGCGAGTATGCAGTCCTTGTAGGCCTTGTCGATCGGGATCGACCGTTCCACGATCTCCTCGTCGGCGGCTCGACGGCCCGGGAGCGGCTCCCCACCGGAAGCCGTCAGATACCGGGCACTCGACGAGGCCGGACCGCCGAGAAGCGTCAGTAGATCGGCAAGACGCGCACCAGTCCACGTGACGTTCGAAGACGCGCCAACCGCCCAGTCAGGGCCACGGGCATCCCGCATCTCGTGACCGAAGAAGGCACGGCCGTTGCCCGCGCACTGCAATACCGTCGTCATCGTCAACGAGGTCAACCCCCGGATCTCATCGAGGTGCACTTCGCGCTCATCCGCCACACCCTCGACCCTGACGGACCACGCCTCTTTGCCGAAGCGCGGTAGCGCGTGATGCTGGCACACGAAGACTTCCGGGGTCGGGGTGATACGTGCCGCACCGATCCGTTCCCGGACCGTTTCCACCTGCAAGTTCGGTTGCCCGACGCGCCCGCGGCGTTGCAGCGCGGTGGCGTCCTTCCCGCTCGGCAGCATGCCCATGAACTGTCTCCTCTTCAGCCGGCCGTGTCGGCGGCCGCCTCCTCGACGCCGATCCGGCGACGCGCCGTCAGCACGATCAGCCCGGCAAGCGCCAGCGAGCAAGCGACCAACGCCCACGCCGTGGAGTCTGGCGCGATCCCAACGATGAAGCCGAACGTCAAGGGGCCCAGAACGCCCCCGGAGCGGATACCGATCTGCGCGACACCCGTGGCGAAGGCCGGCCGGTCGGCGTATTGGCTCACCAAGGCGAAGTGGAACAGACCGTTCCAGCCCCAGCCGGCGCCATACGTGAGCACGATGCCGAGCAACAGCGCGATCAACGCGGTGCCCGCGAGAGCCATCAGCCCGGCACCCACGCCGCCGAGCAGGTAGAGGCCGGCCAAGCGGCGCATGTTGTCGCCCGAACGCACGTCGGCATATGCCCCGACCCCGATGCGGCTGAGTGTGCTGCTCAGCCCGCCAACCGACAGCAACACGCCGGCGAGGGCCGGCTCGACTCCCCGTCCCACGAGCGTCGGCACGAGGAACGCGTTCGCTGCCGTCGCCGCCAGCACCGCGAAACCCGCGGCCACCGCCATCAGGGCCATGGAGAGCGGAACGTCTCCCGAAGAGCCTGCGGAACGCGCCTCACGGCGCCATTGCGGACGCAGCGTCGGTGGGGCATCCCGGACGAGCCAGCTGTTGGACATCGCGATCACCGCGATCGCGATCGCCACCGCGACGATGAATGCATAGCGCCACCCGACGGTCAGGGCGAGCAGAGGCACGGAGGACCCAGCCAGGAAGGTCGCGAAAGGAACCGCGGCCTGCTTGATCCCAAACGAGATCCCCATGCGACGCACGGGCATCCCACGGACGAGCGCCAGATTGGTCGCCGGCATTGCTATGGCACTGCCGAGCCCGGCCAAAGCGACGAAGAACGCGACGTGCACCCAGCTCTGGGCCAACAACCCGATGCCGAGTAGAGCGCTCAGCGAGATCACGGCAGCGGTCATCATCGACAGCCGGCTACCGAACCATCCTGATGCCCGGCCCGCCGTCCACGCGCCGGCACCGGCCACGCCGAAGTAGATCGCTACGACCCAGCCGATCTGCGCCTCGGTGAAGTAGAAGTCTTCGGCCATGAAGATCGCGAGGGCACCGACCAGCCAGACGGGCAGGGCCGCCGCCGCCAGGCAAGACGTCGCGGCGACGATGGTGCGCAGCGGGCTCGTGGTGTGCTCGGTTCGGCCCTCGGGCGTACCCACGGCTAGAGCACGCGTTCGAGCAGGGGCTGGCCGTCCACGGCGCGGTCCAGATTGGCGAACGTGAAGCGCACCTTGCGATCGAACGTGTCCCGCGTGGCCGCCGCGGCATGCGGCGTAGCGATCACCCGAGGATGCGCGATGAGGGGATCCTTTGCGAGATTCCCGGTGTCGGCCATCACGTCGACGGCCACCGCGCTCAGCGTGCCGTCATCCAGGGCCCGGACGACGTCACCCGTCCTCAGGAGACCACCGCGAGCGGTGTTGACGAGCACGCTGCCCGGCCGGAAGTGCTTCAGTAGGCGGCTGTCGACCACCCCGAATGTGTCGGTTGTCAGTGGAAGATGCAGCGAGACGATGTCGGACGTGGAGAACAGCTCCTCGACAGATCCCACGAACGTCACCACCGGGGCGCCATCACCCCCGGTCGAGCCGCCTGGACGCACCGACCGGCTATAGACGCGGATCCGACAACCAAATGTGCGCAGCCGGCGAGCGACTGCGCGCCCGATTCGTCCGTATCCGGCAATCCCGACCGTCGCACCGACGAGCGAGCGGCTGCGTGGAGAGAAGCGGTCGCGGCGCCAGTGACCTGTCTTGACATCGAGGTTCATCTCGCAGAGGCCGCGCATCGCCGACAGAATCAACATCACCGCGTGTTCGGCTACGGCCTCTGTGCCCTCAGGATTGGCGCAGACGGGGATGTGATGCGCGGATATCAGATCGACGTCGAGTGTGTCCAGACCTACTCCATGCCGCTGGATGACACGCACACGGGCCGCTGCGGCAAGATGTTCGCTACGGATGGATCGATCGCGGTGAATGAAGGCGTCTGCTGATTCCAGCGCCTCGTTCAACGCTTCCGCATCGAGCGAATCGAAGAAGTCCACGGACCATCCCGCGGGGCACGACCTGCGGTAGGCGTCGGCGATAGCGTCCTCGCCACCAAAGAAGAGCGCGCGGCGCGGTGGCTCCTCCACGGCAGACGCGCGATCGTTGATGGACATGCTCACCGACTCCCAGCTCCATCCGGGGCTGACAGCGCGGCTTCTCGGAGCGCTACGCGTGCGTCAACCGCCACCACACCTGATCCCTCCGGTAGGACCATCACAGGGTTCAGGTCCAGCTCGTCGACCTCGCCCGCTGCCATGATCTCGGAAACGGTCACGGCGAGTTGCAGGAACGCCTCGACATCCCCCACCGGCCGTCCCCGGAAACCGCGAAGGAGCTCGATCGACTCTAGCTCTTCGAGCATGCGCGACACCTCCCCCTCGTCAACCGGACACAACCGCATACTCACGTCACCGAACAGTTCGACCATGACGCCGCCGAGGCCCACCATGACGATTGGCCCGAACTCCGGCGTCCACCTGCCACCCACGAAGGCCTCGCCGATACCGGTGACCATCTCCTGGACGCTCACGCCGTGTATGCGATCCGGGCTCGTCTCTTCGAGCGCCCTGCCCATGATCGAGTCAAAGGCCGCCCGCGCCGATGCCTCCGAATCGATACCGACGATGACGCAGCCTGCGTCACTCTTGTGAACGATGTCGGGAGACACGATCTTCATCGCGACCGGCAGACCGATGTCCGAGACCGCAGCGTCGACCTCCTCCGCCGACCTGACGACGACTGTCTCGTTGAAACGAATCCCGCGAGCGGCGAGAAACTCGCGTGACGTCATCTCGTCCAGCATGCTGATCTCCTATCGCTCCGGGTGTTCAGGCCAGCCGTTTGCGGGCTCGGCGGGCCTCGGACACACCGACCACGGTCTCTTCCATTGACTTGAATACCGGCGCGCCCACTGCCTCGCGCACCGCGTCACGCGCGATACGGCGCAGCGCATCGACCTTTTCGCTGCCATCGCCGCGAAAGACGAAGTAGACGTCCTCCACGCCGGACAGGTCGGCCTTCTCGAGCCGCGCGAGAACTGAGGTGAGCATCGCCTCCGGCTCCGGGCGACTCGCCAAGGGGAGGAGATTGAGATGGATCACCAGGCCGTCGACCTTGGGGTCCGCGCCGAGACACTCGATCATGTCGCACAAGAGACGCCCGTCGTCCCAGATCAGTCGCGGCAGTGGGAGGTCGACAGGACTCTCAGTCGCAATCTCACCGGTTTCGGCGGTGAGCTCACGAAGCCGTTGCCTCGTGGGGTCCGAGACCGCGGCGAGTTTGAGCCCCCGTTCTTCAGCGGCATCACACGCGAGCACTGTGGCGCCGCCCCCGTTACCGATCAGGGCGATGCCAGCGTCCGCATCCTTGGTGATCGGACTGCTGCCCCTCGTCCCAGTGACACGAGGCGCACTCACCGCCTTCAGACAGGCGAGTAGATGGTCCGTGCTCTCGACCAACGAGCAGCCCGCCTGCCGGACCACTGTCTGCCACAGCGCGTAATCGCCCGCGAGTCTTCCGGTGTGTGATTCCACCGAGGCCGCTCCCCGCGACGTCCTGCCACCCTTGAGCACGAAGACCGGCTTCGTCTTCGCAGCCTCGCGCAACTCCTCGAAGAATCGCCGGCCGTCACCCACGGACTCCACGTAGAGGCCGATCGCGTCCGTGGCTTCGTCCTGCCGTAGATGCGCGATGTAGTCCGGGATGTCAAGGTCCACGCAGTTACCGATGGACAACACGTGGCTGTAGCGCATCCCTTCTTCTTCGCCCGTCAGCAACATGTCGTACGCCAGACCGCCACTCTGCGAGGCGATGCCGACGTTGCCAGGCTCATCGGAGGTCAACGGCGTGAAGGCGATACCGACGCGTGGGACGTACGAGCCGATGCAGTTCGGACCCATGAGACGGAGGCTCGAACCTTCGATGGCCCTGTGAAGATCGGCCACGCTCACCCCGTCAGGAGGGTGCCCATCGAAGCCGGAGGTCAGGATCTGAGCGATTCTCACCCCCTTGCGTGCCGCACTGGCGAGCACCTCCGGCACGTACCTCGGCGGCACGGCCAGAATGATGTAATCGACGGCGTGCGGCACATCCTCGATCGCGGCATAGGACGGAACGCCGAGCACTTCATCAGCCCTCTGGTTCACCGCGACAAGGTCGCCGGCGAAGGTGCTGCTCAACAGAGCATTGAGCGCTGTGTGTCCGATCTTGCCCGGAGTTGCCGACGCACCGATGACGGCGATCGAGCGAGCATTTGCGAGTGCTGAGAGCGCGTCGGATGCCGTAGCACGACGGTCGCTGGGGTCAACTGACACTTCTCTTCCTCCGGTGGATGTGACCACGCTCACGCTCGGAGCCGGTCGCCTCCGTCAGACCGATGATCTGACCTGCCATCCCGCTCGGCCCGTCCAGGGTCGGCGGCAACGACATCGTCCTGCTCGAGCCAGCGATGGCGTGACGGCCCGTACGCCACCAGATCGCCGGCAGCTCCCGAGGCCGAGGGCCCCGGGAGCCGCCCGTGTCCAGCACGGCCCTGCCGTCGAGGGCGACTGGCATCGTCAGCGGGCCTTCCACTGCGGCTCGCGCTTCTCCCGGAAGGCGGCGACGCCCTCCTTCGCGTCCTCGGTGTGGCGCAGCAACGCGGTCTGCATGCTCCCGACCCGGAACGCGTCAGCCTGGTCGAGAATCTCCGTACGAATCGTGGCCTGCTTGATACCGCGCAACGCCAGCGGCGCGTTCTTTCGGATCTTGTCGACGATCTCCTCGGCCTTGGCCATGACCTGGTCACCGGGGACCACATGGTTGACCAGATGCAGTTCGTGCGCGCGTTGGGCCGAGAAGAACTCACCCGTGAAGAGGTACTCGTAGGCGATGTTGCGCGGCACTGCTCGCGAGAGAATCGCCGGGCCGGATACGGAGCCGATGCCTCGGCGGACCTGAGGCCAGCCGAACTCGACATGATCAGCAGCGATCCGGATGTCAGTAAGCAGTGCGACCCCGGCGCCCTGGGCGAGGCAGACGCCGTTGATTGCGGCGATCACGGGCTTGTCGAGCTCCATGAGCCCCTCGTAGACCGCGGCCGAACCCGGGTCGGAGGCCTTTTCCTCCGGCGTCATATCCTCGGAGAGGTCGTGCCCCGCAGAGAAGGCCTTCCCGTTCCCGGTGATGATGACTGCCCAGACGTCCGGGTCGGTCTTCGCCTTGTGCCAAGCGTCGACCATCTTGATGCGCATCTCTCTGTTCTGCGCATTCATCTTCTCGGGACGGTTCAGGGTGATGTAGGCGACGTGGTCCTTGACTGCGTATTCCAGTGCCATTCAGGGTCCTTTTCTTTGGGTTGCGAGTGACTGCTGTCGTTGTCACATGAGGTTGAAGATGTACGCGAAGCTTGCGACGGACACCACGAGCGCAGCGGCGAGACCGGTGAGCGCGAGTCCGGGTCCGAGGGCGCGGATCTTCGCGAACTTCAGCGACAATCCGATGGCGACGACGACACCGATGACCAAGAGCTTGCCGGTCTCGGAGATCCAGGAGCCGACGTTTCCGAGCAGCCCAAGGGTGTTGGCTGCCGCCATCGCGACGAAGCCGAGCACGAACAATGGGAACGACTTCGTGATCCTCTTGCCGAGCGAGGTGTCGTCCGTGTCGCTTCGCGAGACCCAGACGGCGAGCACGACGACGAGCGGAATTAGGAAGAGCGTTCTCGTCAGCTTAATGAGCGTTGCGGCCTCGCCGGACTCCGCCGTGTACGCGAAGCCGGTCGCAACGGCGGAAGCCGTGTCGTGCACGCCGACGCCCGCCCAGGACCCGAACAGGACGGGATCCAGCGAGAAGGCGTGCGCCAGCAATGGATAGGTCAGCATCGCCGCGGCGTTGAAGGCGAAGATCGTGCCGAGCGCGAGCCCGATTTCTTCCTGCTTGGACCGCAGAATGGGTGCCACGGCAGCGATCGCACTGGCTCCACAGATCGCGGTTCCGATGCCGATCAGCATGGAGGTGTCAGGGGAAAGCCCGAGCCGCGGTCCCACCAATCGCGACACGACTATCCCCAGGACGATCACGATCAAGATCACGCCGAGTGACCGTAGGTTCACGAGCGCCAGGAGCGACGCATCGATGCCGGCGCCAAGCAGGATGATCGCAAACTTCAACACCCGCTTCAGCATGAACGTCGACACGCCGTCCGTCCGGTCGGAAACGGACAGTCCGTTCCCGGCGAGAATCCCGAGCAGCAGGGCCGCGATGACGGCATTGATCGGCCCGATGACCTCGCCAAGCACGAATGCCAGCACCGCGAGACCGACCACGAGGGCCCAGCCCAAGGGGTCCACGGCACCTCCGCGGGCGGTACGGACACGAGTGGTGGAATCGCTCGATGTCATCGGGTGGGCTCCGTTCCGAGGATGACGGTGCACTGGCTCGAGAGCACGCCACCGTTTCCGTGTGCGAGTGCGATCTCCGCCCCGGGGACCTGACGGTCTCCGCATTCACCACGAAGTTGGCGAGTCGCCTCGACGATCAGCAGCAGGCCGTACATGCCTGGGTGGCAGTACGAAAGCCCTCCACCGTTGGTATTGACCGGGAAGGATCCGCCCGGCTTGATGTTTCCGTCCTTGACGAACTCAGCCGCCTCTCCTCGCTTGCAGAATCCGAGGTTCTCGAGGAAGAGCAGCGTCGTGATCGTGAATGCGTCGTAGAGCTCGGCGACGTCGACATCTTCTGGTTTCAAGCCGGCATCGTCGAAGGCCCGCTTGCCCGAGATCGCGGCTGCGGTCGTCGTCAGATCCGGCATGTTCGACACGAAGCGATGGCTTGCGGCCTCCGCGACGCCGAGGATGTAGATCGGCTTCAGTCCCAGAGACTTTGCACGGCTCTCGCTCATCACGATCGCAGCCGCGCCCCCGTCAGTCACCAGGCAGCAGTCGCGCACGCCAAGGGGCGAGCTGACCATCGGGGCCGACAGCACCTCGTCGACGGTCAGATCATCCTGCTTGAATGCCTTGGGGTTGAGCTTTGCCCACTCGCGCGCAGAGACAGCCACTTCGGCAAGATGCTCACGGGTCGCGCCGAACTCGTGGAGATAACGACTTGCTGCCAGCCCGTAGGCGCTGACCGGGTTGATGGGCCGGTAGGGGGCCTCGTACGGCGGCATCTCCTGCGGGGACGCCTTCGCACGTCCGACGCTGCGCTGTGTGCTGCCGTGGGTGACGACAGCAACGTCGCAAAGACCGGCCGAGATGGCGCCCCGCGCGTGGTTGAGGTGCGCCATGAATGACGACCCACCGATCTGGGTGCCGTCGAGGTAGCGCAGGTTGATTCCGAGATACTCGGCGACGGTCAGGGCCGGCATCGTCAACTCGGTGGTCGACGCGAACAGACCGTCGATGTCCGACAGTGCGATGCCGGCATCGTCCACGGCGCGCATCACGGCTTGCGCCATCAGGTCGCCGGGGGTCGTTCCCTCTGGGACGAGACCGAGGTCGGACTCGGCAACGCCAACGATGACTGTGCGTTCCATGGTCAAGCTCCCTCAGTCGCTTCGACGAAGACAGGCCGCTGTTCGCCGTCGATGTCTTCCATTGATGCCGTCACACGCATTCCGATTGGAACGTCCGCGCCCGACTCGGTGCCTCGGACCGTGCTCATCATCCGAAAGCCTTCGTCCATGTCGACCAGGACGACGTTGTATGGGTCGCCACCACGGGGGTGGATGGTGGTCGCCGCATACACGGTCCCAGCACCGGTGGCTTCGCGCCACTCGATGTTGCCGCCGCTCCCCGGCGCGAACAGGCGGGGAAAGAAAACAGGTTTGCCATCGGGATCCACCTGATAGCGGATCTTTCCCGCGGCGCACCCATCGAGGTACACCTTGAGGGGTGACTCCTCGATGGTGAGGATCTCGCTTTGATCATTGTTCGACGTCACTTTGACTTCTCCTTGCTCGAATTAGTCATCGTCAAGCGGGGCGAGCCCTACCTGACTCGCCGACAGGCGCCGCTTCTTGCGGCGAGTTCGGGCTACACCGATGCCACTGATCATCAGGGTCAGCAACACAAGGACCCAGATCCACATCGCAATGGCTTCAGTGAACAAGTAGCTGATGCTTCCTCGGCTGAGAATGAGACCTTCACGCAGATTACGTTCCATCAGCGGCCCCAAGATGAACCCCACCAAGAGGGGCGCCAATTGATAGCCGATCTTTCGAAACAGATAGCCCAGTGCGCCGAGCGCGAGGATGGCATACAGATCCACGTAGCTTCGCCGAGCCGAGAAGGATCCGGCGAAAGCGAGCACGGTCACGATTGGAATCAGCAGGTGGTAGGGGGTTCGGAGGAAGCTCACCCACACACCAATAAGGGGAACGTTCAGGATCACCAGAATCACGTTACCGATATAGAGCGAGCCGATAAGTCCCCAGAAGATCTCAGGATGCTGCTCGATCAGAAGCGGGCCGGGTGTGACACCGTGCACGACGAGCGCCGAAAGCATCAGAGCCAGCGTGGCCGAGAAAGGGATCCCCAGCGCCAACACAGGAATCACACTGGAGGTAGCCGCACTGTTGTTGGCTGCCTCTGGGCCGGCGAGCCCTTCGACAACTCCTGTGCCGAACAGGTGCTTCCGTTTCGACACCGCCTTTTCGACGCGGTAGGAGGCGAAGGTGGCGAGCGTCGCTGATGGCCCAGGAAGTAGGCCGAAGAAGAATCCGATAGGACTGCCACGCAGCCAAGGTCCGATGGAGCGCCTCAGATCATCGCGCGTCGGCAGGAGATCCCGGACTCGGATCTTGCCGACCATGCTCGTGGCATTCTTCTGCTTGGCCAGGACCAACAGCTCGGTGATGCCGAAGAGACCGATGGCAATCGCCACGAGATCCAGACCCCTCGTCAGTTCGAGGATGCCATAGGTGAAACGATAGCGACCCGTGACACCCTCTTCACCGATGGTGCCAAGCACCAGACCCAGCACCATGGGAATCATGCCGCTGGCCCAGGAGCCCCCCATAACCCGCGACAGTACGAGTAGGCCACCGAGGGTAATGGCGAAGAACTCTGCGGGCCCGAAGAGGAGACCGACCCGAGACAGCATCGGCGTGAGGAAGGTGACCAGGATCACCGCCACCGTGCCCGACAGGAACGATCCCGCGGTGATGATGAACAGGGCCGGACCTGCGCGCCCCTGCTTGGCCATCGGATAGCCCTCGAACGACGAGACGACGGAGGGCGCTTCCCCTGGAATATTGAGCAGTACGGCCGAGGTCGATCCGCCGTACATCACCGCATAGTAGATGGCGGCGATCATGACGAGAGCAGCAGTAGGGCTCATCGTGTAGGTGAGTGGGAGAAGAACCGCAGCGCCGGCGGTCGGGCCGAGGCCCGGCAAGAGCCCGATGATGGTGCCGGCAATGGCGCCGATCAAGGCCGCAAGGAGCAGCTCCGGCTGGACCGCCAGAGACAGGCCGTACGTGAGGCCTTCGACCGCACTCAAGGTTCGCACCGAACGGGAACGACTTGCGGTGCATCATGGGTCATCAGATGAGCATTCATCCGAAAACTCCTCGCGGCATCGAGATACTGAGAAAGTCAGCGAAGAACCAGTCCACCAGCAGCGTGAAGAGGATGCTGATAATGACTGCGTTAACGCGTGATCGCAGCCCTCGCTGGTTTGTCAGCGTGGCGGACACCCCGATCAGGAAAACCAGCGTCGTGACGAAAAACCCAAGCAAAGGGAGCGTGAAGACGAACATCAACAGCCAGGCGAAGTAGTAGATGGCGCGTTTTGCATCATCAGGCTCAGCAACCTCGGCGGGATCATGCTCGTCACTGGTTGGTTCTTCGACGTCCGTATCGCCCATCGGTGTATCGTCAGTCATCAAGGCGTCGATGATTCTGGCGTCCTCGACCGTCCCCTTCCGGATCGCGATCAGTGGCTCGATGACCGCTACCAAAGAGGCGGCAATGAACATCACCCCGACGAATGCGGGGTACAGACCGGCACCCGGCCGTGCGAGCCCACCGATCGAGAGCTCACTCAGCGTCTGCTGAACGTAGATGAGTGCGATGACGAGACTGATCGATCCAACAACGAGGCGCAGCCTCTGCATCTGCTGCAGCTCGGGATCAGCCTCACCCGACTCCTGATGGTTCCCTGCCATCCCTTACCTCTTCTGTTCTCCCGGTGCAGCACGGGAAGACGCGACAACCCGCCGCCGTGTGGTGAGATTCCAATCGGAGTTGGCCCCGGCGTCGGCGCAGTACCCAACGGAGATCCCTCATCACGTCGCGGGGCGCTCGAAATGAGCCAGCGCCCCGCGACGCTTCGAGCCTCTAGCCCTGGTCCCGCGCCTCGAAGCGTGGGACGATCTCCTCTAGGAGCGGAATACCCGCCGCGATGTCCGCCTCAGCATCATCACCGAAGATCTCGAGTGGCTGGTTGCCCTGTTCGAGCGCACGCTCCTGGAATTCAGGGTTCGTCACCGCGGCCGAGAAGGCGTCGATGAGCAGCTGCCTCACTGCCTCGTCCATGTCGGGAGGTCCGACGATGTAGAACGAGCTGGCAGCCTCTTCGAGATCTACGCCCTGTTCTGTCGCCGTCGGCGCATCAGGGAGGAGCTCGATGCGCTCGGGCCAGAACACAGCCAGTGCGCGCAGCTCACCGGCTTCGATCTGTCCGGCATATGCGCTTGCGCCGGCGATACCGAACTCGGCGCGACCGGAGATCACCGAAGTCCGCGCAGCCGAGCCGCCGTCGGCATGCGGTACCAGGTTGAACTGCACGTCCGCAGCGGCATGGAGCTTCTCCGATGTGACGTCTGGCGTCGTGAACGCTCCGGCGTGCGCGATCGCGAGCTCCCCGGGTCGCTCGCGCGCCGCCTCGAGAGCGTCGTTGAGGTCTTGATACGGCTGATCTGCACCGGTCACCATGACCATCGGATTGGCCGGGGCCTTGATGATGTACGTGAAGTCGTCGTAGTCGGAGTAGGGGATGTCCTCCTGGACACGGGGCGCGAGTGCCAGCGCGTTGTCAGCAGGAATGCCGACCACTGAGCCATCCGGCTCGGCCTGATAGATCTGCGCGGTACCGATTGTGGCCCCGGCTCCCGGAACATTCTCGACGATGACGGGTACGCCGAGTTCGTCCTCCACGTATTCGACAATGAGTCGCGCGAGCGTGTCGGTGCCACCTCCCGGCCCGAACGGGACGACGAAGGTGAGCGAGTCGTGAGGGAACTCGGTGAGTTCCTCCGCCTCGCCGGTTGAATCTCCCTCGTCTGTCGGCTCGTCTGCGGCGTCCGCCTCTGCGGCTGATTCGCCGGGGTCATCGTCGCCGCCGCAGGCGGGGACGAGCGTGAGCGCAGCGAGCGGTGCGCCCAAGCGCATCAGGTTCTTGAACTTCCCTCTTCGAAATGACATTACGTGCTCTCCCGTCTCTAGCGAAAAGTGCCATGGCACATGGCCATCGTCTCAGCTACCGAGGGCCACTGACGGACCGTTTCCGGTGGTCGCGTCCCCCGCTCGTCTCTCCCGTGACGGCTGATCCCTGCTCGAATACGCGCCTTCGATCGGACTCCTCTCAACGCCGTACAGTCGGTCGAAGCAACCCGGGCACCCACACATGGGACGACAAGGCGCTTCGGACACCTGTCACATGCCTCGTCCACCCGTGGCGTCGATGACCGCACCTGTCACGAACGAAGAGCCGTCACTGCAGAGCCAGTAGGCGACACTCGCGATCTCCGAGGGCTGGCCGGCACGCCCGAGCGGGGCGGATGCGGCACGCTCTTCGCGCTCGCCGTCGGGGATCGCATCCGTCATGGGACTGACGATGAAGCCTGGCGAGATCGCGTTCGCGCGTGCCTGGTACCGCGAGATCTCGCGAGCGGTGACCTTGGTCAGGGAGACGATGCCAGCCTTTGAGGAGGCATAGTTGGCCTGTCCGAAATTGCCTCGCTGTCCAGAGATGCTCGCGATGTTGACGACGGCACCGCCGTCCTTGCGGTCGCGGACGTGCCGCACGAAGGCCCGTGTCATGAGCCACGGAGCCTCGAGGTTGACGCGTAGGACGTCCCGCCACTGCTCCACGCTCATCTTGTGGATGGTCGCGTCGCGCGTGATGCCTGCGTTGTTGACGAGGTAATCCACTCGGCCATGTCGCTCGATGGCCCCTGCGAAGAGCGCATCCACCGCTTCCTCGTCGGTCACATCGAGTGCCTGCGTGTCGAGGAGCGAACTGCCCGCCACACGATCCGCGAGCCCGGTCAGACCATCCGCGACGAGGTCGACCGCAACGACGGCGACACCCTCCGAGATGAAGCGCTCGACCATCGCGGACCCGATCGCACCGGCAGCCCCGGTGATGACGGCGACGCGACCCTCCCGTGCACTGGTGTCAGTCATGATGAATTCTCCCTGCGATGCCGACGTATACGGGGTGATGTATACGAGGTGATGTATACTGTCTGCAACCCTACCACGTGTGCGCGGCACGTGCGCTTCAGCGGGGCAGGCAGGCCCCCACGTCACCACAGGAGCTGACATGGCTGGTGAACCGCTGACGAGCATGTGCCTGTCCGGAGGTGACTGGCTCGATCTGGACAGACGGGTGATCGAGCGTCGCGACGTCGTGATCGAGCAGGGTCGGGTGACCGACGGGGATGGGAGCGGCCTCCCACAGGTCGATGTCTCCGGCTGCCTGGTCTCTCCCGGGCTCATCGACATGCACGTCCACGCGTTCGAGGGCACGCTTCACCGTCCCAGTCCTGATGACATCGGGTGGAGGCGCTCGGCAACGACCGTCGCGGACGGGGGCAGCGTCGGTTGGACGACCTTCGATCTGTTCCGCGATCGGATCGATGCCAGCAGGACGCGGCTGTTCTGCTGGCTCAACCTGTCGTCGATCGGCATCCTCGACAACCGCATACCCGAGCTGCTGTTGGCTCCGCTCGTCGATCCGGGCGGCGCAGCCGAATGTGCCATACGTAACCGGGACCACATCGTGGGCCTCAAAGCACGGCTGAGCACCTACGCCTGTGGAGGCAACGCGCTCCACGTGCTCGATCGCCTGCTCGAGGCCGGCAGGCAAGCCGACCTGCCCGTCATGATCCACGTAGGCGAGACCCTCGTTCCGCTACCGGAGATCGTGGCGCGGCTGCGTCCCGGGGATGTGGTGACGCACTGTTACACGCGAGCCCGGAACAACATCTTCGACCCCGCCACGGGCCGGGTCCACGATGAGATACACCCCCCCCGGGCACGGGGCGTGCTGTTCGACATCGGTCGCGGCGGCTCGGTCCATTTCGCGCCCGAGACGGCTCGAGCGGCTCTCGAGGATGGATTCCCACCCGACATCATCAGCAGTGACGTCGCCGATCGGACGGCGCTCGACCCGACGTTCGGAGTTCTGTCGACGATCGCCACGATGGTCGACAGCGGGATGGACGAGATCGAGGCCTTCCGTGCCGCGACCGTGGCACCGGCGAACGCGATCGGCCGACCCGAACTCGTCGATCCGGCTGCGGCGCCCGGGGGGTCGGACCTGTCCATCATCGAACGGCCGACATCGCAGGCCGGATGGCGGCGCTACGCGCCCCGAGCGGTCGTCGTTGGGGGGCGCTACTTCAGTTGACGGCTGAAGGCCAAAAGGTCAGGTCTCGGAGAGGACACCCTCCACGAACTTGAGCAGGTTGCCCCGGTGCTCATTGAAGATCTCGATCGTGGCGTCGGCGTCGCGAGCCTCGAGGGCCTCCTGCAGCTGGCGGTGCTCTTCATGAATGCGCGAAACCGCCGGCGCGTCGGCGTAGTAGATGGACCGATAGGCGTCGGAGGCGTCCCAGAGCATCCGGATGAACTTCGCCATGCGAGGCATGCTCGCCGCCTGAAATACGACGAAGTGGAACTGTCGGTTCAGTTGGGCGAGCGCCTCCATGTCGTCCGGCGGCAGAGCCTCCATGGACGCGCGCAGGCGGTCCATCTCCTGCAGGTCGTCGTCGTTGATGAGCGGAGTCGCCAGCTTGATGGCCTCGGTCTCGAGAAGGCGACGCAGGTAGTACAGTTCGGCGACTTCCTCGTAGTCCAAGCTGGCGACCTGATAGCCACGGTGAACCGTGTAGTCCACCAGGCCTTCGCCTTCGAGGACCTTGAGTGCCTCCCGGACCGGCACACGGCTGACGCCGAGCCGCTGCGCGAAAGCGTCCTGCCGGATCGGGTTTCCCGGCTTCAGTTGCCCCCGCAGGATCGCTCGTCGCAGTTCGGTCAAGGCTGCGGCCTGGGCAGTCCGTGGCCGCTCGATCGGACGTTCGTCCGCGCTCATCTTCGGTGTCCTAGTTCGCCCAAACTGGCGATCGATCGCATCCTACATGTCCTTTCCGACTGGCACGTTCTCGTCAAGCCACGCCAATACCTCGTCAGTGTGCTCACCTAGTGCGGGCGGCGGCAGTCGGTACGTCGGCGGATCGTCGGACAGCGTGAGCGGACTCGCGATCATCGGCAGGGTCGCACCCGCGCTCGTCTCCATCTCAACGACCGGATGCAGATCGAGATTCGCGGCCAGATCGATAGCTTCTGCGACATCATTGATCGGACTACAGGGGATTCCCCGTTCTTGCAGTCGCGCGGCCCAGGCTTCGCCGGAATCGGTGCTGAACCGCTCCTGCAGGAGTTCCCGCAGTTCCTCGCGATGTTGCAGCCTGGCCTCGTTCGTCGCAAACGCTTTGTTGCTACCGACCTCGGCACATCCGAGGACCTCGAGCAGCGACGAGAACTGGCGTTCGTTGGCAACCGCGACGACGATCGGCTGTCCCGCCGTGTCGAAGGTCTCATACGGCGTGATGTTCGGATGAAGGTTGCCGACGCGCCCCGGGATCTCGCGCGTGAGAAGGTAGTTCGACGCCTGGTTCGCGAGACCCGCGAGCGTCGAGGACAAGAGATTGACCTCGATGCGTTGCCCCCGGCCAGTCGTCGTGCGTCGATGCAGGGCCGCGAGCACGCCGATCGTCGCGTGCATCCCGGTGATCACGTCAGAGACCGGGGCGCCGACGCGCGTCGGATCTCCATCGGGGTATCCCGTGACGCTCATCAGTCCGCCAGCCGCCTGCGCCAAGTAGTCGTAACCGGGCAGACTGGCTCCCGCGCCGACCCCGAACCCTGTGATCGAGCACCGGATCAAGCGTGGGTTGATCCCGGTCAACTCATCGTCGGGCAACCCCAATCGATCCAGCACACCTGGTCGGAAGTTTTCGACCATGACGTCCGAGTGAGCTACCAGCTGCCTTATGCGCTCCCGGCCCAGTGGTGTCTTCAGGTCGACCTCGACCGACCGCTTGTTGCGGTTCGACATGACAAAGTAGACACCGAACCCGGGCACATTCGCGGCCGTGTCCCAGTTCCTGGTGTCGTCGCCCAGGTCGGGCAACTCGACCTTGATGACGTCAGCCCCCAGGTCTCCCAGCATCATTGTGCACTGCGGTCCTGCCAGGATGCGCGTGAGGTCGAGCACGCGGACGCCGGCCAACGCGCCAGTCCCGCCCGCTCGACGCTCCACCCCTCGCCGCCGGTTCAGACCTTCGGCGGACCGCCCCGCACTCCCCTCCGCCGCCTGTTCGCATCTCTCGCGCATTACACCCCGTCTCGCATGAGCATCTACTCAGGATGTACATTATCCTGGATCATGCCGATCGTATCCAATTCCACTGCGGCTGTCGACGATGCCACAGACGCCGACCGACGGCCGCCACGCGCTGACGGAGCGGAACGTGACGACTCAGTACGACATCGCGGTGATTGCAGGCGATGGGATCGGACAGGAGGTCACGCCTGCGGCGATCCGGTGCCTCGACCGCTCCGCGGAGCTCGCCGGATTCTCCATCTCGTGGACCGACTACCCCTGGGGTTCCGCACGGTTCAAGACCGAGGGCCGCATGATGCCCACCGATGGCATCGACATCCTCTCAGGCCATGACGCCATACTGCTCGGGGCGGTGGGTGACCCCGAGATTCCGGACGTCGAGACGCTTTGGGGGCTGCTCATCCCCATTCGACGCTCGTTCGATCAATACATCAATCTGCGCCCGATCCGCACACTGCCAGGGGTGGAGCCGCCGGTGCCCGCGGCAGCCGGGATGGATCTTGTGGTCGTCCGCGAGAACGTCGAGGGTGAATACTCCGAGGTCGGGGGGCGCATCTTCCATGGCCAAGAGCGCGAGATCGCACTCCAGGAAGCCGTCTTCACCCGATTCGGCATCCGCCGCGTCGCGCGCTTTGCTGCGGAGTTGGCGGACTCGCGCAAACGGTCACTTGTATCCGCAACCAAATCCAATGGCATCGTCCACACCATGCCCTTCTGGGATGAGGTCGTCCACGAGGTCACCGCCGACTTCCCCTACCTCGACGTACGCAACATGCTCATCGATGCACTCGCCGCTCGACTCGTCCTGAGCCCGCTCGACTTCGACGTGATCGTCGCCTCGAACCTGTTCGGTGACATCCTCTCGGATCTGACCGCAGCCATCGCCGGCTCCATCGGTGTCGCTCCGAGTGGCAACATCAATCCAGAGAGGGCCCACCCATCGCTGTTCGAGCCCGTTCACGGCTCTGCTCCGGATATCGCCGGTAAGGGCATTGCCAATCCCATCGGGATGATCTGGGCCGGCGCGATGATGCTCGAGCACCTCGGCGAGGCTGCAGCGGGGAACGCCATCATCGACGCCTTCGAGAACACCCTCGCTGCCAACATCGCGACCCCGGACCTTCAGGGGGAGGCGACGACAGACACGTTCACAGACGAGGTGGTCTCGCGGATTCGTGTCTGATCCAGGCCAGACAGGTGCGGAGTTCGATGCGGCAGGACACTGCAATCCAAGAGCTCGCAGCACTGGTGGCCGATCGCGCCACCCACGCGGTCCCTGCGGACGTCCGCCGAGTCTCCGATGCGGTTGTTCTCGATGTCCTCACCTCCTACCTCGCAGCCGACCCTGCGGTCGAGATCCGGGTGAGCCCGGACGCGGCCCTTCTCGACGGAGCAGCCGCAACAGCATTCCGAGTGGCCGCGACAGCTCATTCCCTCGACCTGGACGAGACTCACTTCGGCAGTTCCGTGCACGCCGCCAGCGCCGTCATCGGGGTGCTTCTCGGCCTCAGCAACGTCGGACGACAGGCGCTCGAGGGGGATGAGCTACGGGACGCGGTAGCCGTCTCTCTCGAGATCGCAGCCCGCGTCGGCCTTGGGGCACCGGGAGTCGCACAGCGTCGGGGGTACACCACGACCGCCGTGTTCGCCCCGCTCGCCTCGGCGGCAGTCGCCTGCTGCTTCCTCGGCCTCGACGTGCCGCAGACAGCGCACGCACTGGCACTGGCGACCGACGGCGCGGGGGGTACGCGAGGCGGGCACCTGGACGGTGGAGCCGACACCAAGTTCATCCACATGGGACGCAGCGCTGCCTGGGGGGTGACCTGCGCCGCACTCGCGGCGCAGGGCGTCATTGGCGCCTCCGATCCGCTGTTCGGGCGCTTCGGGCTGTTTCGCACCGTGCTCGGTGTCCCCCCTGACGACGTGGACCGAGCGGCAGTACTCGACGGTATCGGTACGACCTGGGCCGTCCGCAATATCGGCTTCAAGGCGTTTCCAACCCACCTCGGCACGCAGGCATGTGCCGATGCCCTCCTCACGCTGCTCGATCGGCAAGATCGCCGGCAGGTAGCCGACGTGACCTGCAAGGTTCATCCTCATGTGATCCCCACGGTCGCAGAGCCACGGTCGAGCAAGCTGCATCCCGTGAGTGGGTACGCCGCTCGGTTCAGCTTGCCGATCGTCGCGGCGCTGTGCGTGGTGGATGGCGAACTCCACGCCGGCTCCTTCTCGGATCGCAGCATCCGGCGCGCAGCCGTATTGGACGTCGCCGCCCGTGTCCGAGTCCTCGCGGATCCAGCGGCCCCGGCGCCGGGCGACTACCCGGGGCGCGTCGACATCCGCTTCGAGGATGGTTCTGTGCTGACCTCACCATGGCAGCCCGCACCCGGCGTACCCGCGCGGCCCTTGTCCGACGTCGACCTCGAGGAGAAGTTTCGTGCATGGGTCGAACCGCGCTGCGGAGGCGCGATGGCAGACCTCGTCCTGGCCGAGGTGCGCGGCCCGGCCCGAGGCAGACACCTCATGAAACTGACAACATCGGCCCGAGGTATCGGAGCGGCGCCGCCGGCTCGGTGACGACCGGCCGGTGCAGGTCAGCCGGGGTGCAGGTCGGCGCGGAGTTGCCGATCATCTTATCGGTCGTGCTGCCGCACCAGGTCCTCGGCTCGGGCGATCACCGGGGCATCGACCATCTCGCCGTCCACCCTCACCGCCCCATCGGAGGTGCCCCGCACGGCGGCGAGCACCTTTCGCGCCCACACCATCTCCTCGTCGGAAGGTCGGTACGCGGCATGCGTCGTCTCGACCTGCCGCGGATGGATCAGCAGCTTGCCGGTCAGGCCGAGCTCGCGGGCGTGTGCGAGGTCATCCTCCAATGCCCCCGCGTCGTCGAGCGCGACGGTCACGCCGTCGATGGGACCGGGCAACCCCGCGGCCCGCGAAGCCAGCACCAGGGTGGAGCGGGCATGCAGCATGGCCGTCCGGCCGTTGGCGCAATTCAGATCGCGGGCGTAGTCGAGATGCCCGAAAGCCAGGCGCGCAACCCCGTCCGCCGCCGCGATTTCGGGTGCCTTGAGAAGACCAACGGCAGACTCGATCAGCGCAACGACCGGGACGCCGGTGCGCTCCGCGACGATCGTGGCGATCCTGGCATCGGATGCCTTCGGCAGCACGACGGCCACCACTCCGCCAACGCGTCCGACCATGACGACGTCGGCCTCGTGCTCGGCGCTGTCCACGGCGTTGATCCGGATGCAGGCCCGGCCGCCTTCGCGCAGCCAGGTCACCGCCGCCTCCCGCGCAGACGCCTTGTGCTCGGCGACCACCGCATCTTCAAGATCGATAACGACCTGGTCCGCGCCCGAAGCAGCGGCCTTGTCGAAGCGCTCGGGCCTGTCAGCCGGCACGAAGAGAAACGACCGAGCCGCCTGAACAGCGTCGAAGTGCGGGTCCGCAGGGCGATGATTCATGGGCGTGTGATATGTCATGCGGGATCCTCGGGCGGCCGAGCGCGCGATCGGCGAGGGCGGCAGCAGCACTCACGCGGTTCCTTCGCGGATGGGCCCGACGCGGGAGGCGGGGTCAAAGGAGAGGCCGAGCTCAGCGAGAACGGCGTCGGTGTGCTGGCCCACGCTCGGAACCGGACCCATCAGGGGCGTGACACCCTCCAGGGTGGCAGGCGGGATGAGCGCCCGCAGCCGGCCCGCGGGGGAGTCGTACATGCGCCAGCGATCGCGGGCCTGCAGCTGGGGGTGGTCGGCGAAGGAGTGCAGGTCGCGCAGTAGGGCGTTCGCGATGCCCGCCTCGTCGAGCGCAGCCGCCACCTGCTCGGCCGTGCTGCCGGCGAACGCCCTCTCGACCTCCTCCATGAGCTCTTCCCCGTTGAGCACGCGCAGCGAGTTACGCGCGAAGCGCGGGTCGTTCGCCAGCTCCGGTGCGCCGAGGACCTGATCGCAGAAGATCGACCACTCGCGCTCGTTCTGAATGCCGAGGAAGACCTGCTCACCGTCGCCGCAGCGAAACGGGCCGTAGGGTGCGATGGCTGCATGCCGGGCTCCGGACCGAGCTGGCGGGGTTCCGCCATAGACTGCGTAATTGAGCGGAAAGCCCATCCATTCGCCCAATGCTTCGAGCATCGAGACCTCGAGTGTGGCGCCCTGTCCGGTCCGTCCACGTTGGATGAGAGCGGTTAGGATGCCGCCATAGGCGTACATGCCCGCCGCGATGTCTGCGACGGAAATGCCGACCTTGGACGGCTCCTCCGGTGTCCCGGTGATCGACACCAGGCCCGCCTCGCACTGCACGAGCAGGTCGTAGGCCTTCTTGTTCGAGTAAGGGCCGCCGTCGCCGTAGCCGGAGATCGACGCGTACACCAGGCGGGGGTTGAGCTCTCTGAGATCCTGAGCCCCCAGGCCGAGACGTTCGGCGGCACCGGGGGCGAGGTTCTGCACGAAGACGTCCGCCCGAGCGGCGAGCTCGCGCACGGCCTGCCGGCCGAGGTCGCTCTTGAGGTCGAGTGCCACGGACTCCTTGGAGCGGTTGAGCCAGACGAAGTGGCTCGACAGACCCTTGACCGTCTCGTCGTAGCCTCGGGCGAAGTCGCCTGGACCGGGCCGCTCAACCTTGATCACGCGGGCGCCCAGGTCTGCGAGTTGTCGGGTCGCAAAGGGCGCGGCGACCGCCTGCTCCAGCGAGACAACCGTAACGTCGTCGAGTGGAAGCATGGGTTCCCATTTCGCCAATGCGTTTGACCTGCAGAACGACCAAGTCGTGATTGTCGGCCCTCAGACGGTCGTTGAGACCGTCAGCGCCGAAGAGCCGGCACGGCTGCCGAGTTGACACCGACGGCGGGCCATCGTTGACCAGGTCCAGAATAGGCGCGGAGAACCGTCTGCGGCCGAAGCCGCCCACCGCCTCGTCCGTCGGACGGGCCTCCGTCGGTTCCACGCGCCGGCGCCGATCTCGTTTCGCAGGGCGGAAAGCATCACAAACGGCATACCGGCACGCAGCCCCGCGACCTTGGCGTCGGCCTGCGAGAGCAGCTCAGTCACCAGTGTTCCGTTCGTCTCGACCACGGATGCCCTCGACGAGGAGTTCGGCGAGATGCACCGAAGGGACGTCGGCGAGGTCCGCCACCTGCGTGCGGCACGAGAAGCCGTCGGCCAGCACGCGCACCCCAGCGCCGGCGTCCCGGATCGCCGGCAGCAACTGGGTGGTCTCGGCGATGTCGCGCGAGATGTCGTAGTAGCCGCGGCGCACGCCGAAGTCCCCGGCCAGCCCGCAACAACCGCCGACCTCGTCCACCGTCACACCGCAGGCCGCGAGCAGGCGACGGTCGACCGCCCATCCCATCACGGCGTGGTGGTGGCAGTGCGGCTGGGCCACGACATGCGTGCCGTCTATCCGGAGAGGCGTCCAGGCCGGACGACGCGCTGCGAGCGCCTCGGCCAGCGTGCGTGTCCTCGCCGCGACCGCCTCGACGGACGGCTCCGCCCAGCAGACGACGGGCGTCCTCGCGCAGGACAGTCGTGCACGACGGCTCGAGTCCGACGACGATGGTCCCCCGGGAGGCCACCTCGAGCTCGGCGGCCAACTGCTCGACCACGCTGCGCACGCTGCGCCGGGCGGTGTCCAGCTGGCCCGTGGTGATCCAGGTCAGGCCGCAGTACCGGTCGTCCGACGGCACACGGACGTCGTAGCCGGCGTCCTCGAGCACCTCGACGGCGGCCACGGCCACCTCGGGTCGGAAGTGGTTGGTGAAGGTGTCCACCCACAGCAACGCCTCCGCGCGGCCGTCGACGCCATCGCGGTGTCGGGACTCCTCCGACTCGTCACGCCCGTCCAGCCAGGCCCTGAAGGTCCGAGGGGCGAGAACCGGCACCTGACGTCGCTGGTCGATGCCACCGATGACCTTGACCACCCGGGCGAGTGGGCCGCGTGTCGCCGCGCGACGAACGCCACCGGGCAGCCGGGCTGCGGCGCGGACCCAGCGCGGGAATTGGCCGAGGCTGTAGTGGGCAAGCGGCCGGGGACGCCCGCGATAGGTCTGGTAGAGCGCCTCGGCCTTGTACGGGGCCATGTCCACCCCGGTCGGGCAGTCGGAGCCGCATCCCTTGCACGACAGGCACAGGTCCAGCGACTCGTGTACCTCCGGGGCATCCCAACGACGCGCGACGTCCGTGCCGTCGATCATCTCCTGCAGGACGCGCGCACGGCCACGCGTGCTGTCGCGCTCGTCCCGCGTCGCCAGGTACGAAGGGCACATGACGCGACCTGCCGACGGGTCGTCGACGGTGCATCGCCCGACCCCCGTACACCGGTGCACGGCCGTGACGACATCGCCGTCGTCCTCGTCGTAGCGGAACCCGAGACCGGCGGTCCGTCGCGGCCGATCGGCGAAACGCAGGTCCGCGTCCGGGGCGGCGGGGTCCACCAGCACGCCGGGGTTGAGGATCCCGAGGCCGTCGAACGACTGCTTGAAGCGCGCGAAGGTCCCGATCATCTCAGGCGAGAACATGCGTGGCAGCAACCCGCTTCGGGCCCGGCCATCACCGTGCTCGCCCGAGATCGACCCGCCGTATCCGGCGACGAGGTCCGCCGCGTCGTCCAGAAACGTTCGGAAGGTCTCACTTCCGCCGGCAGCGTGGAACGGAAAGTCGATCCGCACGTGCAGGCAGCCGTCCCCGAAGTGGCCGTACGGAACGCCGTGCAGTCCGTGCGCCGCCAGGAGCGCCTCGAAGTCCCGCAGGTACGCACCCAGGTGTTCGGGCGGAACGGCGGCGTCCTCCCATCCGGCGTGCGCGGGCGTGACGGAGGCCCGGGCGACGAGACCGGCGCCGGCCTCGCGGATGCCCCAGATCGCGCGCACCTCGGCCTGATCGACGACGACGCGGTGGTCGAGTGTGTCGGCGTCGGCAAGCAGCGCGGGGACCCGCGACTCGAGCTCACCCACGGTCTCGCCGGCCAGTTCGACCAGCAGCCACCCCCCGCCCCGCGGGAGCGCTGGTACCGCGTCCGCCCCTCGGCGCTGGCGCACGGTCTCGGTGATCCGGGCGTCCATCCCCTCGATGGCCACGGCTGAGTGCCCGAGCAGCGCCGGCACGGCGTCGGCCGCGGCCGCCATGTCGACGTAGCCGAACACGACCAGGATCTCGGCCGCCGGCAACGGCACGAGGTCGACGGTGGCGAGCAGCGTCAGGGCGCAGGTCCCCTCGCTGCCGACCAGGGCGCGTGCCACGTTGCGGCCATGCTCCGGCAGCAGGTGGTGCAGCCCGTAGCCCGAAACCTGCCGGGGAAACCGGTCGAGCTCGGAACGCAGCAGCGCCGCCTGCTCGTCGGCCAGGGCGAGCGCGGACCGGACCTCGGAGAGCCACTCGCCCGCTGCTGCAGCGCCGGCGACGAATCGCGTGCCGTTGCCCGTGACGACCTCGAGTTCACGGACGTTGTCCACGGTCCGGCCGTACCCGAGCGCCCGGGAACCGCAGGCGTTGTTGCCGATCATGCCACCGAGCGTGCAACGGTCGTGTGTAGAGGGATCCGGACCGAACCGGAGCCCGACGAGGGACGCCTCGCGCTGCAGGTCGTCGAGGACGACGCCCGGCTCGACAGTTGCGGTATGAGCCTCCCGGTCGAGATGGTGGATGCGGCGCAGGTGCCGCCGGGTGTCGATCACGATGCCGGGGCCGATCGCATTGCCCGCGATCGAGGTCCCGGCACCCCGCGCGGTCATCGGTGCACCGCGCTCCCGCGCGACGCTCGCGATCGCCTCGAGCTCGTCGATGCTGCGGGGAAAGGCGACGACCGCGGGCGTGACCCGGTAGAGCGAGGCGTCGGAGGAGTACTCGGCTCGGCGACGCGACGAGCCGTCGGCCTCGGCGACGCCCGCGCGACGCAACTCCTCGACGAGATCAGCGGTCTCCGGATCCGATCCGTCTGCATGTCGCCGCAACGTCTACCTCGTCGTCGGTTCGCCACGCTAGTCCTCGGCAAAGCCCCCAACCAAGGGCAGCGCAACCCCGGCGAAAACCATCCAGCTGAGTCACCGGTCCGATGTGGTCGGCTATCGTCGGACCGACCGCGCACACCTTTCATCTGCTGCTGTCGAGGTCGCCGTGCCAACGGATCAGTCCATCACCGAGGGCTTTCGAGGCTTACACAACCGAAACATCGCCGGCTTCGAACCGCTCCCCCAACCGAGGGCGCTCCAGAGCGACTTGCCGGCGACGCCGGAGCAGCACGCCACCGTGGCGCAGGCTCGCGCGGCGGTGGCAGCCGCTCTGCGTGGCGCGGACGATCGCATGCTGGTCATCGTCGGCCCGTGCTCGATTCATGACCGCTTGCTCGCGGCCGAATACGCAGAGCGTCTCCGTAACGAAGTCGACAGGCACCGTAACGACCTCATCATCGTCATGCGCACCTATTTCGAGAAGCCGCGCACATCCCTCGGATGGAAGGGCCTGATCTACGATCCCGGCCTCGACGGCTCCCACGACGCGTTGCGTGGCCTCCGCACAGCCCGCAGTGTGCTGCTGGATGTGCTATCGCACGGCGTCCCGTGCGCAGTCGAGGTGTTGGACACCATCACGCCTCAGTACTACGCCGATCTCGTCTCGTGGGCTGCTATCGGTGCGAGGACCGTCGAGAGCCAGGTTCACCGCCAGCTCGCCTCTGGTCTGTCCTTCCCCGTCGGCTTCAAGAACGCGACTGACGGACGCGTCGACGTGGCCGTTAACGCAGTCGCGGCCGCTGTCGAAGGGCACGCGTTTTTCGGCGTCGATGACAACAGTCTCGGCGCCGTGGTGCGCACAACGGGGAACGCAGACTCACACGTCGTTCTCAGGGGGGGCGACGCGGGACCAAACTTCGACCCATCGGTCGTGCACTCGACAGCAGAGGCTGTCCGTGGCGTCACGGGCCACGCACGCCCAGTCATGGTCGACTGTTCCCACGGCAACTCTGGCAAGGACCATCAGCGGCAGCGCCTCGTCGTCGACTCCATACTCGACCAGTGGGGAACTGGCGGCCGCAACGGTCTCCTCGGTTTGATGCTCGAAAGCAATCTCCGGCCGGGTCGACAGGACTGGGAACCGCAGAAGCCACTCGAGCACGGCGTTTCAATCACAGACGCGTGTATTGGGTGGGAGGAGACGACGGAACTGCTCGAACGATGCGCTCATCGGGTCAACTCCACGCGCGGATGAAGACGGCCCTGTGGCCGCTCGGGGGCTTCGACGGTTCTGGGTCAAGGTGCCGGGCGGACCTCTCTGCACGCCTGGTAGGTGTTCGCGTTAGTAGCGGATCTTGTCGATCCCCGATCATGCCTGCTCAGCCCCGAACCGCTCGCGGTCTCGTCAATCTCGTCGCCGACCGGCTGTGACGATCGATCCCACGATCCGACAGGTGATCCATGGCGTTGGGCGACCGCGGTCATGGAGCACGAAGCGCGCGCCATATTCCGGTGGAAGCCGAACGTTGCTCGGCAGAATGAGGCGAAGAAGCCGGGCGCCCATCACCCCAGGACCACGTCCCCGCGGTGCAGACCCTGATCTGCCCCGTCCAGGACGACGCGCATCGGCCTCGGCAGCCGGAGCTCGACGGCCACCCCCAGGTCGGCTCGCTCGACATTGAGCTCTTCACGACCGTCGGCGTGCCGTCGGTGGGCGTGCAGGGTGGCCGCCTCGCGCCGCCGCCACCAGCGAACCGCTTCGTCGAGCGTGAGGAAGGCGAGGCCTCGTTGCCGGGCACGCCGGACGACCGGAGGGAGCACCTGCGCGGCCACGGCGCCGAGAACTTCAGGATGCCCATAGACGTGCACCGGACGGCCTCGGCGGACGTGCTCGTCGAGAACCCGCAGGTAGTGGTCGGCGATGTCGGCGGCTTCAGGTGGTGGAGCCCCCTGCTCTGCCGCCCAACGCACGGCCCGTTCGGGCGAGTAGGCGTGGACCGGGAACTGCAGGA
>JBBDRY010000087.1:0-5062 GCA_040905225.1 Chloroflexota bacterium | reverse complement strand
GGAACATCATGGAAGGAACGCACTGCTTCGACCCCGAGAACCCGGACGAGACCCCTCCGGATGACGCCTGTCCCAGTGAAGGAGCAAATGGCGAGCCGCTCCACCTGCCGGTAATCGAGTACCCGCACCTGGACAACCAGGGAGACGCCGACGTGGCGGGGATCTCGGTGATAGGCGGCTACATTTACCGTGGCGAGGCGCTTTCCGACCATCAGGGCAACTACATCTTCGGCGACTGGAGCCAGAGCTTTGGCGAGCCGGCCGGGCAGTTGCTGATGGCCACGCCCGCTGGCGATGGCGAGCTCTGGGACGTGCAGCAGCTGATGGGTCTGGAGAGCTACGTTCTCGGCTTCGGCGAGGACGCGAACGGCGAACTCTACGTGCTCACCACGGACAACACCGGGCCCACCGGTACGACTGGCCAGGTGCTTCGGATCGTTCCAACCGGAGACGGTCAGTAGGGTGGGTTGCGCCTGAGCGGCTCGTAAACAGTACGGGGGTGTGCCTGAACGGGCGCACCTCCTTATCTTTATCTTTCCGGAGACAGATATCGATTTGGACGGGAAAAGACGGGAGAAGATGTCTATGCAGTCGGTTGTCGGATCCACGATACGGCTCGGCCTGACCGTTTTGCCACTGCTACTGGGCACGGCAGCGGCCCAGATGGACGGCGAGCGGGGCGACATCGGAGCGGAGTTGGTGGTCGAGGGCCTTGTCTCGCCCCTCGCGCTCGAGTCGCCGCCCGACGGCAGCGGCGACCGATTCATCGTCGATCAGACCGGCACCATCCACGTCCTGACCGCCGAAGGCGAACTGAGCGACCAGCCGTTCCTGAACATCGGCGATCGCCTGGTCGACCTGATCGACGGCTTCGAGGAGCGCGGCCTGCTGGGCTTAGCGTTCCATCCCGAGTACGCGGAGAACGGCCGCTTCTTCGTGCACTACAGCGCGCCATTGCGGGCGGAGGCTCCGGGAGGCTGGGACCACACCAGCCGCATCTCCGAGTTTCGCGTTCCGGCGGAGGACAGCCGGCGGGCCGATCCCGAGTCCGAGCGCGTGCTCCTCGAGGTGGATCAGGTGAACCGGAAGACCAACGGCGGCGCGCTGGCCTTCGGCCCGGACGGATACCTCTACATCTCGATGGGCGAAGGGGGTGGTGCCCATGGAATCGGAGAGGTCGTTCACGGAGCGCTCGAGGTGCCCGAGGCGATGAACGTCTGGGATTTCCTGGCGCAGGACGTGACGACCCTCTACGGCAAGATCCTGCGGATCGACGTTGATCGCGGCTGGCCCGGCTATGCAGTTCCTCAGGACAATCCGTTCGTGGGCCGCGAGGGGCGCGACGAGATCTGGGCATGGGGCTTCCGGAATCACTACCGGATGGCATTCGACCAGGGCGGGAATCGGCAGCTCTTCGTCGCCGCGGTGAGCGAGGCGTTGTGGGAGGCCGTGTACCTGGTCGATCAACCCGGCAACTACGGCTGGCCGATCCGCGAGGCATCGCACTGCTACGATCGCCAAAGCCCGCTCGACCCGCCGGAGGAGTGCCCCACGCAGGGGCCGAACGGATGGCGGATACATGGCCCTGTGGTCGAATACGGCAACCTGAACCTGCTGGAGTCGCCGTTGGACGTGGAGCCCGCCGGGACGGCCGTGGTAGGCGCACACGTGTACCGAGGCGACCTCATTCCGGATCTGCGTGGCAAGCTCGTGTTCGCGGACTACAGCGGGAACCCGGAGACGCCCTCCGGTCAGGTGTTCGCCGCCGCGCCAGCGACGGAGGTTGGCGAAATGTGGCCGTGGCAGAAGCTCCTGGAGGTAGACGCCCGCATCCAGAGCATGGGGCAGGACGCCGACGGCGAGCTCTACCTGCTGACGCGCGAGGCCTTCGCGCCCAGCGGCGATACCGGCAAGGTGTTCAGGCTGCTTCAGGCGCCCGCGGGTACGGACTCCACGAGCGAGGGCGAGGGGAGCTCGTCCGCCGGGCAGGATGACGCCGGCGGTGACGCCCAGCCGGGGAGTGGCGAGGCCGACGCGTCCCAGCCAGACGAGCGCGCTGGCTGGTACACCGAGGAGCAGGCCGAAAGGGGCCTCGCGGATTACCGGGAGCACTGCCAGGAGTGCCACGGTCGCGACATGCTCGGCGAGGATCCGTTTCCGCCGATCACGGGCAGCAGGTTCATGCGCCGCTGGGAAGGGCGAACCGCGTGGGGGCTCTTCGATTACATCAGCTCGCAGATGCCGCTTGGCAGGCCCGCTTCGCTGGAGGAGCAGACGTACGTGGACATCCTGGCTCACTGGCTCCGGTTCCACGAGTATCCCAAGGGGGAGAACGAGTTGGGCGCGGATGAGGAACTGCTCGAACAGATCGTCATCGAGCCCCAGGGGCAGTAGGGTCGCCAGCGTGTCGCACTGGCGAGCCGTTGGCAACGGGCTGCTCCTGCTCCCTTTGCTGATCGGCAGCGCCCTCGGCCAGGAACGATGCCTGCCGTCGGCCGCCGTCTCGGAGTCCGGCAGCCCGGAGGAGCGGGCCTTCTCGACCGTCGCCGACGCCCTGGCCGAAGCCGAGAACCTCGGCATCTTCGCGGCTCTGGTGGAGCGAGCCGACCTCATGCGGCTCTTTCGCGGCGCCTATCCGATCACGCTGTTCGCCCCGACCGATGCGGCTTTCGATGACCTCGATGAGGGCGAGATCGAGCGCGTTTGCGGAGACCCTGAGTCGCTCGAGCGCTTCATTCGCTTTCACGTGCTGGAAGACGACATAATCGTCACGCCGGACGGACGCCTCACCGGCAACGGGGCGTTGAATCCGGTCGGCCGGGTGCTCTACTGGCCGGATGGTGACTGACCCGGGGCCGGCCGTCAAGCATCGACCTGCTTGACCTGCAGACCGGCCTTGCGCATGCCCCGCAGCGCACTGCACAGGTAGATCGCGTCCGCTCGAAGCAGGTCGGGCAGGCGAAGGATCGCCTCCGCGGCGTTCGCGTGGCCAGACAGCACGTTCGACCGGCCGACGCCCGGCAGCAGGCCGGACTCCTGGGGCGGAGTCAGCAACTTGCCGCCCGTCTCCACGAAGAGGTTGCTGACGGCGCCTTCCGTTAGCTCGCCGCGCTCGTTCAGGAAGAGCAGGTCCGCCAGTCCGCCCTTCCGGGCTATCGACAGGGCCCGGTCGTGCCTGGCCCGACGAGTGGTCTTGTGCTGGAGGAACGGGTCGCTGCTGTCCACCCGCTCGTCGGCCAGGCCGACGAGCAAGCGGCCGCTCGACCGGTCGAGCGGAGCCGACGACAGGTCGAGGCAGCCGTCGTGCCGCAGGCTCAGGCGCAGCCGCCAAATGCCCGTCCCGCTTTCGCGCGCGCGTGCGCTCAGCAGCCGTTCGGCCTCAGTCCGGTCGAAGGGAAAGCCGAAGTAGTCCGCGGAGCCCCTCAACCTGTCCAGGTGCTGCTCGGCGAAGCACGCCCGGCCGGCCTCCAACCGCATCGTCTCGAAGAGCTCGAACGGATCTCCCGGCTCGGTGATGAAGGCCGCCTTCAACAGGCATTCGCGGTACTCCTCGCCGGCCAGCGAGTCGACGACGATTCCGCTGCCGACGCCCAGCAAGGCCCGCTCGGCACGACCTGCCGGCGGAACGACCCCGAGCGGCGCGGCCGGCTTCTCGCCGTTCGCCTCCACCGGCGCCCGCTTTCCGCTCGCCACCAGCGTGCGGATGGCGACGCTGAACGTCATGTCGCCGCCAGGGGCCGCGTAGCCGATTGCGCCGGTGTAGACTCCGCGCGGCCGCCCTTCCAGCTCGCGGATGATCTGCATCGCCCGCCGCTTCGGCGCTCCGGTTACCGAGCCGGAGGGGAAGAGCTTGGCGAAGATCTCCCCCAGGGCCGGCCGGCCCGCCATTTCGCCCAGGATCGTCGAGGTCATCTGCAACACCTTGCCGAAGGGCCGCACCGAGAACAGCTCGGGCACGGTGACGCTGCCGTAGCAGCACAGCCTGCCCATGTCGTTGCGTAGTAGGTCGACGATCATCACGTTCTCGGCACGATTCTTGTCGTCCGTGGCCAGCGCAGAGCGCCGCTCCATGTCCTCGGCCAGCGAGCGCCCGCGCGACGCGGTGCCCTTCATCGGTCTGGTGAGCAGCTCGTTGCCGCGCACCCTGAAGTGCAGTTCCGGCGAGAAGGAAGCGATTCGCGGGTTGCCGAAATCCAGGTACGCGCCGTATGAGGTGCGCTGGGCGCGGCGGACGCGCAGGTAGAGCGCCAGCAGGTCACCGGGCTCGAAAAGCTCGAAGGCGTCCGTCAGGTTGATCTGGTAGCAGTCACCGGCACGAAGGTAGCCGAGTACCCGTTCGACCCGCTCGCCGTAGGCCTCGCTGCTCAGGCCGAACGTGGCGTCGAGCGCAGGAGCCGCATGTGGCGGTGAAGCGGACGTCAGCTCCGCTGAAAGCGGGTCGGAGGCTCGGCCGGTCAGGTGGTCGAAACGCAACGGCTCGCCGTAAACCCCGAGGATGGCCAGCGGGTAGTCGAGTCGCGGCGGATCGTCGAGCTCGACGAACGGGTAGCCCGCCTCGTAGGCGATGTAGCCCGCCAGGTAACGACCGCGCTTCAGCCAGTCGTCGGCCTCAGCGAAAAAATTGGGGGGCGTCCTCCAGGCGCTTCAGTTGCAGGAGAGCTGCCGGGTCGCGGAAGAGGAGGCTCGTGTGCTCGCTGACGTCGGGCCGGCTGCTCTCGAGCAGCACGCTGCCAGGCGTGGCGGCTGCGAGCGCCGGGAAGGACGCCGGTAGGTCGAAGTAGCGGGGAATCACTGGCGAGATTCTAGCAGAGCGGGTGGCCGGTTCAGCAGAATGGCCAGCGTCGAGCACAACAGTTTGGCCGGGATCGCCAGGAGGAGACGGTCGCAAGCTGTAGGTACCATGGATTTCCGGCGCGCAAAGGCGGCCCGGGCAGCCAGTACACAGCTGAAGTCGTTTGACGGCCTTCGCCCGTTGCTCTATCATCCCAGTCCAAGACAACTCAAACCACGAGGAGGACGCGGATGTCACACACCCGAGTGAGTACGTTCCGGATCGCGCTCA
>JBBDRY010000086.1:0-29269 GCA_040905225.1 Chloroflexota bacterium | reverse complement strand
CTCGTAGCCTCTTCGTACCCCACCACCGCTCCGGGCGGGTCCCTTACCGATCGGCCTCTGTCTTCGTACGGTGCTACCTCAGAAAGCTTTGCCGTTCAGATATTCGAGGGAGCCGCCCCCAATGGAGATGGAATTCAAGGACACCGAGCGACGCCGCCGGATCCTCTTGATCGTGGTCGGGGTCGTGCTCGCGGTCGCGGCCGGTGGCGGAGCGTTCATGCTCGCCAACGGCAACAAGGCCGCCGCGCCGGTGCTGACCGAGAGCGTGCTCGTCGCCTCGCGCGACATCCCCGCACGCCAACAGGTCGCCGCTGATGACGTCACCGTGCGCCAGGTGCCCATCGATGAGGTCCTCTCGCAGAGCTACAAGGAAGCCGCGCTCGTAGTCGGCCGGATTACGGCCATTCCCGTGTACGCGGACCAGCAGATGACCCCGAACCTGTTCGCGACATCCGCCGCAGATGCAAATTTCAGCATCCTCGGCCCGGACGACGAGGTAACCGCGGATTCGCCCGTCTGGCGCGCCGTTGGTGTCGAGGTTCCGACTTCGCGCGCCGTGGGCGGCGAGATCACGTCAGGTCAGCACGTCGACCTGATCGTGAGCGTCGACATCCAGGTCCTCGCCGTCGACACCGAAGGCAACTACCAGAAGATCGAGACCGCCACCCAGGAAGGGCTGATGAGCGGCAAGTCCACCAAGATCACCTTCCAGGATCTCGAGGTCCTGAAGGCGGATGCGGCCGAGGGGATGTACATCCTCAAGGTCAACCTGCGCCAGGCCGAGGAGATCGCCCACATCATCCAGCAGGCCCCCGACTCGTTTGCCATCGTGCTGCGGCCCGAGACCGACACACGGGTGACCGATACGACCGATTACGGCGTCACCACCGACCGACTGGTCATGACCTACCTCTACCCGGTGCCGCAGCTGATCGACCTGAGCCTGCTGCTCGGCGAGCCGGTCACACCGACGGCGCCGAATCCGACGCCAACCCCGGATCCGAACGCGTCGCCCGATCCGAACGCGTCGCCGGCAGCATCACCGGCGGCCTCGCCCGCTCCCTAATCCGCCTCGGCCACTGACGCCTGGCTCAGATCGGCAGAGGTCCATCCTCGCCGATCCCGGGCTGGGAACGACTTGGCCACTAGCTCGCACGAGCGGGTGGTGACCGTGACCCGGCCGCGCAGCTGAGAGCGACTCGCGACGCAGCTTGCCTTATGTACCCACCGGGAGCACTAAGCCTGCTTCGCGCGAACGCCGTGGTTTGGCGGCCCTTACTTCACGCTCACGCGGCCCTGGAACACGCCTTGTCACGCCACTAACCGAGGCGAAACCAGGCTTAGCGTTCGCTCAACGAGCATTCGACCAGATGCACACGCATCGGAGCCCGCGATCCGGCAGTTGGTGTCTAGCGGACGAGCTGGACTCCCAGGATCGGCTCGAGGCACTCGGCGATCGTCGCCTCCTCGCAGTCCTCCCACCCGCCGACCCGCCCCTGCATGATGTAGTGCACGAACCAGCCCTTCACGCAGCTGGTGCCACCGTTGCCGCCCACTGGCGGCCCGCCGGGGGCTTCATTGCACTCGTCATGGTTGCCACCGGAGATATGCGCTTCATCCAGCAGGAACTTTGTGAACCTCGGGATGTGGTAGTAGAGGTTGTCCCCGTCGCCCGAGTCGGTGCAGTCGGCCGGCAGGCCCGTGCTGGGAATGTCTCGGCAGGTGGCGTCGAACATCGGCACGAGGATGAGGTCACCGGCGTAGCTGTTCATCTGGCTCTCTACATTGTTCGAGTTGCCCGTGCTCGTCTGGATCCACGCCGGGATATCGAACGGCCCGTTGCACAGGGTGGAGATCTGATCGGCCAGATTCCCGCCACAGCCCATGTCCAGCCAGCCAACCCCTCCGGGCCCGTTCTTGCACAGCGGCACGATCGACTCGTATTCGCCCACGCCCTGGTCGGCCAGTGCCGTTTCCATGCTCACGAGCGCCCAGTCGACGCCGATTCGCAGCGGCCGGTTGGTGCCGTCGCACGCGCTGATGGGGATGGAGAACGTGACCGGCATCACGCCGCAGCCGTCGTCCGCGGAGCAGATGCTGCGGAGAGCTCCCGCGAGCGCCGTGGCGCTTGCGCCCGATGTCATGGAGGTCACGCCGATGACGCTCGCGAGGAACGTGTCGAACGTTCGATTGCCGGCGACCTGGACGCCGGCGGCATCACTCGGTATCGACCCTCCGCGACCGACCGTGCCCACGATGTTGTTGTCGTAGTCGACGTAATACGAGGTGCCCATCGTCGCCTCGTTGCTGCTGAAGGAGTCGAGCATGGCGCTTCGGACGTCCGCGTCGACCTTGTCGTCGCCACCCATGTCCTGGGCGATGGTCAGGGCGCCAGCAAGCGCCGCGGCGTCCGTCGCGTTCTGCGTGCCGCGCTGCTGTGCCATGGCGTTGCCGCCGTCGATGACCATCGCAGTCGCGGCCAACACGACGGTCATGCTGAGAGCGAGGAACACCAGCGCCTGGCCGCCCTCGCGGGACGCGGCGCTCCTGGGACGTTTCAGCCGCAGCGAGAAACGGATCATGGGCACGCCGTGGCTGTACCGGTCGGGCATACGTACTCGATCGTTAAGACGCTGGTGGACGAGAGCGGGATCGAGCTCCAGATGAGGCTGATCACGGGCGTCATGGGCTGGTAGTTGAGGGTCGTCTGGACGACCGCCAGGCAGCCGAGGACGCGCGTCGACTGCGGGCAGTTGTCGGTAGTCGGGTTCGCGCAGCTCGTCTGGGTGGAACTCGACGTCTTGAAGCAAACGTCGACGTTGGATGCGGTCAGCCCGAGGGTAGGCGCGGACGCCATGGCCTGGTTCTTCACGTTCGTCACGTTCTGGTTGACGATGGCCAGCCGGGCTGCCTGGCGAGCCGACTGCGCGAGCGTGTTGTAGGCGTATACCGCGCGGCCCAGGTCCACTACGCCAAGCACGACCAGGACGATGAGCGGCATGACCATCGCGAACTCGACCAATGTCTGCCCTCGCCCACGGCGGGACCCACGTCGAGGACGCGCGCTCACGGACCCACCGTGATCGTGGCCGAACAGCCGCCCTGGGGATTCACGAGACCACCCGCGAGCGACTGGTAGCCGATCTTGTAGTTGCCGGTGCCCGATAGGTAGCTCATGTTGCTGGCGCTGAAGCCGGCGTTCGTCCAATTGGTGGCCGCGCTGTTCTTGTGCACGCCCGCAAACGCCGGCACCTTGCAGCCCACGAAGACGTAGTTCACCCGGGAGTAAGAGACTCCGTCGATCGTCAGGGTGACCGTGAAGGTGCCGCGAGTGGTGTAGATGTGGCTCACCTGGTTGCCGCAGCTCGTGCCCGTTTCGCCGTCACCGAAATCCCACAGGCACACGCTCTTCGGCGGCCCGACGGAGGTGTCCTCGAAAAGCACGTTGAGCGGGTTGATGCCGACGATCTGGTCTTCGTCGACGGAGCCCGGTGGTCCACCACCCGATGCGTCTGGGCTCGTGGAGCTCCCGTAGAACGTGACGATGCGCGGCTCGAGCGTGGGAGTCGCTGCCACAGTTGGTTCGGGGGTCTGGCCCACCGGCGTCGGAGTTGCTGCCGGATCGGGGGTCGGTGTTGGAGTGGGCGTCGGTGCGTCGGTCGGCGTGGGCGTGTCGGTCGGGGTTGAAGACGGAGTTGGCGTGACTGCCTCCCCACTGATCGGTGCACCGTCGACCGACCCCGTCCGGATGGTGAAGATGGCTGTCGAACCCACGTTCACGTTGCCGGCGCCGTCGCCGATGACGCTCGAAAGGAACGGGGTTATCAGCGCGAAGCTGCAATTGAGATCCACGCGAACGCGTGAGCCCAGCTCGTATGGCGACGAATCCATGAACGTGGGCGCCGGAAGGGTGGATGGGAGCGAACAGTCGATGCCCGTGGCGTCCTTGTTCATCAGGGTTCTGTAGCGGGCCTGGACCGTGCTGTTGCCGGACCCTTCCCAGGCGTCGGGGTTCTGTGCGGCGAAGTTGGCCCCGATGCGCGCGACGTTGCTCAGGCTTACCCAGCCCAGGTAGACGCGGCCGACATCCACGGCGAGCAACAGGATCGTCACCAGGACGGGAATGAAGATGGCGAACTCGACCAGGCTCTGGCCGCGCGACGCCTTTCGGTCGATGGCCGAACCGTGGCTCGACGGTCGTAGCGAGCGTGCTCCTCGGATCAAGTAAGTACCTGTGCCTACTGGGCTGCGCAAAATCGCCGGCTTGCCGCCGGCTCACGCTGAATACAAGCGCAGCAGGACCGCTTTGACGGTTCATCTAAAGTCCGTTGCTCGCTCAACGAAAGTCCGCGTGTTTCGCTCGGCGGGCCGCGGCAGGCGGAGCTAGGGCTTCGTGCTGCCCTCGAAGGCATCGGCTAGAGCATCTTCCATAAGCTCGCGGGTTTCGTCGAGCGAGCCCTCCGTCGAAAGGCGCCTGACGTGCGCACCCCCCTCGCGTCGCTTTAGCTCGGCTGCCAGTCGGCCAGCCAGGTCGGAGCCCTGGGCATAGATGCGCCTGTCGGCGTCGCCCGCGTCGGTGCCGCGGTCCAGCATGCGACGGCGCTGGGTCGCGGGATCGCAATCGATCAGCCAGACCTCGTCGCACCTGTCGGCCAGGCCGCCTTCAACCAGCTTGATTGCCTCGATGACGACGAATGGCACATCGTCCGTGGCCGCCTTCTCGAGCTCCTGCTCGACGAGTACCCGCACCGCTGGATGGACGATCGCCTCGAGGGCCGCCAGGGCGTCCGGGTCGTCAAAGACAAGGGCAGCCATGCGCGCGCGTTCGAGCTCCCCGTTCGGCTGGAACACCGAGTCACCGAAGCGCTCCCGGATGTCGGCCAGGGTCGACTGGCCCTTATCGGTCGCTCGACGGGCCAGGAGGTCCGCATCGATGACTGTCCCGCCAAGGTCGCCCAGCAGCCGGCCGACGGTCGACTTGCCGCAGCCGATAGGTCCAGTGATCCCGATGATCAGCGGATGAGGGCGCCGCGCATCCTTGCCTTCCGCGGGCGCTGAGTCCGGCCGTTCGATCATCGCGGCGCCTGTTCGGCCAGGACCAGCCACGCGTCTTCGGCTTGTGCCAGCGCGGCGTCGACGTCGGCCAGCTCGCTCGAAACGCGCCTCAGCTCGACGAAGTTCTGCTGGACGCTCGGATCACTGAGGGCCAGCTCGAGCTGGCTCTTGCGCAGTCCCAGCCGAGTCAGATCCTCTTCGACCACCTGGCGTCGACGGCGATAGGCGTCCTTGGACAGAACGAGGCGGGGTTGTCGGGCTCTGGGGCGCGCCACCGGCTGGCTGGTCGTTGGCGCCTTCGTTGGCAGGACATCGGGCGATTGCCCAGTCGCGCCCGAGGTTCGAGCCAGGGCTGATCCCACGGTCCACCCGCCCGATACGGCGGTGCGCCACTCGCGATAGCCACCCGCGAACCGCGCCACCTGGGCGATGCCACCGTCCGCTGGCTGATCGACTACCCAGAGTTGAGTGCAGACACTCTCCAGCAATCTCCTGTCATGCGACACGACGACAACGGTAGCCGCCGAATCCCGCAGGAAGGCCTCGAGTGCCTCTCTCGCCGGGATGTCAAGGTGGTTGGTGGGCTCGTCCAAAAGGAGCAGGTTGGCGCCCACGACACCGACTATGGCCAGCTCCAGGCGCGACCTTTCGCCGCCCGAGAGCTTGTCGACGGGCTTGAAGACATCGTCGCCACTGAACAGGAAGCGAGCCAGATAGCTGCGCGCAGGGGCCGCGTCGAGACCAGTCGCCGCGATGAAGGAGTCGAGCACGGTGGCACCCAGCGGAGCCTGGCGCCGGATCTGGGCCAGGTAACCAACATGTACGCCCGCGCCGATCCGCAGGTAGCCGCTGATTGGCGATAGGTCGCCTGCGATCGTCCGCAGCAGAGTCGTCTTGCCCGCCCCGTTCGGACCCACGACGCCGATCCGGTCTGCGCGCCGTGCTTCCAGCCGGCCAACCTTGACGATCGGCACGCCCGCGAACCCGCACACCAGGTCCTCCATGTCGACCGCGACATCGCCTGACCGGACAGGCCGATCGCTGCCGCTGCCGTCGAGCGCAAGCCGCCTGGCCCGGGCGCCCGTCCTTGGTGGAGTGGCCACCACCTGCTCCTCGAGCGCCGCCAGTCGACGTTCGTGCTCATGCATCTTCGAGAACTTGCGATGGCTGCGATAACGGCCGACGAGCTCATGTTCGCGCCCAATCGCCCCCGCACGGGTGTCGGCGTCCTTGCGCGCCCGCGCATCGCGCTCTTCGCGCTGCCCGAGGTAGGCGCTGTAGTTGCCCCGGAAGATCTCGAGCCGCCGATCACGTAGCTCCCATATGCGTTCGACGACCGCGTCGAGGAAGGCACGGTCGTGCGCGGCAACGATCAATGCTCCAGCGCGAGCGGCGAGCGTCTTCTCGAGCCACTCGATCGCCGCCACGTCGAGGTGGTTGGTGGGCTCGTCCAGGAGCAGCAGGTCCAGTTCGGATACCAGCAGCTGCGCGAGTGCCGCTCGAGTCTGCTGGCCGCCCGACATCTCGTTCGGCGGGCGGTTCCAGTCGGCCTCGACGAAGCCAAGCCCGGACAGCGCCGCATCTACTCGGACATCAAGCGAATATCCGCCGCGTGCCTCGAAGTCGTCGCGCAGGCGGGAGTACTCGGGAGATTCCACGCCCGATGTTCCGGCGGCCTCGAGCTCAGCCAGCCGGTGCTCCATGCCGACTAGCTCTGATGCTCCTGCGCGCACCGCGTCTCGCACACTGGCGGCCGTCACGAATCCGGCGTCCAGGTTCGCTTCCTGGGCAAGCAGGCCGACGCGAAGGCCCCTGGACCGGAAGACACGACCAGTGTCAGGTTCGTCCCGGCCCGCGCAGATGCGCAGCAGGGTCGTCTTCCCGGCACCGTTTCCGCCGACGAGGCCAATGCGCTCGTCTCGGGCCACGGGCGCGCTGATCGCGTCGAGGATGACCTCGGCGCCGATCTCGCGCCGGACATCCTCCAGCCTCAGGATGGCCATGTTCGAATCTTCGTCCGGGGTCCTCAGCGCGCCGCGGCCAGCATCGTGTCGATCTGGGGCGTCCGCTCGCGCCCGGGGAGCCGTTGGCACCACGAGCAGAAATGAGTGCTGCGCGCCCCGATCACCATGCAGCGAGTGGGCCGCCCGCAGCGAGGGCACGGCTTGCCTGTCCGGCCGTAAACGTTCAGGAACCGCTGCATGTCGCCGCGACCCTCAGGCGCACGGTAGCTGTCGACCGAGCTGCCGCGCCGATCGATGGCTTCGGCAAGGACCGCGCGTAACGAGCGGTACAGCTCGCGTTCCTGATCGGGCCGGAGCGCCGCGGCACTGCGCAGCGGGTGGAGACGCGCACGCCAGAGCGCCTCGTCGGCGTAGATGTTGCCTACGCCAGCCAGGAATTCCTGGTTCATGAGAAGGGTCTTCAGCCGAGCTTTGCGCGCGCGCAGCATCCGCCGGAAATCGGCCAGCGAGAAATCGTCATCGAGCGGCTCGGGCCCGAGCTGACCGAGCACGACATCCGCGGCATCGGGCGGGTACACGGCCACGCGTGCGAACTTGCGCGTGTCACGGAGCCGCAGCTCATTGCCATCGTCAAGGCTGAAAATGACGTGAACGTGCTTGTCGCGTGGCGCATCGGGTGACACCACGTCGAGCTGGCCGGTCATCTTCACCTGGATGGCAAGCACCGCGGGATCGCCGCCCTCGCGCGCAGGCCCAAGCGCCGCGATAAGCCACTTGGCGCGGCGGGCGACCGACACGATCTCGCGTCCCCTGACGGCCGCAACGAACTCATCGGGCGCGGGATGCTTGACCTGATTGGGCCAATCGAAGGACACGTCCAGGATGGTCCGCCCAACCACGAGTGGCCGCAGCTCGCGCGCAATCGTCTCGACTTCGGGAAGCTCAGGCATCGATCGTGGGTTCGGCTAAGCCGGAATGGGCGTGAGCGACTCCCAGTCGTCGCCGCTCTTCAGGTCCACGGTGAGCGGCACGTCGAGCTTGACCGCCTCCTCCATCTCCTCACGCACGATCGGCACGAGCGCTTCAAGCTCCGCTCGCGGAACCTCGAGCAGGAGCTCATCGTGCACCTGGAGAAGCATCCGCGCGCTCGATCCCTCGCGCATGAGCCGTCGGTAGAGGCGGATCATGGCGATCTTGACGATGTCCGCGGCCGTGCCCTGGATCGGCATGTTGATGGCCATCCGCTCCCCCGAACCGCGCAATGACGGGTTGCGCGCGGACAGCTCGGGTATCCAGCGTCGCCGGCCGAACAGCGTGGTGACGTTGCCCTGCTCTCGCGCGACCTCCTTGATGTGCATCATGTAGTAGCTGATGCCCGAGTAGGCCGCGAAGTAGCTGTTTATGAAGGACTGGGCTTCGGCGCGCGAGATGTTGGCGCGCGAGGAAAGCCCAAAGTCGCTCATGCCGTAGGCCAGGCCGAAGTTGACCATCTTGGCCATCGACCGCTCGTCGGCCGTGACATCGGCCGGGTCCTTCTTGAGCACTCGCGCGGCCGTCTCGCGGTGGATGTCCGCGCGCCGCTCGAAGGCCTCCTTGAGGTGCACGTCGCCCGACACATGGGCCAGGATGCGCAGCTCGATCTGGCTGTAGTCGGCCGCCAGGAGCACCACGTCAGGCCCGCCCGCGACGAAGGTGTGCCGGATCTTGCGGCCCAGCTCTGAGCGGATGGGGATGTTCTGGAGGTTCGGGTCCGTCGACGACAGTCGGCCGGTCGACGCCACCGCCTGGTGGAAGGTCGTGTGCAGCCGGCCGGTGTTCGGGTCCAGCAGCAGCGGCAGCGTCTCTACGTAGGTGCTGCGCAGCTTCGAGTACAGCCGCCAGTCGAGGATCTTGTCGATCGCTGGGTGCGCAGGGCGAAGGTCCTCCAGCACCGCCGCGTCGGTGGAAAAGCCGGTCTTCGTCCGTCGGCCGCGGGGCAGGTTGAGCTCGTAAAAGAGGACCTGCTCGAGCTGCTTCGGGCTGCCGATAGTGAACTGATGACCGACCGACTCGAAGATCTCCTGCTCCAGGCGGGCGATCTCCTGGCTGAAGACGGTCGACAGCTCGCCCAGAGCCTCGCGGTTGATGGCGACGCCGACAGATTCCATGGCAGCCAGGACGGGTATGAGGGGCAGCTCGATCTCCGTCAGGAGCTTGTTCAATGGCGCGTCGGCCGCCAGGTCCGTGTCGAGCGGCACCCGCGTGGCGGCAATGGCGGCAGCCTGGAGCGCCGCGTGATCCTGGCCGCCCAGGGCGCCGTCCGCGGGCAGCTCGATCTCGAGCCGCTCCGAAGAGATGCTCGCGAGGGTCTGGCTGCGCAGCGCGGCGTTGAGGATGTAGGCCGCGACCTGCGTGTCGAGTGCAACGGGAGGCAGGTCGCGCGCTGCATCGAGGGAGTTGCCGGTCGCGTTGGGATCCCTGCGGGCAAGCTCCCAGACAAGCAGCTGCTTGAGCTCATGACCGACCAGCGGCTTGCCGGCGGTTAGCACCTGGGTCGCGAAGTCCGCGGCCTTGTCGCTGCCGGCGGTGATGATCCGTCCTGCACGGTCGACCACGGCAAGCCCGAGCAGATCCCCGCGCCGCGGTCGGTGGTCGGTCAGGGCGAACCCGACCATTAGCTCAGGCTGCGCTGCTAGCCACGCGCCGACATCGCCGGCCGACTCGTAAGACTCGGCCAGCGACGGGTTGGCGATCAACGCCTCCAGCCGATCGCGCGCGGTCGCGTGGGTGCCCGGAGCGTCGGCCACCGCTACCACAGTCGCTGCGCTGGACACGGATTCCATCGGGGCCATGGCGGGGGCATGGCCGTTGCCCGAGCTGGCCGCCGCTCCGAAGTCGAGGCTGAGCTGCATGCCGGTTGAGCCCGTCCCGGCGGCCGCGGCGCGTTCGGCGGCCGAAGGCCGGCCGGCCACGATCGCGGCCGGAACCGGCGCCAGCCGGTCGGCCTCGCGCAACAGCTCTCCGGGAGCCCGTGCTTCCTCACCGGTCATCCCCGGCAATCGCTCGACGAGCGAGCGGAATTCGTATTCGCGGAACAGGCGCAGCACTTCGGCTCGGTCGTAGTCACCCAGCCGGGCACGCTCCAGGTCGAGCTCGACAGGCAGGTCCGGGCGCACGGTTACGAGGTCGCGCCATTGGAATACCGCGTCGCGGTGCTCGGCGAGCCTGGCGCGCAGCTTCTCGGGCTGGACTGAGGCGAGTTTCGCGTAGATGCCGTCGACAGAGCCGTAATCGATGACCAGCCTGGCGGCCGTCTTCTCGCCCACGCCCGGGATGCCCGGGATGTTGTCCGTCGTGTCGCCCTTGAGTGCCTTGAAGTCGATCATCTGGCTCGGCCGCAGTCCGTAGCGCTCCATGACACGCGCCGGGTCGTAATAGACGGTCTGCGCGACGCCGCCGCGGGTGCTCATGAGCGTGGTCCTGTCGCTGACGAGCTGGAGGAGGTCGAGATCGCCCGATACGATCGTCGTCTCGACGCCCTGCTCCTCGGCCTGGCGGACCAGTGCGGCAATGAGGTCATCAGCCTCGAAGCCCTGCAACTGGTAGATCGGGATACCGAACGCTTCGATGATCTGGCGCACGATCGGAAACTGGTCGCGCAGGTCGTCCGGCATCTCGCGTCGCGTGGCCTTGTACTCACTGTACTGCTCGTGGCGGAAAGTCGGTCCGGCCAGGTCGAAGGCGGCGATGACGTAGTCGGGCTTAACGTCCTGGAAGCCGCGCAGCACGATGCTCCAGAAGCCGAATACGGCGTTGACCAGCTTGCCCTTGCTGGTCGTGAGAGGGGTGTTGATCAGCGCGAAATAGGCGCGATAAATGAGGCTGTTCGAGTCGAAAACCATGAGGCGCGGCACTCTCAGTCGAGTGTACCGGCCGCGGCCGTTCGGGAACCCTCCCGATCAGTCCCTCAGCGCAGGAGCGGGTCTGCGAAGTACCTGCGGGCGATCACAGCAAGGGCAAGCAGCGCCAGGCTGAGGAGCGCGATCGCCAGCCCGCCGTAGACCAGCAGATCCCTCGTCGTGTCGGCCGGGGCAGCCGCTCGCAATGGGGCGATCTGTTCCCCTGCGTCTGCCTCGGGAGAGGGGTCGACATAGGCGTTGTCCAGGGCTCGGCTGGCTAGATCCTGCGATGCCTCAGCGAACACAGGACCAAGGTTGTCGCCCGGGGGCGTCTGGCCAGCCATCGGCGCGACCTCCAGCGGTCCGGCACTTGCAACCGGAAGTGGCTCTCTTGGCGCGCCCTGCGTCGTGCCATCTCCCAACTCCTGTGCAGCGGGCGCCATGCCCGGCAAACCTGCCCCGACGACGGCCATCACGAGGCCGATCGACAGCGCCACGCCAGCAACCGGGCGCAGAGTGGCCCAGCCGGGCGTGGCCAGCGCGCGCAGCCAGCGCGCGAGGCGTGAGCCGTGGAGTTGCTCCGCCTGTTCGGCGGTGATCATGAAGTCGCGCGGCCGCGGCGCCACGGGGATTCGAGACATGGAGTTGGCGATCAGCCGAACGTCGGCTGCGAGGGCGGCGCATTCCGCGCACGACTCGAGCAGGGTGCGAGCTTCGTCGCGCTCTGTTGGGTACGCGTCGTCCATGGCGAAACGCGTCACGAGCAGGCGGTCGTGACGGCGATGTTCGGAGCGCGTGAGAGAGCGGTTGTTATTCACGTTCAGCAGACGCCCCTACTCACGCAGGAGTTCCATATCCGGCGCGAGAATGTCGCGCAGGGCCAGGCGGCCGCGGTGGATGCGCGACTTCACCGTGCCCAACGAGACTCCCGTCATGTCGGCGATCTCCTGGTAGTCGAAGCCCTCGACGTCGAACAGGATGATCGCGCGGCGCTGATCGTCGGTGATCTGGGTCATCGCTGCTGCAATGGTGCGTGACGACTGTCGCCTCATCGCCTGGCGCTCCGGCGAGGCCTCTTCGTCGGTCGGCGGCTGCCAGGAATCGTCCTCCCATTCGGGGAATGGATCTGCCGGCCGGCGCTTGCGATAGCGCAGGATGTCGGTCGCCGCGTTCAGGGCGATGCGTGTCAGCCAGCTGCGAAATGAATCGCCGCGGAAGCGGTTCAGGTTCTTGTAGCACGAGAAGAACGCCTCCTGAACCGCGTCCGCGGCCGAGTCGCGGTCGTTCACGACGCGCACAACGAGCGCGAACAGATAGTCCTGGTAGAGCCGAACGAGCTCGTTGAAGGCCTCGAGGTTGCCGCCCAGGGCCTGGCCGACGAGCGCGCGATCGCGGGCGTGCAGCAGCTCGTCCTGCGGCGTGCGCACCCTCGCCGCGGGCGGCGATGCCCCGGCTGCCGCCGGCGCGGCCGAATCACCTTCGGCCGGCACGGGGGCGTCGGCGATGTCGTCCACCCTTCAGCAGTCCCCTTCAGCAAGGCCGGCAATTGAGCCAGGGTCGTGGCGCGGGCCTGTCCTAAGTATCGACGGTCAAGCCTCGGCTGAAGTGATTCCGCGCGGCGCGTCGCGCTCGTCAGCGCTTAGGGCCGATGAAACTCTCGAGGATCTCGACGCTCGACCGAGTGGCAACGGAAACGCTGAACCAATTGTTCAGTCTCGTTTCCACACCGATGAGACTGCAAGCGCTCCTGAAAATCTCGATGATGTCAGCGGACCGGTTGCTGAAGAAATACCTCGGGTATTCGTAGACGCCGACGCGTCCCTTCAATGGACGTCTTACCCGGTTAATCGCACGACACCCGTCCGAGTGAATCAAACCCGTCAGCAGTTCAGCCGGATGTCGTTCGACCAGCCGCTGCTGCCACTCCTCGAGCTTGATCCGTCGCTGGTGTTTCGGTCCAGATCCGTGCTGCGGAAAAACGCAAATCCAGTGCTTCCAATTGCTATAGATCTCGTAACACCCGATTCGCAGGAACTGCCCAGGCGTACGCACCGCCACTTCCTCGATGGCGGCCTTGCAGCTACCAATGATGCCCAGGTACCTGGCATCCAGGGAGATACGGAGGCGCCAGACCCCGCGGTGTACTCGCGTGAGCATTCCGTCTCCCAGATAGACACCGAGTAGGTAGGCGTAGTCCGCACCGAGCCCGCGCTCGTCAACGCATGCGTTGGGATCCGGCGGCGACGCCTGGCAGATCGGCCACGGAATCGAGGCGAATGGTGCGGCGGGTGGGATTCGAACCCACATGTCCTTACGGACAGCAGATTTTGAGGCTGCCGAGTATGCCGTTCCTCCACCGCCGCGCGACACTGGACTATAACCGCAAAACGTCCATTCCTGAATTATAGAACAGTTGTTCGATATGTGCTGTAGGAAGACGTCTGGACGTAGCGCGATGAATTGCCGCGAGGCGCTTCGCCTTCCGTTCCGTGGATGCGCTCATGTACGCTTCGTGCTCAAACCAGGCGCCGTCTATTGGAGGTCATCCGTGTTCCAGCTGGCGCAGTTCGAGCTCGCGCGCCTCGAGCACAGTCACGGCGGCAACGAATACCACGACATGTACGAGGTCGGTCACGATCCCGCTGGGAGCGACCCTGAGCGGGATTGGGCGCGAGGCCGTATCTACCGCTGTTCGGTGTGTGAAGACGAGATCCGCGTGATGCTGCCGGATCCGTCCCCCATAGAGGGCGCGATAACCCCGCCCTGACCGACTACACCTAGTCAGTCAGGCTGAGTTCCACCATTCGCGGACCCACCAACCGGCCGATCAGCGCCACTAACTCGGCGTCGTAGGCAACACGCAGCCGAAGTTCCATGCGCTGGCTGCGACCTGCGCCGGCCGGAACGTGCAGCACGACCGGCGTATCGCCCGGATGCTCGTGCATTACCCCGCGCAGGCTGCGCATCGCCTCCAGCAACTCGTCCTGAGAGCCTGACATGAGCCTGATGTGCAGGGACTGGCCGGCGCCGGCCTGTAGCGGCATCGTCGGCGCACGCTCGCGCACGAGAAGATCGCGCACCGCCTCCTCGGGCAGGGCCGGCTCTTCTGTATCGGTAGGCGGTGCGAGCGCGGCAATGGAGGCCGGAGGCCTGCCGCCCGCGTAGACCTCCACACTCCCGTCGACCGTGCCGCCGCGCAGCGGCGATACGCGCGGGATGGTTCGAATCAGGCGCGGACCTGGCTCCGCCATCGATTCAGTGGCGGCTGGCGCGACGGTGGCCCCGTTGCCGTTCGGCGTGAGACCGTTCACCGCGTGGCCGTTCGCCCTTGGGCCGTTCGAGTAGCTGCTGCCAGAACGTCGACCGCGATCCGTGCGGGCCAGCTCGCGCGCGAAGCCCTGCGGGCCAAGTGCGATTGCCTGCTCCCACGTCCACACGGAATCGGCGAGAAGGACGGTTTCCTCGCCCTTGTGGTCGACACGACCCGCTACGAGCAGAATGGCGTCCTCGGCCCAGGTGGACTCGGTTTGCTCGAACACCTTCGGGAACACGATCACCTCCATCGTGCCCTGGAGGTCCTCAAGCGTGGCGACGCCCATCGTTGCGCGCGCCTTGGTGATGACCCGGCGAACCTCCGTCACGACGCCACCGATCACGACTCGTTGCTGGTCGAGCTCCTCGCCCATCTCCCCGCTGTACGCGTTCACATAGTCCCCGAGCGTGCCCGCCAGCTCGCCCAGCGGATGGTCCGACAGGTACAGGCCAAGGAGCTCCTTCTCCCAGCGCAGTCGTTCGCGCGGGGCAGCCTCGGTGATGTTGTCGGGCAATGGCCGCTCGAGCGGCCCGGCGTCCGCGGCCGAGTCAAAGAGAGAGACCTGCCCGGTAAGGCGATCGCGCTGTGCTGCCTGGCCCGCCGAGAGAGCGTCGTCAAGCGCCAACAGCAACTGGGCCGGATGCCCCAGCGAATTTAGCGCGCCGACGCGGATGAGTGACTCCAGCACACGGCGGTTGACTAGTCGGAGGTCGATCCGGTTGCAGAAGTCGGCCAACGTCCGGAATGGCCCGAGCTCCGTGCGCGAGGCGACGATCGACTCGATCGCACCATGGCCGACGTTCTTGATGGCCAGGAGGCCGAAGCGGATGGCGTCGCCCTCGACGGTGAAATCGAGCCCGCTCTCGTGCACGTCGGGCGGCCGGACCTCGATGCCCAGCCGGCGGCATTCGGCGATGGCCGCGGCCACCTTGTCGGTCGAGTCGCGCATCGCCGACAGCACGCTGGTCATGTACTCAACCGTGTAGTTCGCCTTGAGATAGGCCGTCTGGTAGGCGATCAGGCCGTAGCACGTGGCGTGCGCCTTGTTGAAGCCGTAGCGTTCGAACGGCTCGAAGGCCTTGAAGACCGCGTCGATGACGCGCGGCGGGACGCCGCGCTCGGCCGCGCGCTCCACGAACTTGTCCTTCTGGGCGCGCAGCACCGCCGATTTCTTCTTGCGGATGGCGTAACCGAGGGTGTCGGCCTCCGGGCCTGTGAACCCACCGAGGGCCATGGCGGCGGCCATGATGTCTTCCTGGTAGACGAAGATCCCGTACGTCTTCTTGAGGTACGGCTCGAGCAGCGGGTGCAGGTAGGTGACGGCCTCCTGGCCGTGCTTGCGCCGGATGTAGGCGGGGATGTTGTCCATTGGCCCGGGGCGGAAAAGGGCGACCATCGCCGCCAGGTCCAGCACGGATGTCGGCCGGAGCTCGCGCACGTAGCGGCGCATGCCCGGAGACTCCAGCTGGAAGATGCCCGTCGTCTCGCCCGACGCGAGAAGCTCAAAGGTCTTGGCGTCCTCCAATGGCAGGCGGTCGAGGTCTATGTCGACGCCGCGCTCCTGTCGAATCAGATCGACTGCCTGCCGCAGGATGGTCAGGTTGGACAGGCCCAGGAAGTCGAACTTGAGCAGCCCGAGCGCCTCGACGCCGTGCATCTCGTACTGCGTCATCAGCCCATCGGAGTTAGTGGCGTGCTGGAGCGGCATCAGCTCGGTCAGAGGCTCACGGCTGATGACCACGCCCGCCGCGTGGGTCGACGCGTTGCGGGCGACCCCTTCGAGTTGCTGCGCGAGCTCGAGCAGCCTCTTGACATTGGCGTCCGCGTCGCGCATTTCGCGCAGCGCGGGCGTCATCGCCAACGCTTCCTCCAGCTTGATCCCGAGCTGGTTCGGGATCGCCTTGGCGATGCGGTCGACCTCGCCGTACGAGAAGCCGAGCACCCGGCCGACATCCCGAATGGCGGCGCGCGCGAGCATCGTGCCGAAGGTGATGATCTGGGCGACGTGGTCCGTGCCGTACTTCTGCGTGACGTAGCGGATGACCTCGTCGCGTCGGGCATCCTCGAAGTCGACGTCGATGTCGGGCATCGTCACACGGTCAGGATTGAGGAAGCGCTCGAACGGGAGCTCGTAGAGGATGGGATCAACCGGGGTGATTCCCAGCGTGTAGGTCACGATTGATCCCGGCGCGGATCCGCGGCAGGTGGTGGCGATGTTCTGCTCGCGGGCGAAGCGGACGAAGTCGGCCACGATCAAGAAGTAGCCGGCGTAGCCCATCCGGAGGATGACGTCGAGCTCGTAGTCGAGCCGTCGCTGGAGTGGCTCGGTGACCTCTCCGTAGCGCTCATGCAGCCCGCGCTCGCACTCGGCTCGCAGCCAGCTTTCGACCGTATGGCCTTCCGGGACCGGGAAATCTGGCAGACGCATCTGGCCGAAGGGCAGCTCGAGATCGACCATCTCCGCGATCCGCCGGGTGTTCGAGATGGACTCGGGGACGTGGGCGAACAGCTGGGCCATCTCGGCGGCGCTCTTCAGGTAGAAGTCGGCCGACTCGAAGCGCATCCGTCCGGGCGTGTCGAGGTTGGAGGCCGTGCCGACGCAGAGCAGCACGTCGTGCGCGTCCGACTGCGCCTTGTGGACGTAGTGCAGGTCGTTGGTCGCGACGAGCGGAATGCCCATCTCCGGGCCGAGTCTGATCAGCTGCTCGTTGAGCTTGCGCTGCTCAGGAATGCCGTGGTCCTGAAGCTCGAAGAAGAAGTTGCCGTCGCCAAGGATGTCGCGGTACGAGCCAGAGATACGACGAGCCTCGTCCATATCGCCTGTCTCGATCGCTCGCGCCACCTCGCCGTTCAGGCAGGCGCTCAGGCCGACGAGGCCCTCGGAATGCTTCGCCAGGTACTCCCGGTCGATGCGCGGCTTGTAGTAGTAGCCGTCCAGGTGGGCGTCGGTGACGATCCGGCACAGGTTCTGGTAGCCAGTCCAGTCCTTGGCCAGGAGGATGAGGTGATAGGGCTGAGAGTCGGCCTTGCCTTCCCGGTCGCTCATAGACCGTCGGGCGACGTAGGTCTCCACGCCGATGATCGGCTTGATCCCCGCGGTCGTGGCAGCCTGGTAGAAGGCGACCGCGCCGTACAGCGCGCCGTGGTCGGTCAGGGCGAGAGAATCGAAACCCTGTGTCTTGGCTTCCTCGACGAGCTCGGTGATGCGGCCCAGGCCGTCGAGCAGGCTGAACTCGGAGTGGACGTGGAGATGGGTGAAATCGTTCGGCGCGACGGCCAAGTTGGCTCCCCTGGTTGCTTGCCTCGACCCTAGGGGACCGACCGCGGCGCTGCTAGGCAGTCATCCACGAACTTCGTCCACACCCTATCCAGTATAGAACGCTCGTTCGAAACCGAGCACCCGCCGTCCACCCAAATGATGATCTGCCTCCAGCCCCTACGATCAACCCTTGGACGGATTCCCGCGGCGGAGCGAAATCGACTTCGAGGGGCTGGTCGACCAGGCGCTCGAGGAGCTACCGGATCAGTTCCGCGCGCGCCTGAATACGGTCGCGATCGTGATCGACGATGAGGCGACGGCCGAGATGCTTGCCCAGACGGGTGCGGCCGGATTGTTCGGCGTCTATCAGGGCGTGCCGCGCACGGCGTGGGGTGCCGATCAAGCTCCGTTCGCGAGCAAGATCACCATCTTCCGCCGCCCGCTCGAGGCGTTCCATCCCGACCCGGGGGCGCTGGCACGGGCTGTGCGCGAGACAGTGTTCCACGAGATCGCCCACCACTTCGGGATCAGCGACGCACGTCTCGAGGAGCTCAGCCGCGAGTCCCGGGCGACCCGTGGCCGGCCGAAACGGAGTCGCCCCTCCGGCTGAGGACAGAGCCTCCTCGCCGATCAGTCAGTGGCTGCCGGCGGCGGTGGGTCGTTCAGCCACGGGCGCTCGTTGAAAAGGTCCGTGACCCAGCGGCCGAATGGGCCGGGCGGCGGTTCCTCCTCGACGCCGACGAGCAGCTCCTCCATCGCGGCCTGAACTCGAGTAGTCAGGAGAGCGACTCCTGGGCGGTCGGGCCGCAGGCCGTCGAGGGTCACCGGCTTGCCGATCCTGAGCGTGACTTGCTTGCCGAACCTCAGCCAGCGAGTGCCGATGATCGCCATTGGCACAATCGGCACCTTCGCGCGGAGAGCGAAGAATGCCGGCCCGTCCTCGAGTGGAACGATCGCTCCTTCCCGGTCACTCAACCTTCCCTCCCCTGCGATGGCGAGCACGTCTCCGCGTTTCATGACGGCGACAGCGCGCCGCGTCGTATCGAGAAGGTCCGACTTGGACGGCTTGAAGGGCACCGCGATTTCGGACCACGCGATCAGCCGGTTGCGCCAGCCAACCTTCATCTCCTCTTCCTTGGGGCCAAAGATGAACACTCGCGGCCTGCTCGGCATGTAGGCAACGACCAGGAACGGGTCGAGCCAGTTCGGATGGCTGAAATTGAGCAGGTACGGCGTGGCTTGGGGCAGATGTTCGAGTCCGGTCACGCGGACGCGCAGGTACCAGCGGATCCAGAGACGCAGGCTGAAGCGGATATAGGACCGCTTCAGGCGCCCCGCGCGTTCAGGCGCCGGCGGCGAACTCTGGCTCAAGCCGGGCGACCGGGGGCAGCGCGACTAACGGCGGCACCCCGGCAGTATCGCGCTCGAGCTCGTCGAGGAAAATCGGGACGAGGTCCGGATCGAATTGGCTGCCGCGCAGGCGCAGCAATTCGTCGGCGGCATGGCTGTGTGACTGTGCCGGCTGGTACGGCCGCCCGTGAACCATCGCTTCGTAGGCATCTGCGACGGCGACTATGCGCGCCCCGAGCGGGATCTGCTCGCCACGTAGCCGGTCCGGGTAACCCTTGCCGTTGAACCGCTCGTGGTGATGGCGAATGATCGGGGCGAACGCGAGAGACGCACGCAGCGGTTGGCATATTCGCTCGCCAATCTCCGGATGGCGGCGCATGACGATCCACTCTTCTTCGCTGAGGGGGCCTTCCTTGCGCAACAGGTGCTCCGGGATGCCTATCTTGCCGACGTCGTGCAGGAGCGCCCCGTAAGCGACCGCTTCGAGCTCCTCACCGCGCAGTCCGACCTGCACGCCGACCCGACCCGCGTGATGAGCCAGCCAGCGACAGTGGTGGACCAGTCCGACGTCCTTTGCCTCGACCGCGTTCGCAAGCGCGGCGACGATCTGCGTCGCGCGCTCCAGGCTCGTTATTGAGCGTCGCAGTCGGATGGCGCTGCGCATCCGGGCGAGCAGCTCGGCCTGTTGAACGGGCTTGGCCAGGAAGTCGTCCGCTCCCGCATCGAGCGCCGCGACCATCTCCTCGGTCGCCGTGTGGGCCGTGATCACGATTACCGGCAAAGTTGCCGTGATTGGGTCCAGCCGGAGCCGGCGGCAGATCTCATAGCCATCCATGCGGGGCAGGTTGAGATCGAGCAGGACCAGGTCGGGGGCAAACTCCACGATCGTCCGCAGCCCGGTTTCGCCGTCGCCGATGCCGAGGACCTCGTAGCCGTCATGCTCCAGCACGCGGGTGAGCAGCGCGCGTTGAGTGGGCTCGTCCTCGATCACCACAACGAGCGGCCGCGGCTTCGAGCCTGCGGTCACACCGACAGTCGATGAACGGGGCGCACCGTTGCCGCCATTGCCCGTGAGGTGCATGAACACCCTCCGTGATGTGTCGAGTGCGTCACGGCGTCACTCGAGCGCTACACGTTCCTGCGGGCACGTGCCGGAACGATCGGCGCGAGTATCTCACGCGGCCGAGGGCTGCGAAGACGTGTTGCGACCCGTGTGTCAGTCCCGTACGATGCGGCCGAGTCGGCGGCATGTAACGAGCCAGGTTTCAATTCGAGGTGGCTGGCCCTTCCGCCGCGTTGAAGGAGGATTAATGAGTATCCGCTCGCTTGCGCTGGCCCTGATGGCCATCGCCGCCATCGCGATTTCGGGCTGTACCCCGGCCGCACCCGCTGGCCTCAAGATCGGTCTCGTGACCGACGTCGGCCAGTTGAATGACAAGAACTTCAACCAATTCTCGTGGGAAGGCGCCCAGGACGGCGCAACCAGGGTCGGTGGCACCGCCGCGTCAGCAGTCAGTGCCGTATCGGCGGACATCGCCCGCAACATTCAGTCGTTCGTGGACCAGAAGTACGACATCATCGTCACGGTTGGGTTCGCCGCCGGTAACGACACAGCCAAGGCAGCAAAAGCCAATCCGACCATCAAGTTCATCGGCGTCGACCAGTCGTTCATCTGCATCGATGCGGCCGGCGCCCCTGACCCCACCTTCACATGCGCCGGCGATCCGGCCGTGCTTCTCCCGAACTACCAGGGAATCGGCTGGAAAGAGCAGCAGCCCGGCTATCTGGCCGGCATCGTGGCTGCCTCGATCAGCGAGACCGGCGTGATTGGCGCGGTCGGCGGAACGTACTCCGTTCCGGCGGTCCCGAATTACATCGTCGGGTACGCCAACGGCGCGAAGTCCGTCAACCCGAACATCCAGGTCGTAGTGCAGTACGTATCGCCTAACCCGGACGCAGCGGCCTTCGCCGACCAGGCTGGCGGCAAGGCATTCGCCCAGCAGATGCTCACTGCTAACCCGACCATCGACGTTATGTTCCAGGTGGCCGGCTTGACCGGTAACGGCGTGCTCCAGGCCGCCTGCGAGGCCAACATCTGGGCCATCGGCGTCGATGTCGATCAGTACGAATCGTTCCCAGATGCTAAGGCGTGCACAGTGGTGAGCGCCGAGAAGAAGCTCAAGAAGAACGTCTCGGACGCGATCGTTCGCGTCAAGGACGGCACCGCGAAGGGCGGCGGCCTCAAGCTCGATCTGACGACGGACGACGTCGGCCTGTCCAGCTTCCACGAGCACTCCACCCTGATCACTCCAGCAACGCAGGCACTCATCGACGCTGCCACCGCGGCGTTGAAGGCCGGCACCCTCCAGGCATGTACGACAACCCCCTTCGGTGCCTGTGTAACGGGCACTAACGGGGCACTGCCCTAAGCGTGGGCGGGCTGCCGCTCATCCGGGTGGCAGCCCGCTCGCTTTATCCCGCTCTCTAGGTATCGAAGGCACCCCACACAGATGTCCGACATGACGTCGGCGAAGTCCGAGATGACCTCGGCGGAGCCTGGGATGCCTGTCGCCGACAACCGAGTCAGCGCGCCGGCGCTCGAGATGCGCGGCATCACGAAGCGCTATCCGGGCGTTCTGGCGAACGACCACATCGACCTTCAGATTCGCCCGGGCGAGATCCACGCCCTGCTTGGCGAGAATGGCGCCGGCAAATCGACGCTGATGAACATCCTCTACGGGCTGGCCAAGCCGGACGAGGGCGACATCCTGCTGGACGGCGAGGCCGTCCAGATCGCCGGGCCGTCAGACGCCATCCGGCGCGGCATAAACATGGTCCACCAGCACTTCATGCTCGTGCCCGTCCTGTCCGTGGCCGACAACATCCTTCTCGGCGACGAGACGATGACCAACGCCATCTTCATGGACCGTTCCGAGGCACGAAAGCGCATCCGCGAACTGGGCCAGCGCTTCGGCTTCGAGATAGACCCGGACGAGAAGGTCGGCCGCCTTTCGGTTGGCTGGCAGCAGCGGGTCGAGATCCTGAAGGCCCTGTATCGCGACGCACGCATTCTCGTGCTCGACGAGCCGACAGCAGTGCTGACTCCCCAGGAAACCACGGAGATCTTCGGAGTCTTGCGTCGTCTGCGGGACGAGGGACACAGCATCGTCTTCATCAGTCACAAGCTGTACGAAGTGCTCGAAATAGCTGATCGCATCACGGTCATCCGACGTGGGCGTGTCGTCGGCGAGCGCGTGCCCTCGGCGACAAACGAAGAGGACCTGGCCGAGCTGATGGTTGGTCGGGAGGTTCAGCTCACCGTCGATCGCGGTGAAAGCCATCCCGGCGCGCCACGGCTCTCAGTACGCGGGTTGAACGTCAAGAACGATCGTGGCCGCGAGGTGGTCCACGGCGTCGAGTTCGAGGTCCGCGCTGGCGAGATCTTCGGGATTGCCGGCGTGGCCGGCAACGGCCAGGACGAGCTGGTGGAGGCGATCACCGGTTTGCGCCGCCCTAGCGCGGGACAGATCACGTTGGACGAGCGCGACATCACCAACGCCGAGCCACGGGCCCTGCACGAGATGGGAGTTGCCTTCGTCCCCGCCGACAGGCACCGCTTCGGCATGGTTCTGTCGTTTCCACTGACGGACAACTTCGTGTTGAACGAGTACTACGAGAAGCCATTCGCACGAGGCCCGGTTCGAGACGAACAAGCCATCCTGGTGCACGCGAACGACCTGATCGAGAGGTACGACTGCAGGACGCCGTCGGCCACGGTTATCGCCTCCACGCTCTCGGGCGGCAACCAGCAGAAAGTCGTCGTGGCACGAGAGTTCGACGGGGAGCTGACCCTGCTCGTACTGGACCAGCCCACGCGTGGGCTCGATGTCGGAAGCGTGGAGTTCATTCACAAGCAGGCGATCGCGAAGCGCGACGCGGGTACGGCAGTGTTGCTCGTGTCAGCCGAGCTGGATGAGGTTCTCGAGCTGGCCGATCGCGTGGGCGTGATGTACCGCGGTCGAATCGTGGCCGTCCTGGACGGGCGCACTGCCGAGCGCGAGGAAGTTGGTCTGCTGATGGCAACCGGCGGCCGCGGCGGAGGAATCACTCCGGTCGAGGCGCCGGTAGCTTCCGCTTGAGCATGATCACGCGCATCCGCCGCCAGGTCGCGGTTCCCGCGGGGGCCATCGTGCTTGCCTTCCTGGTGGGCGCGGTGGTGCTCATCGTGTCCAGCCCTCTCGTCACTGGCCACCTCGACGTAGTTCTGCCACTTCGTACCTACTACGCCCTCCTCCAGGGGTCTGTCCTCTCGTTCAACGCAATTGTCGACACGATCTCCAACGCCACCCCGCTAGTCCTCGTCGGTCTCGCCGTCGGACTTGGGTTCAAGGCCGGTCTCTTCAACATCGGCGGCCAAGGGCAGTTCCTGGTCGGCGCCCTCGCCGCAGCCGGTGCCGGTGCGGCACTTGCGGGCGCCAGCCCCTTTGTCGCGGTTCCGCTTGCGCTGCTAGCCGGGGTGATCGCCGGCGCCATCTATGGCTTCATCCCCGGTTTCTTGAAGGCCTACACCGGGGCCCACGAAGTCGTCACCACGATCATGCTCAATTACATCGCCCTGCAGATCGTTGGCTACGCGATCGCCGGGCCGTTGCGCGCGGTTGGCGCGTCCTTCGCGCGGTCGAACGATGTGGGCAACGCGGCATTGCCCGCGATCATCAACCAGGGAACGGGCCACGAGGCGCATCTCGGAATCTTGATCCCTGTCGTGGTCGTGCCCATCATCTGGTGGCTGCTGTTCCGCAGCACGGTCGGGTTCGAGATCCGCACGGTAGGAGCCAATCCGGACGCGGCGCGTTACGCCGGAATGAAGCCGCGGCGGCTCGTTGTACTAGCCCTCACGCTCGGCGGTCTGCTCGCCGGTCTCGGCGGGGCAATCGAGATCCTCGGACGCGAGCGCTACATGGCCGCCGCCTACTCCACGAATATCGGATTCGATGCGATCACCGTTGCGCTCCTGGGTCGAGCCCATCCGGTGGGCATCGTATTCGGCGCACTGCTGTTGGGCGGAATGCGCGCCGGCGCTGCTGCCATGCAGAGCCAGGCCGGCATCCCGACACAGATGATCGATCTACTACAGGGAGTGATCCTCTTCTTCCTCGCGGCTGAGCTGGTGGTCCGGCGGATCTTCCGGATCAAAGCGGCAGCGGGCGGCGGCGTCGACGAACTGCAGACCGTGACGCGCACGTACAGCGGACAGACGACGGCGCCGTAGATGGAAGGGCTGTTGGACGTTCCCGTTCTCGGCCTGCTGCTTCAGCTGCTGCTGTTCCTGGTCGACGTCCTGACCCGCAACGGGACGATCATTCTGGCCCTCGCTGCACCGCTTGCCCTCGGAGCGCTATGCGGCGTGATGAACGAACGCTCGGGCGTGGTCAACATCGGCATCGAAGGGATGATGTTGGCCAGCGCGTTCTTCGGCTGGTGGGTCGCGTCCGTAGTCGGCCAGATGGCCCCGGGCCAGCCAGCCGGTATCGTGTTCGGGATCACGATTCCGATAGTCGCGGGGTTGCTCGCGGCGTTGGCCACCGGCGTCGTTGCCTCGCTCGTTCATGCCTGGCTCTCGATAAGCCTGCGAGTCGACCAGATCATCAGCGGCACGATCATCAACATCGTTGCCTTTGGCGTAACTGGCTACGTCAACCTGCTGCTCAGCCGGTCGTCCACGCCGACCGGCGGCAAGTTCGTGCCGTTTCAGCCGCCGCAGCAGCTGACCGACATTCCATTCGTGGGCTGGATATTCGAGATGTTCCTCCACCAGGGCCCGATCACCATGTCGGTGATCGTCCTCGTGATCGTCGTGCAGATCCTGCTGATGAGGTCGCGCTGGGGACTGCGCACGCGCGCCGTTGGGGAGCATCCCAAAGCCGCCGAGACTGCGGGCATCGATGTGATCCGGCTGCGCTATCGCAACGTGATCCTGGGTGGCCTGTTTGCCGGCCTGGGCGGGGCGTGGTTCACGCTCGATTTCGGGAGCTCGTTCGAGAACGGCATGACGAACGGTCGCGGGTTCATCGCGCTGGCGGCGCTGATCTTCGGGCGCTGGCACCCAATCGGCGCGTTTGCCGCGGCCCTGCTGTTCGCCGGGGCAGGCTCACTCGGCATCGCGATCAGGACGAGCCCGCCGACTGGCCAACTGGGCGACATCCTCACCACCATTCCGCCCCAGTTGTTCTCGGCACTCCCCTACCTGATCACCATCATCGTCCTCGCCGGCGTCGTGGGCCGGAGCACCCCACCCGCAGCCGTCGGCCGGCCCTACGAGCGCGAGAGTCCTGCCTGATCGATCAAAATGGTTGGGCTATGGATGAACGACGCGTGGCGTGGGACGTTCTGGACTCCCAGGAGGAAACCGGTCCGGTAGCGATTCTCGATTCGGAGGAGGCTCCTCAGCTCCTGGCCCGTGCACGGCGTATCGCGATGGTCGGCGCGTCGCCAAATCCGGCACGGCCCTCTCACGGGGTAATGGCGTACCTGCTCGACCACGGCTACGAGGTCGTTCCGATCAACCCGAACGTTGACGAGATCTTCGGCGAGCGCGCCTACGCCACTCTCGAAGAGGCGGTCGCCGCCTCGGGTCCAGTCGACATCGTCGACGTCTTTCGGCGGCCGGAGCACACGCCCGACATTGCGCGCAGCGCCGTCGCGACCGGCGCGGGCGCTCTATGGCTGCAGCTCGGCGTAGTCAACTGGGAAGCGGCGCAGATCGCGAGCGAGGGCGGCCTCGCCGTCGTGATGGACCGCTGCACGGCGATCGAGCATCGTCGTATCGGCCGCTAGCGAATCACAAAGCCAGCGATCAGGAGAACGATGCCGACCGCGCCGACCGCTGTCCACGTGGATACCTGGCGGCGCAGTAGGGAGCGCATGACCTCGGCGCCCGTCGTCCCCGTCGGGCCGCCGCCTGATCTTCCCCCGCGCCAAGATTCGTAGCGGCGAGCGTTCTCGGCCAACTGGTCCAGGTCACTCATGCGGGCGAGAGGCGCGCGAACGCGCCAGATGGCAATGCCAATCAGTGCGAGCCCGCTGGCCCATAACAGCAGATTCAGGATCGTTGGAGTCGCTCCTCGAGCAACTGCTGGAGCGTGGCGGCGTTCGCCTGGCCGCGGGTTTCCTTCATCGCCTGACCGGTCAGAAACTTCACCGCCTGGAGCTTGCCCGCTCGGAAGTCGGCCACGGCGGCTGGGTTGGCAGCCAGCACGCGCTCAATCACGTCGATCAGCGCGCCCGAGTCGCTGATGTGGCTGAGTCCGAGCTCGGCCACGATCGCGTCGACCGTCTCCCCAGTGCGGAGATGCCGCTCGTAAACCTGCTCGGCGTTCGAGCTGGAGATCTCGGTTGACGCCGCCAGCTCGGATACGCGCGCCAGCTGCGCCGGATCGCGCGTGGACAGCAGATCGGGCTGCGTCTTGAGTTCACGCAGCGCGATCTTCGAGAAGAGGCTTGCTAGCCGCTTCGGATCGGCGTCCTGCCCGGAGCCCATCGCCGCGTCGAAGTAAGCGCCGCCGCTGCCTGCAATGACAGTCGCGTCGTACGCCGACAGGCCCAGCTCTGACTGGTAGCGGGTTCGCCGGGCCTGTGGCAGCTCCGGCATGGACGAGCGGATCTTGTCCAGCACGGCGGCGTCGGTGCGCAGCGGCGGCAGGTCGGGCTCCGGGAAGTAGCGGTAGTCCTCGGACTCCTCCTTGAGGCGCATGGTGTACGTCTCGCCGCGGTTGTCATCCCAGCCGCGAGTCTCCTGTGTCAGCACCTCACCAGCATCCAGGGCCCGCGTCTGGCGCTCGACCTCGAACGCGATCGCACGCTCAACGGAGCGGAACGAGTTCATGTTCTTGACCTCGACCCGCGTGCCCAGCTTCGACGCCCCGGCTTGGCGCAGTGACACGTTGGCCTCGACGCGCATCTGCCCCTCCTCCATCTGCGCATCCGACGCTCCGATGGTGAGAAGCAGCAGCCGCAACTCCTCGGCATAGCGACGCGCGGCCTCGGCCGACCGGATAACCGGATCGGTCACGATCTCCATCAGCGGGATGCCGGAACGGTTGAAATCAACGAGGCTCACCCTGCCGCCATCCGGGCCCGCCTGGTGGAGCAGCCGCGCCGTGTCCTCCTCAAGGTGAGCGCGCGTGATGCCCACCTCGAAGGGTCCGTCGGACGTTTCCACCGTCAAAGTCCCGCCAGAAGTCAAGGGAAGGTCGTACTGGCTGATCTGATAGCCCTTGGGCAGGTCCGGATAGAAATAGTTCTTCCGATCCCAGCGGGTGACCTCGGGGATGCGAGCGCCGATGGCCAGCCCCGTTGCCAGCACGTGCTCGACGGCGCGTCGATTGATTACCGGCAGCGCACCTGGCAGCCCGAGGCAGACGGGGCATGTCAGCGAGTTGGGCGATGCTCCGCGAACGTCAGACGAGCAGCCGCAGAACATCTTCGAGGCCGTCTTCAGCTGAACGTGGATCTCGACGCCGATGACGACCTCGTAGCGCGCCGCGGCAGGAGCGGTCATCAGCTCCGAACTGCGGTCACGAAGCGGCGGATGCGGACGAGGGCCTCCGCTAGGTCCTCGTAGGACGTCGCCAGGGTGGCACGGACGTGGCCTTCCCCGGAAGCTCCAAAAGCGGAGCCCGGAACCACCGCGACGTGCTCCTCGAAAAGCAGGCGCTCGCTGAACTCCTCGCTCGTGAGGCCGGATGGTCGAATGCTCGGGAAGGCGTAGAAGGCTCCCTTGGGTTCGGCCGTCGCGAGGCCGATCTCGTTGAGGCCGGCCACGAACATCTGGCGGCGCCGGTCGTACTCGTGGACCATCCGCTGCACGTCCGGTTCGGCGGCCGTGAGTGCTACGACCGCGGCATCCTGGGCCGTCGTGGGCGCGGACATGATCTCGTACTGGTGCACCTTGACGATGCCCTCGAGGATCTCGGCCGGCGCGCACGCGTAACCAACGCGCCAGCCGGTCATCGCGTAGGCCTTGGAGAAGCCGCCGATGAACACGGTCCTGTCGCGCATTCCGGGCAGGCTGCTGATCGGCAGGTGTTTGTGGCCGCCGTAGACGAGGCGGTCGTAGATCTCGTCGCTGACGACGATGAGGTCATGCCGCTGCGCGATCTCGGCGATTGCGCGCAGCTTGGCTTCCGACAGGACCGCTCCGGTTGGGTTGCATGGGTAGCCCAGGAAGAGGACCTTGGTGCGCGAGGTGATCGCGGCTTCCACCTCCGCAGGGTCGAGCTCGAAACCGTCCGCGGCGTTGGTGGACACAAATACCGGGACGCCGCCGTTGAACAGGATCGACGGCAGGTAGGCGACGTACGAGGGCTCGTGCAGGACGACCTCGTCGCCCGGGTCCACGATCGCGGCCATCGCCGCCGCAACGGCCTCAGAGGCGCCGACGGTGACGACGATCTCGGTCTCGGGGTTGTAGCCGACGCCGTACAGCCGCTCGAGATGGGTCGACAGCGCGCGGCGCAGTTCCAGCGTCCCGTAGTTGCTTGTGTAGTGCGTGCGCCCGCTGCGCAAGGATCGCACGCCCTCCTCGACCACCTGCGGCGGCGTCGCGAAGTCAGGCTCTCCGACGCCGAGGCTGATGACGTCAGGCATCGTCGCGATGACGTCGAAGAACTTGCGAATGCCGGACGGCGGCACGGCGCGCACACGTTCGGACAGTCGTTGGCGGGTGAGCACTGAATCGGTCATCGGGGCTCCTCGGATGGGGCGCCGTCCGAGTATAGGTTCACGCTGCCGCCGCGACCGCTGCGGCGCGGTCGATCGCTGAGGGCGTCTTGGGGTCCGTCAGCAATGGCAGGTCGCGCGGTTCAAGGCTGCGCCAATCGGCGGCGGCGGTTATCGCCTCGTACGCGCGCCCGAGCTGGAGCAGCCGCAACTCGTCCCACGGCCGACCAATCAGCTGAAGACCGACCGGCAAGCCCTCCGACAGCCCGCATGGCACCGACAGCCCCGGTAGACCAGCGACGTTGACAGGCAGCGTGCACGCGTCCGAGAGGTACATCGAGACTGGGTCGGCGAGTCGGGCGCCGAAGCCGAAGGCGACAGTGGGGCTCGTCGGGGCGACGATCGCGTCGACGGTCTCGAAGGCGCGATCAAAGTCGGACTTGATCAGCGTGCGCACCTTCTGCGCCTTCAGGTAGTAGGCGTCGTAGTAGCCGGCCGACAGCGCGTAGGTGCCGAGCATGATCCGGCGCTTGACCTCGGCGCCGAAGCCGGAACCGCGCGTGGCCAGGTAGTCGGCGATGTAGTCGGCGCCCGGCAGTCGCGTCGAGTGGCCGTAGCGGACGCCGTCGTAGCGCGCCAGGTTCGCCGACGCCTCGGCCGGGGCGATGATGTAGTACGTGGCCAGGCCGTAGTCGGTGTGCGGCAGGTCCACGTCGACGATCTCCGCGCC
>JBBDRY010000085.1:5060-30123 GCA_040905225.1 Chloroflexota bacterium | reverse complement strand
CCGGCGATCTCCAGCGTGACAGGCTGGCATGTTGGGCCGCTACACCACGGGTCCGGGCAGCGATGGCAAAGGATACCAGCGGGCTGTTCCGAGCCTCGCTCAGTAGTCGAGCAGGCCCTCCGATGCCTCGCGCATCTGGTCGAACACGAAGTCGCCACCATCCTCCGGGGCAACTAGGTTGGGCTGCGTGTCCACGAGCAACGTCGCGTGCAGCTCGATCTGGATCAGCTCAGTGCCACTGAAGGTCATCTCGGGCACGACTCCCATCACCGTCGACTGGCGGTACTCCATGTCGAAGACGAAGTTGCCCAGCGAGTAGAAGACCACACGTCCGTCGATGTCCTCGATCGCCCCGGCGACGTGCGAGTGCATCCCGATGACCATGTCGGCTCCGGCTGACACCCAGTCGGCCGCCAGCTCGCGCTCATACGAGACCGGAACTGGCCTGTACTGCCTCCCCCAGTGCGGGAAGACGATGACAAGGTCGGCGGTGGGGCGAACCTTGCGGACGCGGCCGGCGACGTCACTGAGGCTGCAGTTGAACGTACCGACCGTGTTCCGGTCGGCGACCCACTCGGGCACGATGTCCTCGCACGAAATGACTGCGATCCGGACGCCGTTCGCATCCAGGTACCCAGGATCCCCCGCGTCGGGCCCGAGCCCCGCGCCGCTGTGCGCGATGCCACGGGCGTCGAGCTCTCTGATGGCCGTCAGGAGGCCGTGCTCATACGCGTCGCGGATGTGGTTGTTGCCAACCGACATGAAGTCCAATCCCGCTCTGTCCACCGCGTCGAGCAGCGTGACATCCGCGGTCAGCGTGAAGCCTCCCCGGTGGTATGGGGCGTCCACGAGAACGGCCGTCTCGAGATTGCTAATGGCCAGGTCCGCTCGCGTCAGCAGTTCTCGTACCAGGCCGCGATTGCCGGTGCGTTCCCTGATCGGCAGAAGGTCGCCGCGCCAGGACGAGCAGCAGCGCATACCGGTGATTCGCGCCGTGCCGCCGTCGAACAGGTAATCGCCGCCCTCGCCGTCGATCAGGGTGATCCTCGTCGCGGCTCGATCCATCATCACGTCGCCCGCTGCTACGAGCGTCCAGAGCGCCGCTTGGTCCCAGCCCTCCGTCGTGACCACATGGCCCAGCAGGGGCCAGTCGTCCACATCGACCACGCGGTGGTTTCCGAACACGGAAACGCCATCGACGGCGAGCGCGCGGACGCGCTGGGAGACATCAGTGGCGCGCAGAATTCCGAGGACGCCGTCCTGTTTGACCGCCAGCTCGATCTCGGCGACGGTTCCGGTCTGGAACGTCATGCCCTGCGCGAGCATGTCCGCGATGCTTGCCTCGTCTCCGGTCGGAACCAGGAAAGTGGAGAACTGCGCGCTGGTTCCACGTGCGGCGTCAAGCAGCTCCTGCCGGGATATCTCCGTTCGCGTAGACCAGAACCCGACCACGGGCACGAACGGCATCTCGACGAGCGGCGGTTGCGGCGGGGTCTCGGTGGGCTGCGGCGGGGTCTCGGTGGGCCGCGGCGGGGTCTCGGTGGGCCGCGGCAACCGCGTCGGAGCGGGAGTCTCGACTATCTCCGGGCTGGCTGGAATATGAAATGAGGGGCTGGCGATGTAAGGCGTGGGTATCACGGCGGCCGATGTCGCGGTTGGGCCTGGGGGCGCCGCGGGCTTATTCAGGAGTGCAGCGCCGCCGACCACGGCGACGAGCGCGACAACAATTCCGGCAGCAATAAGTCCGCGGTTTGCAGTCAAAAAGCTCGGTCGCGTCCCCAATCCACGCGCCCCGGACGTGCATCCAGGCAGCGGTTGCAAAGGGTATCAGCGGCCCTTTGTTGAGCGCCGCTTCAGCGAGCGGTCAGCAGCCCAACCATCCCATACGCCTCGTGCCCCGGCAGGTGGCAGATGTAGTTCCAGGCCACCGGTTCGGTGAACGTGACCGTGGTCTCGATGGTCGTCAGCGGCGGAATGGATACCTCGGTGGGCCTGCTGCCGTGATGCGCCTCAGTCCCCGTTCGGTGGACGCGATGCATCTCTTCGTCGCCGACGAGCCACTCGTGCTCAATCGGGTCGTCGTTGTGCAGGACGAACGTCACCGGCCTGCCGTAGGGCACTGTCAGCGCACCTCGATCGAAGTGCGAGTAGCGGATACGAATGTCTACCCGCACGGGTGCGGCCGACACCGGGTCGAACGCGATCAGCCCGGCGGCCAGCGCGGATACCGCAGCGAACGCGACGACTGTTACCCAGTCCGCCAATCGACCTCGGCTCATGCCGCGTCCGGCTGAACGAACCTCCGGCGGGTCACGATCACCAGGGCGATCCAGAAGGGCACGGTCGCGGCGACAGCCCCGGCAAGGATCCACCAGAGATTCGGTTGCCCCCACGTCAGCGGAGTGAACTGTGCCGTCACACCCGCCTTCACCGGCGAGGGTTGGCCTGCGCCGCTCGCGTCAATCGCCAGGTCCAACTTGAGATCTCCAGCCGCGGCATCGATGCCGACCTTTGTCAGCCAGCCGCGCTCGGGCACCCAGCCCATGCCGGCGTCGGAGCGCAGGTCGTCGAGCAGCAGGTCGCTCGCGGCCGCGTAGTGCTCGAGGAACAGGCCGTTCGCGCCAGTCGCCCGGGGAAGCATGCTCGGCGCTCGATCAGTGAGCAGGTAGACGTCCGCGTCGACACGCTCCGCAGCGCCTTTGCCGAGAGCAAGAATGCGCAGCGGCACCCACGGGTTGTCCGTAGGGATCGTGATGTGGACCGGCGTGCCGTCGCCGACGGCCTGGCCGCGCTCGCTGGCGGCGTCGCCGTCGAAGACCGCGGCGAGAAAGATCGGGCTCCTGGAAGCGTAGAAATCGAGCACCTCGGGTGCATCGGGCGGAAGCCGGAACCCGTGGTCGGTTGCCCATTGGCCAACTTCGTTGGCGCCTCCGCGGAGGACCGTGATGTCCAGGGCATCGATGCGAACAGTGAGGATCACCTCGGCGCTCGCTGCCTCAGCCCTGAACGCGTCAAGAAGCTCGCGTTGAGGCACGGGATCGGTCTCGCGGATGAGGCGCTGAAGTGTCCAGTCGCCGCCACGCTCGACCGAGGTCGGAACGCCCGGGAGCGGAACGAGCGAGCCGAACTCGCCGCCTCCGCCCGCGAACTGGAACGCGGTGACGTAATGCTCGACGCCATCGTGATACGCGGCGAGCGTCGTCGTATTGAGCAGGTTTACCGCTCCGTTGGGGCCGATAAGGCCACCGCAGGCGAAGGCTGGTCCGGCCGCCAGCAGGAGAGCGCCAATCGCGCCAAGGAATGCCGTGATCGGACGGCTGAAGCGCTTGCCCATCGAAGAGTCTCCTCGATCGTTCATGAGACCCATCTGGTCGCAGGCGCCTATGACTCAACGATCGAGGATTAAGTTCCTTCGCGGCGCCACCACCGAGGCTGCGGGCGCGTGGCCGAACGGGGCAAGGGAGAGGCTAGACGCGCGTCCTGAGCTGGCCCCGGACTGCGCCCCAGCCGTACTGGCACGTCTTTGCTACGAGGTAGTAACCACCCGGATTCGCCGCTATGGCGCGCATCAGGTCCTGGCTCACCCCGTGTTGCAGGACGTCCAAGTTGTGCGGTAGCCGCCGGCTTCCATACCCAGGACCTCGGGCCCGTTCTGGCCCTTGACGGCCTGGTGGATCTCGAGGTGGCTCATGTACGCCATGTTCCCGACAGACAGCGTGTAGCAGGCCTTGAACTGGTTCACGTACAGGCTGATCTTGATGTTGGCAAAACCGTTCGGGTCCGCGCCGCGCGGAAGGACTTCCTGTCCGTTCATGGTCACCAGCAGCACTGATGACGGAGTCGCGCCCTGGACGGGGAGCGAGAAGGCGAGCACAGCCGTCTCCGGGCAGATTAGTACGCCATTCGTACATGGCTAGAGGTAGCCAAAAGTACCAGGGGCACTTTGGTGCGCCGTGTCACCACTTTGCGGCGGCGTGCACGTCAGAGCCTGCCAGATGCCCGGATGCCGCGCGGGTGGGACGACCTCGAACAGCGACCTATACTCGGCCCCCCATGCCCGACCAGCCCATCGATCTGCGCTCCGACACGGTCACGCACCCGACGCCAGAGATGCGTCGGGCGATGTCCGACGCTGAACTGGGCGACGATGTCTTCGGTGACGATCCCACCGTCATCGCACTCGAGGACCGCGCGGCGGAGCTCACTGGGAAGCAGGCAGGGCTGTTCGTCGCCAGCGGCACGATGGGCAATCTCGTCAGCCTGATGGCCCAGGTGCCGCGCGGCGGGGAGATCATCGCCGGTGAGGGCGCACACACATTCGCCCACGAAGCGGCCAACCACGCCGTCGTTGTCGGAGCGTCAATGCGGTTGCTGCCCTGGGACGACGAGGGAAAGATGGACCTCGAGCAGATCCGCCGCGCCTTCCGCAACCCGGACGATGTCCACGACCCGATCACCTCTCTCGTGATGGTCGAGAACACGCACTCCGATTCCATGGCCCAGCCGCTCCCGGCCGACTATGTCTCCGCGGTGGGCAAGGTCGCCGCGGAAAGGCGTGTCCCACTCCACGTCGACGGCGCTCGCATCTGGAACGCATCGGTCGCGCTGGGCACGCCCGTGCGCAAGTTGCTCGCCCCTGCCGACTCGGCCACGTTCTGCCTGTCCAAGGGCCTCGCCTGCCCGGTGGGATCGGTGGTCGTCGGCTCGAGCGATTTCATCTGGAAGGCGCGACGGGCGCGAAAGATGATCGGCGGGGGAATGCGCCAGGCTGGCGTGCTCGCGGCAGCCGGGCTGGTCGCCCTGCGCGACGGATCGGAAGGGATGATCGACCGCCTGGCCGAGGACCATGTCAACGCGCGGCGCTTGGCCGATGGCCTGGCGGACCTGCCCGGGATCGTAGGTCTGGAGCCCGCGCGCGTGCGCACGAACTTCGTCTTCTTCGAGCTGCAACGCCGAGAACTGCGCTCCAAGTTCCTCGACGCGCTGCGCGATGAAGGCGTCCTGATGATCGATTACCCCGGCGGCGATCGCATTCGCGCCGTGACGCACTACGGCATCGATGAGGCGGACGTCGACGTTGCGATCAGCGGCGTGCGCCGCGCGTTGCATTCAATCGGGCTCGCTCCCGCTCCCGCAGCCACCGCGGCGTGACGGCTCAGAGCGAGGTCGCCGGCTCGACATACCTGACCGGGGCAGCCGTACCGCCACCGACCAATTCCGCCGACAGGCAGCTCGACGCACTCGTCCGCGATCGCTTCGCCGATCTGATGCGTCGATATCCGGTGTTCGGCACCTACCTCGGCCTCGACGAGCACGATTCCGAGCTGGCCGACGGCAGCCGCGAGGCACTTCTCGCGGAAACGGCGGCGGCGCAAACCTTCGCGACACGACTCGAGGCAATCGAAGGCGCCGAGCTCTCCCCCTATTACGCCGTTGAGCGCGAGCTGGCCCTGTTCACGACGCGGCGGCAGATCTTCGATGACGACGTTCACCGCGTCTGGGAGCGGCGCGTCAACGCGACCGATGAGATAGGCGACGGCATCTTTCTGGTATTCGCCCGGGGCACGCGTCCGTGGGCGGAGCGCTTCGCCGCGATCTGTTCGCGCCTCGAGGCCGCGCCCACCCACATCGAGCAACAGAAATCGAGGCTCGGACGTCAGCCGCCCGTTCTGTTGTGGAACGAGATGGAGCTGGAGGCTACCCGCTCGCTGCCCTCACTCTTCAACGAGGTGACGGCTGCGGCGCAGCGCGAACTGGGTGACGATCACCCGGAAGTGGCTCGGCTCCAGCGCGCCTCGGCCGCAGCCGCCGCTGCGCTCGAGTCATACGCGGGCTGGCTGCGCGAGCAGCTCGGATCCGCGACCGATGATTTCGCGCTCGGATCCGATCGCTACGACGAGCTCGTCGGCCTGCGCGCGTTCGACGATCTCGATACCGACCAGATCCTCGCGATCGGTGAGGAGCAGCTCGCGCTCAACCGTGACCACAGGCGGAAGGTGGCACTGGAGATCGACGCAGGTGCATCGGCGGAAGACGTCGTCGACCGCGTCAAATCAGACCATCCCGCGGAGTTCTCGGGTGCCCTCGATGGTTACCGAAGCGCGATGGACGAGGCCCGCCAGTTCATCGTCGACCACGACATCGCTTCCCTTCCCGAGGGCGAAGCGATCTCTGTCGTCGAAACGCCCGAATACCTGCGCAACGTCATGCCTTTCGCGGCCTACTTCAGCCCGCCCAAGTTCGGCAAGGGCAGCGTCCCCAAGGGCCTGTATCTCGTGACACCCTCGGTCGACGGAGGCGCCGGAGCGATGCGCGAGCACAACTACGCGTCGATCTACAACACGAGCATCCACGAGGCGTACCCCGGACATCACCACCAGCTCGCCGCTGCCAACACCCATCCCAGCCTCGTCCGCGTGCTGGTCGACGCCCCAGAGTTCGTCGAGGGCTGGGCCATGTACTGCGAACAGATGATGCGCGAAGAGGGCTTCGACACCGCCCCGAGCCACCGACTCATGATGTACACGGACGCGGTCTGGCGCGCCTGCCGGATCATCCTTGACATCAAGCTCCACCGCGGCGACATGACCGTCGCGGATGCCATCGAGTTCATGGTCGAGCAGACCGGCTTCGAGCGCCCGAACGCGACGGCCGAAGTCAACCGCTACACCTACACCCCGACCTACCAGTTGAGTTACCTGCTGGGCAAGGTCCTGTTGCTGCGGCTGCGCGAGCACGAGAAGAAACGTCTCGGCGAACGCTTTTCGCTACGCGGCTTCCATGACGCGTTGCTGCGCGAGGGGAGCCTGCCGATCAGCTTCCACCGTCGGCTACTGGCCAACGGGAGCAACTGATGATTCTCCTCCGCAGCCGTCGCTTGTCGGCCGCTGCTACGCGCGAACCGCTCGGCTCTCGGCCAAGGCCGGGGTCCGACCGTCGCTTGTGATGCTGCTTGTCCCCAGCCTCGATCTGAAGGCCGGTCGGTCGCGTCTTGTCTTCTGGCCCGGCGCCGCCAGTGGGACGGGCACGCCCACGGATCGGCCGGACGCCATCGCGCGGGTTTTCGTCGAGCTCGGCGCGCCGATGCTGCACCTGGTCGATCTCGACGGCGCCGTGCAGGGCGCGCCCGCGAACACCGAGGCCGTCCAGCGCATCTCCCGCGCCGTCGCCGTGCCGCTACAGGTCGCCGGCGGCATCGACGGCCCGGAACAGATCGAGCTCGCCTTCGCCGCCGGCGCCACACGAGTGGTTGTGCCGCTGTGGGCGGTGGCCGAGTCAGTCGACACCCTCCGCGCGTGCCTCCGCGTCGCAAGTGACTGGCTGGCGGTGGGTATGGACGCGCGCCCGGAGCGATTGCGCGAATATCCCTGGCACGGTCCGCCGCCGTCGTTCGAGCAGCTACTTGGGATGCTCGCGACCGAGGGGGTTCGCCGCGTGGTGATCTCGCACTGGACGCCTCCCGACCTGCCCCGCATCGGGGAACTGGCCCGATCCCATGATGTCGAGATCCAACTCGCCGGGGGCGCGACGGACCAGGACGCCGTCAGGGCTGCCGCCGGCGCCGGAGCGCACAGCCTGATCCTCGGCGAAGCGCTATTCACCGGCGCGATCGACTACAGCAGCGCAATTCGAGACGTTTCGGAACTAGGAGCTCAAGTGGTGACAAATGGCTAAGCGTCGTAAGCAAACAGCGCAGCGGTCGCACGTGTACCAGAGTGGCGAAGTCCGGCCTGGTTTCTCGCGTCGGCAGGCGCCCAAGCCCGAAAGGTCGGGCATGCCCACGATCTGGATAGTGGCGGGTGTCCTGGGAATCGTGGCGGTCCTCGCCGTGCTCGCCTACGCGCTCGGTTTCATCCCGGGCGGAGCGAGTCCATCGCCATCACCGTCGCCGGCGCCGTCAGCTTCGCCGCGGCCGACCTTCAGCCTGCAACCGCCGTCGGCGACTCCCCTGGCCAGCCCGCCAGCCGCGCCGTCAGGTGACGGGACGACTGCAACGATCGCGACCGATCTCGGAGACATCGTCATCGACTTGTACACCGAGTCAGCGCCGGTGGCATCGGAGAACTTCATCAACCTCGCCGAGGCCGGGTTCTACGACGGCGTGGTCTTCCATCGCATCGTGCCCGGTTTCGTGATCCAGGGCGGTGACCCGGAGGGAACAGGCGGCGGCGGCCCCGGGTACACCATCCAGGACGAGCCGGTCGTCGGCCAGTACGGCCGCGCGATCGTGGCGATGGCCCGCACCAACGCGCCCAACTCACAGGGCTCGCAGTTCTTCATCGTCGTATCCGACGACGCGCGCGCGGCGCTGGAGCGGTTCCGCACGTACGTCATCTTCGGCGAGGTTTCCGCAGGAATGGACGTCGTCGACCAGATTGTCGCCGGGCCGCGCACGGGCCCCGACGATGACCTCGCGGCGGATCCCGAAGCGATGACACGGGTGACGATCGATCGGCCCTGAATCGGCGGTTTCTGCCCGATTCACGCTCGCAATACAGGTTTCGGAATATTAACTATGCAATCTGCATAACCCCTTGAGGCGCTCGAAGGGGTCAGGTAAACTAGGTGACGGATGTCGCGTTTACGCGGCATGTGCTGCCCCAGGCGCAAGGTCATGGGTAGGTTGGGTTAGGGTAGCCGGTGCAGCCGGCGTGATAGATGCCCTTGTGGCGTGGCAGGGTCCCAGTAGCTTCGGCTGCTGGATCGGCCGGGACAGTGCAGCGACCCCTCTTCGGAGGGGTCGCTTCGTTTTCCGCAAGCGACAGTCGGGTTCCGGCGGCTCGCCGGGAACCGACCCGTTCGCGGGCGGAGGGAAACCGTTAGGACCGTCGGATGCCGCTGCTAACCTGAGGTCGAGCGCCCGTAGCTCAGCGGATAGAGCGTCTGCCTCCGGAGCAGAAGGCCGTGGGTTCGAGTCCCGCCGGGCGCGCCACTCACGCCAGCCAGCTCGTGTCGATCAGCCCCGCAGCGTTCCCTGGCGAAGGACCGACAACATCCCGCTGGCGCCCAGTGGCTTGCTGAAGAAGAAGCCCTGGCCGAAACGGCAGCCGAGCTCCGCCAGGCGCCATGCCTGCTCGCGTGACTCGACTCCCTTGGCCACGACCTCTACCCCGCGGCTGTCTGCGAGGTTGATCAGTGTCGTCGCGAAGACAGACTCGGTATCGGATGTTGTCGTGACGTCGGCCACGAACTCCCGAGCCAGCTTCACTACATCGATTGGCAGCCGCTTGAGGTCGGCCAGAGACGTGGCCATGCCGAAGTCATCGAGCGCGATCCGAACGCCGGCCTCTCGCAGGTCAGTCAGCGCAGCCGTGATGACCTCGATGTCCTTGCTCACGCCGCTCGTCAGCTCGAGAGTAAGCAGCCGTGGCTCGAGCCCCGCCGCCGAGAGAATGCCCAGGATGCTCGACACGATGCCCTTGTGGCGGAGCTGGCTCGGGACCACGTTGACGCTCACGAACCCCGGCCTTTCGGCCGTGCGCGGCCACCCGGCGGCCGCTCGGCATGCCTCGTCCAGGACGTACGAGCCGATCTGGTCGATCAGGCCAGAGCTCTCCGCGAGTGGCAGGAAATCGCTCGGGGGAATCGTCCCGCGACGCGGATGCCGCCATCTGACGAGGGCCTCAGCGCCGGCGACCACCCCGCCACCTAGCCTCACCACGGGTTGGTACTCGAGCCGGAACTCCCCCCGCTCGATGCCGCTGTGAAGGTCGGCCAGGAGGTCCTCGTCGCCCGCTCTCTGCTTCGACATTGCTAATAACCATACCCCGGACAGCGGAGGGAGACCGCGTGGTCTGCTAGGCGACGGGCTCCTCGGCCAGTGCCCGCGCACGGCGGAATACCTCGACGAACATGTCGCGCGTCAGCCGGCCGGTGAACGTGTTCTGTTGGCTGGGGTGGAAAGTGCCCAACATCGTGTATGGACCGACGGATACCTCGGCGCGATGGGCGAACCGGGGCCGTGGGCGCGCCTCGTAGCCACGCGCCGACAGCGCACGCAGGGCGCCGTCCCACGCATAGGCACCCAGGCAGACAAGAACGCGCGCCCCGTCCAGCACCGTGAGCTCGCGCTCGAGGAAGGGCAGGCAGTTGTCGCGCTCGACGGGTGTCGGGCGGTTGTCGGGCGGGGCGCAGCGGTTGACAGCGCAGACGTACGCGTCGATCAGCCGCAGGCCATCGCCGGCATGGGTCGAGACGGCCTGATTGGCAAAGCCGGTTTCGTGCAGCACCGGAAAAAGGAAGTCGCCCGATCGATCACCGGTGAAGACTCGGCCGGTGCGGTTCCCGCCGTGCGCCGCGGGTGCCAGCCCGATGACGACAACCCGCGCCCTTGGATCTCCGAAGCCGGGGACCGGCCGAGCCCAGTAGTGCTGCCCCGCGAAACGCGCCAAAGGCTTGCGCGCCACCTCCTCGCGCCACCAGACGAGACGCGGACACCTGGCACAGGAGACGATCTCGGCGTTGATCTGCTCGACGCCCTCCGCACGCCCTGCGGCGGCGCGACTCACCTGACCGCGCCGGCCGTGACCCCGCTCAGAAGGCTGGACAGCTGCGCGCGATGCTCTGCGGTCCTGAAGTCGTGCAACGGCTGAGATGACAGCAGCGTCTCGACCGCCGGGCGTCCCTGCTCGCGTACATAGACCGCGGGATGGATGTCGCCCGTGTCGTCGGTCTCGACCGCGATCGCGACCGCGGCAGAGCCTTCGGTGTCCACGAAATCGGCCAGCGGCACGATGCCCTCGTCGAGGATCCCCTTGCCTGAGTCGAGCGAGAACGAGCGCGCCAGGTACGACTTCTGGTTCCACAGCTCTGGCGCGTGGGTGGCCTCTTCGAGTAGGGCTTCGACCAGACGCGACGGCTCGACCACAGGTCTCGGCTGCTCGACGCCGAAGTGCCTCTGCGCGACATGAAAGACCATCGTCCGCGCGTTGTAGCGCGCGCCATGGACGGCGCCTGAGTTCGCGGGCAGGCCGTACTTCTTCATACCCGAGACCCCCTGGCCGATAGTCCCCGCGAAGTAGATCCCGGGGAGGGTCGCGCTCTCCCAGTAGTTGGTCATCGAAGGCAGCTGGCTTCGTCCGTAGACCGAGACGCCCAGATCGGGGAGGTCGCGCAGCGGGCACACGAACCCGGTCGCGGCGATGACCTCGTCCGCGTCCACGGCGAGCTCCGGGCCACCCTCGGACCGCGAGCAGAGGACTCGATAACCGCTTCCCAGCCGCTCGATCCGATTGATGGAAGCATTCAGCATGAAGACGCCGCCGCCCAGGATCTGGTCCTCGACAGGCTGGATGTAACGCGCCCGGACGCCGAGGAGCGAGTGAGTGTTGACGGACAGCTTGGCCGGGCGCGGCGAGCAGAGCACGATCCGCTGGGCCCATTGGAGAAGTCCAGTCGCGAGCTCAAAGCCGGAGTTCTCCTTGCCACAGATGAAGAGCCGCTTCCCGGCGTAGGTAGCCGGGCTGCGGGTGTCCGCGTAATGCGCCACGTGCTCGAAGCCGGGGGTATCGGGCTTATATGGCTCGGCGATGCCGACCGCGAAGATGGCCACCTGGCAGCGGTATTCGCCGTCGCTCGTCTGGAGGACGAAGCGCTCGCCGTCGCGGCGCGTGGATTCCCAGCGGCAGTCGTAGCGGACTCGTAGGCCCGTCCGCTGTGCGTACGTCGCCAGGTTGAGCTCCATCTCGGGGCGCGACGGGAATGACGAAGAGCCGTCCATGAGCGTGGGCATGATCGCCTTGCTCTCCGGTTCCTCGGCGAGGAGGCTGTTCCAGTCGAACCATTGATAGAAACGATCCTCGCGCGGCACCGGGCCGTAGGGCTTGGTCCACGACAGCAGACGCTGGAAGAAGGGGAAACGTCGAAACATCCCACCCGGCGACGGGTCGGCTGAGATGACCGCGTGGTCGATCCCGAGGTGGCGCAGGTAGTAGCTCGTCTGGAGGCCGCCAGGGCCACTGCCAACGACGACCACCGGATAGTCGCCTGGTGGAAACGGCCGGCCGGCTGGCTGGTCCGGGGATGTCTGGCTCGTCTGATCAGCTCCGGGTCCGGCTCGCGTTATAGAGACGGAGGGCGACGGCCTTGAGCATCCGATACATCACCTGTGGATGATCGCGCAGGAAACCCTCGAGCTCTGGCCCACCCAGGTGCAGAACATGCAGCAGACGCGTCGTGACCACGTCGGCCACCGGCGGCTCGCCGAGGAGGATCGACATCTCGCCGAAGAAGTCGCCCTTCTGGAGACGCGCGACCTCCTCGCTGTCGATCTTGATCGCGACCTCGCCGTCGAGGATCACGTAGAAGCCAGTGCCCGTGAAGCCCTGGCGCAGGATGCGCTGGCCGACGGGGTATGACTCCTCCGTCATCTTGTGGGCTACCTGCTCGAGCTGCGGGCGCGACAGGTCGGCGAACAGCGACAGACCGCTGAGCATGTCGACCAGCTCCTGTGGACTCAGCGCCATCCGCTTCGACTCGGGCTAGTGGCGGTGGAGCTCGCCGTGTTGGCGAACACGGGACGCCAGCACGCGCATCATGTTGAGCGCCAGCTTGGGATCACTCTCCAGCAGGTCGAGCAGATCCCACGAGGCCAGGGCCAGGCAGCGGGTCGGCTCGATCGCCTGGACGCTGGCGTTGCGCGGCATCTGGTCGATTACCGACAGCTCACCAAAGAAGTCGGTCGGCCCGAGTACAGCGAGCTCATCTGAGCCGCGCACTACGCGCGCAGAGCCGTCGAGGATCACGTACAGGCCGGTACCCACCTGGCCCTGGAGGACGATGAACTGGCCGGCCTCGAAGTCGAGCTCGCCGGTAACGGCGCTCAACCGGGCCATCGACTCGTCGCTGATGCCCTCGAACAGCGGCACATGCGCAAGCGCGGACGCTACCTGTTTGGTCTCGAGCGGCATGTGACGGACGATAGCACCGGGCCCGCGGCCTCACTGACCATGACTCGTCGCCGCGCGGAGTCAATCGCCTGAGTGGCCACCGGGACGAATCGCAAAGGAACCGAACTCCCCTGTGGGTGGCGGAAATGCCGTATCGACGCCATCGACCACCGCACCGGGCGGACCCTTGCGCAGCTCGGTCGCCATCTCGTCGATAGCGTCGTCGTCGCCCTCAGCGACCACGACCACGCTGCCCGAGGGGTCGTTGGAGACCCAACCGACCAACTTCAGGCGAGCCGCGTTGCTGCGCACGAACCAGCGGAACCCGACACCCTGCACGCGGCCGTGCACCGTGGCCTCGAGGCGCTTCTTCTCGGTCACGCCGGCTGTTGGGCGCGCGGCCACTCGAGCAACAGCGCGTCCAGGGCGAGCTCGGGATTGGCATAAGCATCGAGCGCACGTGACGCAGCATCCAGGCGAGTGAGGAAGCCGACGACCGCATTGGGGTCGACGGTTGCTCCTGCTCGGGTCAGGTCGTCCAGCAGGTCCGGCTGGCGGATCTCGCGCGTGCCGCCGCGCGCCGCAACGGCCAGATCGCGACAGACGTCCCGCCACACCGACACCACCTGGGCGACGGCGGAGCGGCGCTCAGCAGGGCTCGGGCGGCGGGTTGCCGAGCGATCGCCCACGGCCGTCGAGCTGCGCGACCCGCGGCGCGGGCGACTCGCGCCTTCGTCGGTCGACTCGATGTCCTCGCTGGTACCGGCCGCCGCCGCGGCGAGCGTGGCTCCATCCGCGATGAGTTCCGACTGTGATGAGAGCCTGCGGCGACGGTCCGAGTCGATCAGGTCGAGCAACGTCCGCGAGAGTCGTGCCTGGGCGAGGGCAGCCTCTGGGCGTCGGGCGAGCGCAAGGGCAGCACCCGGACGGCCGGCTGCGAGGCGCGCCAGCGCCGCGCCCCGGGCACGGTCTGCGAGCCCGGACTGTTCAATGAGTTCGGCGATCGTGTCGGCGGCGACAGGACCCAGCCGGATGCGCGCGCAGCGGCTCACGACCGTCGGCAACAGCGTGGAGGCGTCGTCGGCGGCAAGGATCAGGCACACCTTGCCTGGAGGCTCTTCCAGCGTCTTCAGCAGCGCGTTCTGGGCGTCAGGGTTGAGGCGGTTGGCATGCTCGATGACGGCCACTCGGAAGCGCCCCTCGAGTGGCAGCAGCGCGAGCTCAGATACGAGCGCGTGCACCTGGCCAACTCGGATCTGCTGCCCGGCACCCTCGGGCTCCATGAGGTGAAGGTCGGGATGGTTTCCGTGGTCTACTTTGCGACAGGCCGCGCAATTGCGGCACGGCCGGGCTGCCGGATCGACGGCCAGACAAAGCAGGCCCGCCGCAAGATCACGCGCCAGCGTGGTCTTGCCAACGCCGTCCGGTCCGACGAGCAGCAGTGCGTGTGGTGGACGCCCGGTCTGGACGCTGCGTTGCACAAAGCCGAGCGCAGCGCGATGACCGCGGGTGCGAAAGCCACCCACTGGTGGAGTGCTCAGCCCTCCTCGGGCGCAGTCTTGGTGGTCGCGCGACGGCGGGTTGCCGGCTTCTTTGGCGGAGCGTCGGCGGCGTCCGCTGAAGCGGACTCCGACTTGGACACCTTGGGTGCCGCCTTTGCGCGCGTGGCACGCGCCTTGGGCTTCGCGGCCGCGACGGACTTGTCCGTCGGAGTCTCGGCAGCGCCAGCGTCGCTTGACGCGGGTGTCGCCGTGGCCTTGGTCGCGCGCGTTCGGCGCACGGGCTTGGCTGCCGGAGCGGCCGGGGCCTCATCCGCTGAGGCACTGAAGGCGGGTGACGGAGACTCCGCCTGCCTGTCGGACGTCGGTTGCCTTTCGGACGTCGACTGCACCGCAGGTGTGGGCGCCTTGCGTGCCAGCTCGGCCCTCAGAAGCTGCTCGAGCTCGGGCGGAACCTCCGACCAGGGCTCTGACGAGCGCTGCTCGGGCGACGCCTGGCGGTCATCCATGCGCGGACCGCGGTCCATCGGCCGGCCACTGTGCTGTGGACGTCCACCACGGCCGCGGTCACGGCCACGATCCGGACCACGGTCGCGATCCGGACCACGGTCGCGCGACGGGCCACGATCCGGACCAGTCCGCATGCCGCCGCCGAAGCTCGGCTGCGGCGCGCGATTGCCAAAGCGCTCGCGATCGAGCGCCGCCTGATACGAGGAGCGGCCGCGCGGCGACCGGACGCCACCGCGAGCACCTGGTCGCTGACCTCCCTGCCGTCGTTCGGCAAGCAGGTACTCGGGCACTTCCGGCTCATCGAGATCCTCGTCTTCGTCCGAGGCGCCACCGTTGGCGCCCGGGGTTGCCGAGGTCGCGCTGACGGGCACACCGATCTGGCTGTCCCAGACAGAACCGAACGTCTGATGCGCAGGCTGTGACGGCGCGGCGTCCTCGAAGTCCTCGTCCTCCTCGTCGGCGGTGGCACCGGCGGCCACGACCGCACCTTCTGCCGGTGCGATCGAGTCGGACTCACCACGCCGGCCACGGCCTCGGCCACGGCCGCCGCGCCGCCGGCGTCGCCGACGACCGTCATCGAGAGCTCCGTCGCCCTCGTCCGACCCGGCCACGACCTCCGCCGCGTCCGTCTCGTCCAATCCAACTACGTCGCCCAAATCGGCGATCGTGGCGACCTCGGTCATATCCTCGCCATCGGCTTCATCACCGTCGGCGCGGCGAGACAGTCGCTCGCCAGGCAATGCGACGATGTTGCGCTGCCGGCCGGCAGCGCCTGCGGCGCTGGTGACGGCGGGTATAACGACCTCCGCCGCACGCTCGTCGCGCGCTCGGCCACGTCGCCGGCGCGGGGCGCCCTCTGTTTCCTTCTCGGGTACCTCGGTCATAGACAGGTCGCCCTCGGCTGCGACTCGGCGGCCGCTGCGTACCGACGCCTTCTCGACGCGCGCGATCTGTGCGATGTCCGTGAACTGGTCTGCGACGTCGATGAGGTCGGAGCTGGTGTTGCCGCGGAAGCTGATCACCTCGACGCGGACGCCCTGCTCCTGGACGGCACGGATGGCAGGGGCAAAGTCACCGTCTCCGGAGACCACGACGGCGATGTCCAGGTTACGCGCCGTCTTCATCATGTCGACGACGAGCTCGATATCGAGATTCGCCTTGATGCGGCCGTCGCCGTACTTGCGAATGTCCTTGCTGATCACCTTGTAACCGTTGCGCGCCAGGAAGGAGTGGAACTGGCGCTGGTTCTCGTTCTCCGGGTCGAGTCCCGTATATGCGTACGCGCGCACGAAGTCGCGGCCTGCGGTGGCCGACTTCAGCAGCGTTACGTAATCGATGTCTATGCCCGCCGCCTTGGCGGCGTAAAAGATGTTCGCCACGTCCACGAAGACGGCGACGTTCTTGCTCACAAGATTCTCCTCCGCGCACTAACTGCGCGTGTTTTCAGTTATCCAATTCCGCACGTTATGCGCGGGCGCCGAGCAAATCGGCGACTTACGCCATCGGCCCTTGAGCGGATCGCGATTACCAGGCGGCCACGGGCGAGCGCACGAGCGGCAAGCGCATGCGCGGGCCCGACTCCGTGAAGCCGAACGCTTCCCAGCGCGCGAGCTCTGCCGGTTCTTCGGGGACGTTGCCCTCGAGCGCGACACAACCCTTGTTGCGTGCCTCGCGCATCAGCTCCCGAAGGAGTGCGTCGACGACGCCATCGAGCTCGTGTCCGGGCTCAATGACGAGGAAGTCGACCGTGCCCACGAGCCCGGTGGCGGCCACCGACGGTCGGAGAGCCAGCACGCAAGCGCCGAGGACCATCCGCCCATCGAGGCAGACCGTCAGCGACGTGTTGGGCAGGTAGATCATCTGGCGCAGGACGTCTGCGGCGTCGTTCAACTGCTCCAGTGACCAGCGCGAGTCAGCCCGTTGCATCAATCCGGTGATCCGGTCGATGTCGGTCAATCGCGCGTCGCGGACCAGTAGTTCCACGCTGCTGTAAGTCCCTCTCGGTGCTCGGAGCGCCCATCTGTGAACGGGTGCCCGGAACATCTCATCCAAACCGGTAGGTCCGGTCGCCGCCTGAGCGCGCCACACCAGGCGGGCGGGGCCTTCTTTGGTTAAGAAGGCTCCACATGCGCGCCGGGGCGCTCGAACGTCTGTTGCAAATGAGACGTTGCTCGGTATGATACTGCATCGCGTCAGCCCATTCGGATGGGCGGAGCGGCCACGTGCCTCACACGGCGACGGGCGGGCAGAATCGGTGGGCCACCGGTCAGGATCCCGCCGATAAGTTCGACCTTACGTAGTCGCACCGCTACTCCTACGGCAGACACGAATGCGGTTCGCGTGACGCGACCCGCATTGAGGAGGAACAACATGAGGAGGAAACAAGGCACATGAAGCTGAGATATCTCGGCACGTTTGCGATGAGTTTGATTCTCGTCGCCGTAGCGTGCAACCCGCCCGCCGCGACTACGCGGCCGGCAACACCAGCCCCCGCAACAGCGGCACCTGTAACACCGGCGCCGCCAACCGACGCGCCGGCCGACGATCCGCTCGGTACGCGCACAATCCCGGCCGGCGAGTCACTCCACATCGTGATGTGGGGCGTCCTCAGCGGGCCTGACTCTGCCCTCGGTATCGACGTCCAGCGCGGCGTGGAGATCGCCGTCGACGATCGGCCGACAGTGGCCGGGTTTCCGGTCGAACTGACCAGTGAAGACGGGCTGTGCACGCCGGCTGGTGGCAACACGGCAGCCACGCGCATTGCCGCTGACGTGACCGTGGTCGGCCTGGTCGGCTCCGTCTGCTCCGACGAAACCGTCGGCGGCATCGAGTTGATCACCAACGTCGGCCTGACCACCATCTCCCCGTCCAACACGCGACCAGCGCTGACCGCGCCGGATCGCGGACCCGAATTCGCCGGCTACCTGCGCACGGCGCACAACGACGAGTTCCAGGGCGCCAAGGCGGCCGAGTTCGCATACGACATCCTCGGCTCGCGCCGGGCCGCGACGATCCACGACAACAGCTCATACGCGCAGGCCCTTCAACAGGTATTTGCGGATGAGTTCATCGCGCTGGGCGGCGAGATCACCATCCAGACAGTCCTCACGGATCAGAACGCCACCTCGGTGCTCGAGACCGTGGCCCCGACCACTCCGGACCTGATCTACTACCCCGTGTTCACCGCGCCCTTCGGATTTATCACCGACGCGGTTCGGGATGTCCCCGGACTGGAAGAGGTTGACCTCATGGCTGCCGATGGCGCGTTCAGTGCCGCGGCCGTCGAGGCCGGCGGCCCGAACGCCCTGGGCATGTACCTTTCGAGCCCCGACACTCGCCAGTTCCCGGAAGGCTACCAACCCTTCCTTGACAAGCACCAGGCGAAGTACAACGAGGCCCCGCTCCAGATCTTCCACGCTCACGCCTATGACGCCACCAACATCCTCTTCGACGCGATCGAGGCTGTTGCCGTCGAGGGCGCCGATGGTTCGCTCCAGATCCCGCTGGGGGCCTTGCGCGACGCCATCTATGCGACCGAGAACTTCCAGGGGATCACCGGAACGCTGACCTGCGGCGAGTTCGGTGACTGCGGCGCGCCGGCCATCGGCGTGTACCAGATCACCCAGGCAATCGTCGACGATCCGGCCGGCGCCTGGCCGCCGGATCCCATCTGGCCCGAGCTGTAAGGCTCGACCGAACCGCGTCCGCCTATACGGACGCTCAGTGACCAACAGCGAGCCGGGTGGGATAACTCCCCCCGGCTCGCTTGTTACCTGACGCGGAGCAGCGATGTCCAGGCGTTACGTCGAACGGCTCACAGACATTGCCATCGCCGCCTTCCTTTGGTCATTCCGCATTGCGGTGGTTCTAGTCGTCGTTGTCGGCTCGGCGCTGACTCTCATGACCGGTCTCTTCACCGCCGATGCGTGGGTCCGTTTGTTGGTCGACGGACTGACCCTGGGAAGCGTCTACGCCATGGTCGCCCTGGGCTACACGATGGTGTACGGCATTCTGCGGATGATCAATTTCGCTCACGGCGAGGTCTTCATGGCCGGCGCGTTCGGCGGGTATTTCACGGCCGTCGCCCTCGACGACGCTGGGTTCCTGAACGCGAACCCACTCTCCTCGCTGCTTTCGATCGTGATCATGCTCCTCGTGGCCGCAGCGGTTTCAACCGTGATAGCCGTGCTCATCGAGCGGATCGCCTACCGTCCGCTGCGCAACGCCCCGCGGCTGGTGCCGCTCATCAGCTCGATCGGCGCGTCGTTCTTTCTGCAGTACACCTTCCGCGGGTTCTTCGGGTCGCGCAAGTACTCATACCCGACGGTCGACATACTGAACCAGGACGTTGGATTGCCCTTTCTTGTAGACCTGCGCTGGGTCCAGGTGCTGGTCATCGCCTCGGCCTTATTGATGATGACCGTGTTGTATTTGTTCGTCATGCGCTCCAGAACAGGCACCGCCATCCGAGCCGTCTCCGAGGACAAGTCGACGGCAGCCCTCATGGGCATTGACGTCAACCGTGCGATCGTGACCACCTTTGCTCTGGGTGCGGCGATGGCAGGTGCGGCGGGCGTCCTGTACGCGCTTCTTTTCCGCCAGATCGATTTCTTCGTCGGCTTCCTACCAGGCGTCAAGGCGTTCACCTCCGCGGTGCTCGGAGGCATAGGCAACGTGCCTGGCGCGGTGGTCGGCGGCCTGTTCCTGGGCGAGATTGAAGCCGTCGGACCGGCGCTCTTCTTCACCGGGCTCGGCGTGCCGTCCGTCACTCAGCTCAAGGACGTCATCGCGTTCACCATGCTGGTCCTGGTGCTGATCTTCCGCCCGTCGGGCATCCTCGGCGAGCGACTGGCGCGACAGCGCGCATGACGGCTATTACCGCGAGCGTGACCGTGACGCGGCACCGTCGATGGCGCCGCGTGCTGACGATGGGCATGACGGGTGCCGTGATCGCCATTTACCTGGCGCTCGTCGGCATCGTGCCGACGTTCGAGGCGCGCTCGTTGATCAGCGGCGTACTGGCGGTTGGCGAAAGCTTCGTCCTCGGGACTTTCATCGTGATCGGATACCTCGCGGCGCGCTACTTCGATGGCCGACCGGCACTGGCCGTTACTGCCGGCGCCGGCGCCGGCGCGATTACCGGCGCTGCGCTCAGCCTGCTCATATTGATCGGGCCGGCCGTCAACCTGCGCTCGATCTTCCTGAACGCGAGCGACTCGCTCTACGCGGTCCTGACGCTTGGACGCGGCACCGAGTTCTTCTGGATTCCTCTCCTTGGCGGGGCCGTCGTCGGCGCGCTGGGCGGGGCGATGCGCACGTTACCCCTGCCGATCCAGAAATCCATCGCCGCCGGACTGCTGTCGCTCGTCGCACTCGGCCTGTTCGCCAACTTGCTGCGCACACCGCTGCTGGCCAGTCCATTCGCGTCGATAGGCCGACTCCTCTTCACGTCGGAAGGGCTGACCCTGTTCGGCGCCGCGGTAACGCTTTCCACCTCGCTCGGGGCCGGGATCGGCGGGGCGATCGGGGCGCGACAGGGGAGCCGCAGATGGGGGATGGTGACGGGCCTCGCGCTCGGCGCCGTCGGCTCGCTCCTGATCGGCGTCATAGCGGCAGACAACGCCCCGTCAGGGTTGAGCCGGACCGATGCGGCTGCGCTGGGCGGAGTCCTCGGGGGGCTCGTCGGGATCCCGCTCGGCGGTCTGTTGGGCGGAGGGATCGCCCGCTGGATCCGCGCCCTACGCCTGGACCGGCGATACGATGCCCTGCCGACCAACGCGCGGCGGGCGGTTCGCGCGATCCCGATGATTCCGCTGCTCGTCGTCGTATTGATCCTGCCGTTCTCCTTCGGTCAGATCTTTGCGCAGGTGATCGTGTTCGTCGCGATCTACATCCTGATGGGCCTCGGCCTCAACATCACCCTCGGCCTGGCTGGCCTGCTCGACCTTGGCTTCGTCGCGTTCTTTGCCGTCGGCGCCTACACCGTCAGCCTGCTGACGTCGACGAGCGAGTTCGGACTTGCGGACTTCTCATGGTGGCTCGCGGTGCCATTCGCGGTGGGCGTAGCCTTTCTGTTCGGGGCATTTCTCGGGTTGCCCATCCTCGGCATACGCGGCGACTATCTGGCCATCGCCACGCTCGGTTTCGGCGAGATAATCAGGATCCTCTCGGTATCCGACCTGCTCCGGCCGTGGCTGGGCGGCCCCCAGGGCATCACCGGCGTTCCGAAGCCTTTCACCGTTGCGCCGGGTGATCCGCTTTCCGGGCCAAATCAGATCTACTACATCGCGTTGGTATGCGCGGGGGTCATCGCGTTCATCGCGTACCGGCTGCGCGATTCGCGGATCGGGCGCGCGTGGGTCGCGATCCGCGAGGACGAAGATGTCGCCGAGGCCATTGGCATCAACCTCGTACAGACCAAGCTGCTCGCTTACGCGTTGGGCGCAGCTTTCGCCGGACTGGGCGGCGCCGTCTTTGCCGGGCTGATCGGGGCGACATTCCCGACAGATATCAATCTCCTCGTATCGATCAACGTCGCGGCGTTGATCATCGTCGGCGGGATGGGCAGCATTCCTGGCGTAGTCGTCGGCGCCATCGTGCTGATCGGCCTGCCCGAGCTCTTCCGCGAGTTCCAGGAGTACCGCTACCTCTTCTACGGGGCCGCCCTGATCGGGCTCATGCGCTTCCGGCCGGAGGGTCTCTTCCCGTCACGGTCGGTCGAGCGCGAGCTTCACGTTGAGGAGAACGTCGAGCCGGCAGGCGCTCCGGTTGGCGCCTGGGTCGCACAGCTGGAGGCTGAGCGGGAGGGCGAAATCGAGCCCGACACGCCGTACAGCGAACCACCGGCCAAGGAGACGCGCTAGATGGCGCTGCTCGAGGCGCGTGGGGCCACCAAGCGGTTCGGAGGACTGATCGCCGTAAACGGGCTGGATTTCTCGATGGAATCCGGCTCGATCGTGAGCGTTATCGGCCCAAATGGCGCCGGTAAAACAACGTTCTTCAACTGCATAGCCGGCTTCTACCGGATCGACGAAGGCACGATCACGTTCGACGGTCAGCCCATCCACGGCCTACCGCCGGACAAGATCGCCCACCTGGGGATCAGCCGCACTTATCAGAACATCCGCCTCTTCGCAAACATGACGACGATGGAGAACGTCCTTGTCGGGCTGCATCACCACATGCACGCCGGCTGGATTGCGGCTGTCTTACGGACACCGGGCACAATGCGCGAGGAGAGGGCGGCGGACGAAGAGGCTCGCCGGCTGCTGCGTTATGTGGGGTTGCGGGGCAAGGGTGATTTCCAGGCTGGCAAGCTGGCCTACGGTGACCAACGTCGCCTGGAGGTGGCCCGCGCGCTGGCCAATAAGCCACGCCTTCTCCTGCTCGATGAGCCGACCGCGGGCATGAATCCCGCCGAGACGACTGACATGACCGCGCTCATCAGACGCCTTCGCGACGAGCTCGGACTGACCATCCTGCTGATCGAGCACGAGATGCGGGTCGTCATGGGTATCTCCGAGCGGATCACGGTTCTCGACTACGGCGAGAAGATCGCTGAGGGAACGCCCGCCGAGATCCGGAGCAACGCACGCGTGATCGAGGCATACCTGGGCCGCGGGTCCGCCGCGGAGGCCGCCGTTGAGGCTGCCGCCGCCGAAACGGCGGCTGAAGCTGCCGACGAGACCGCGTCCGCCGAGGCCACCACTCCAGAACCAGTCCCGGTGGAGTCGGACGTCGACGACGACAACAACGGCAGTGCCAAGACCGTGGCCTGACATGGCACTTCTCGAGGTCACCGACCTGCACACCTACTACGGCAACATACACGCCTTGCGGGGCGTATCGCTCACAGTCGAACAGGGCGAGATCGTCACTCTCATCGGCGCCAACGGGGCGGGCAAGACCACCACGCTCAACTCGATCAGTGGCATCGTCGCGCCGCGCAGCGGGCAGGTAACCCTGGACGGAGAGGTCCTGACGCATGTCCCGCCGCACGAGATCGTGATGCGCGGCGTCGTCCAGGTCCCCGAAGGACGGCGGACGTTCGCCCGGCTGACCGTCGACGAAAACCTCCAGATGGGCGGCTTCAGCGTGAAGGACAAGGCCAAGGTGCGCGACGGTATGGAGCGTGCCTACACGATGTTCCCGCGGCTGCGCGAACGCCGCCGCCAGGTTGCCGGCACGCTCTCGGGCGGCGAGCAGCAGATGCTGGCCATCAGCCGCGCGTTGATGTCCGAGCCGCGCATCCTGCTCCTCGACGAGCCATCGATGGGTCTCGCCCCGAACCTCGTCGATTCGATCTTCGACACTATCCGCGCCATTCATGCGGAAGGAACGTCGATCCTGCTGGTCGAACAGAACGCAAACATGGCGCTGGAGGTGGCGGCTCGCGGCTACATCCTGCAGACAGGCACTGTCGTACTTGCCGACAGCTCCGAGGCGTTGCGCGACAACGAGGACGTCAAGCGCGCCTATCTCGGCGCGTAGCGTCAGTCGGCGCCAGACCCCGCGCCGGTAGCGAGGAAGCGGCGGAGGAACTGCTGGGTGCGCGGGTCCTGCGGCGCGTCGAGTATCTGGTCCGGCGGGCCCTGCTCGATGATCTGGCCTTCGTCCATGAAGACCACACGGTCGGCCGCCTCGCGCGCGAAGTGCATCTCGTGGGTAATGACGATCATCGTCGTGCCTTCATGGGCAAGGTCCTCCATCACGCCCAGCACCTCGCCGATGAGCTCCGGATCGAGAGCGCTGGTCGGCTCGTCGAACATGAGCACCTTCGGCTCCATGCACAGGGCGCGCGCGATCGCGGTGCGTTGCTTCTGGCCGCCCGACAGTCGTGCCGGGTGCTCGTCGCGCTTGTCGGTCAGGCCAACCTTGGCCAGGTACTGGTCGGCCAGCGCGACCGCCTCGTCGCGCTTCAGGCCGCGAACGCGGATCGGCGCTTCGATCAGATTTTCCAGCACGGTCATGTGCGGGAACAGGTTGAATTCCTGGAAGAGCATCCCGGCGCGCAGCCGAATCTGGCGGATCTGTTCACGATGCTCGCGGCCCCGACTGAGCAGCGGATCTGCCTCGACACGCAACCCATCGACCTCGACGCTCCCAAGCGTCGGCTCCTCCAGGAAATTGATGCAGCGCACGAGCGTCGTCTTGCCGCTCCCGGAGCGCCCGACGAGCATCACCGCTTCCCCGCGAGCGACCTCGAGGTCGATACCGCGCAGGACATGCAGCCGCCCGAAGTACTTGTGCAGGCCGGCCACGCGGACGATGGGGTCCGTTGCCATCAGCGATCGCCGCGGGCCATGCGCCGCTCGAGCCGCTCCTGGAAGAACGAGAAGATGATCGTCAAGACCCAGTAGACGGCAGCGGCGATCAGGATCGCCTCGAATGTCCGGAACCTCGAGTTGCCGACTGACGAAGCACGCCAAAGCAGCTCGGTTACGCCGATGATCGAAACGAGTGCCGAGTCCTTGATCATCGCGATGAACTCGTTGCCTATGGCCGGCACGACGATCCGGATCGCCTGCGGCAGCACGATTCGTCGCATGACGAGCCGCTCGGGCATAGCCAGCGCCTCGGCTGCTTCGCGCTGGCCGCGCGGCACGGCCTGGATACCGGCGCGGAAGATCTCGGTCATGTATGCGCCGTAGTTGAAACCGAGGGCAATGATCCCCGCCTGCAACGCCGGCAGAACGATGCCGAGCTGCGGCAGGGCGAAGAAGATGAAGATGATCTGAACGATCAGCGGCGTGCCCCGGACGAGCGACACGTACAGCGACGCAACTGCGTAGATGATCGGGTTGGTCGACAACCGCCCGAGGGCTCCCAGGACCGCCAGCACGGTGGCCAGCAGGATCGAGCCGAGGCAAATGACGATCGTGAGACCGGCACCGCCGAGGATGAAAGGTGCCCACGTCGAGATGAAGACGGGGTCGATCTTGTCGATGGCGACCAGCGAGCCTATGAGGGCGCCGATCAGCAGCGCCCACACGAGCAGGACCTCGAGCCGAAACCGCCGCCGGCTTCGTCTCAGGCCGGCCGCAAGCTCTCCAGCCACGTCCGGCTCGAGAGCGGCAGTAGGGCGCGTCAGGTCCGTGTGCTGGGCCATCGTCCAAGACAGGCGGAAGCGGCGCTGTGAAGGGCGGCGGGACGCCAGCAGGCGTCCCG
>JBBDRY010000085.1:3029-5050 GCA_040905225.1 Chloroflexota bacterium | reverse complement strand
CCCCCCCCCCCCCCGGGACCTAGCCGCTACTCGGTCGGGGGCTGCGTCAGGTCGGCCTCGAACCACTCCTGGCTGAGCGCCGTGAGCGTGCCATCCGTGTGCATCGTGCCGATGATCTGGTCGATCTCGTAGAGCAGAGCCGCGTGCGGCGGGCCGCTCTTGTCGATCGCCACGGCCAGATCCTCGACGAAGATGGGCTCGCCGATCTTGACGATGGGCTGGTCATTTGCGACCGCGTCGTCGATGACCGTCCCCGACGTGATGAGCAGGTCGAACTCCGGCCTGTTGGCCGCGATCGACTCTACGCAGTTGGCGTCCGTCGGCAGGGTCGTGGCCGTCACGTCATCGGGCACCGCGAACGGCAGTTGATCGAGCGCGGTGATTCCCGAGCGGGTACTGGCCGCCATGTAGGACGGCGTGTAGTAGTAGGGCTGCGTGAAGCTGAGGATCGGCTTGCGTGGCGTGGTGATGGTCATCGAGCCAACGCTGATGTCCCATCGCCCAGCCCAACTGCCGGCTGTGATCAGGTCCCAATCCACGTGCTGGAACTCGGCCTCGACACCGAGACCCTCGGCGATCTTCTTGGCAACGTCTACGTCGAAGCCGACGAAGGAGCCATCTGGCTCGAGGAAGGACTGCGGCGCGTAGTCCTTGTCGACCGAGACTCGCAGCACGTCGTTTGCCTGGATTGTCGCGAGCAGGTCACCCGTCGCATCGGCGGGCTCTGTGATCGGATCCTGAACGTCGGGCTGGAAGTCTTTGTTCAGCCAGTCGAGGTAGGTAGTCGCTTCGCCTACGCAAACCACGGCCGGAATATTCGGCGCCGCGGTAGCCGTGGGGGCCGGCGTGGGAGCGGCGGTAGGGCCTGCGGTGGGTCTGGTTGTGGCGCCTGGACCCGCACAGGCGGCCAATAGCAACGCGACCGCCACGAGTGCGGCGCGACGAGTAGAGATCATCGCCATCCTCCTCACGGGAAGCGTCCCGCGCGAATCGAAAGTCACCTGATTTTCCCCCCATACACTCTAAACGATGGCTCAGCGCGTGACGTCCGAATCGCTCTCCCGCGCCTCCACTCTCCCATCTTCCTTTTACCTCGACCCGAGCATCCACGAGCGGGAGAAGGAACGCATCTTCGGACGGACCTGGCAGCTCGTCGCGCGGCTCGACGATCTCGCGCGGCCGGGTGATTTCGTCCCGGCCACGATCCTCGATGAGCCAATCGTCATCACCCACGGGTTGGACGGCGAGCTCCACGGCTACTTCAACGTGTGCCGTCACCGCGCCGGCCAGGTGGCTCTGTCGAAGGGCAACCGGAAATCGCTGCAATGCAGGTATCACGGGTGGACATACGGCCTGGACGGTGCGCTACGCGCGGCCCCGGAGATGGAGGAGACCGAGGAATTCCGCAAAGAGGACTTCGGCCTGCTGCCGGTGCGTGTCGACCGCTGGGGACCGTTCGTCTTCGCCAATCTCGACATGGACGCTGCGCCGCTGAGAGATGAGATGGGCGACATTCCGGCGGAGGTGGCGCGCGCCGGCTACGACGTGGAGCACATGCGCCTGATCGAGCGCCGCGAGTACCTCATCGAGTGCAACTGGAAGGTCTACGTCGACAACTACCTGGAGGGCTATCACCTGCCGATCGCACACCCGGCGCTCTTCAAGGAGCTCGATTACGACGCCTACCGGGTGGAGACCTTCCGTTACTACTCCAAGCAGCACGCCCCGATCCGCGAGCTGCGCGACGGCGAGGAACTGGGGCGCGACCGGCGTTACGTGCGCGCCGCGGACGGCGAAGGCGAGGCCCTCTACTACTGGCTGTTCCCGAACACGATGTTCAACATCTACGAGGACAACATGTCCTCGAACCTGATCTTGCCGGTGGGCGTGGACCGGACGCTGACCGTGTTCGAATGGTTCTTCGCCGAGCCGGGCACCGCATCAGGCTGGGAGTCGATGCAACAGACGATCAGCTTCTCCGACCAGATCCAGCAGGAGGACATCGTGCTGTGCGAGCAGGT
>JBBDRY010000085.1:0-2929 GCA_040905225.1 Chloroflexota bacterium | reverse complement strand
ATGAGCAGGCCGATGCCAGTGATCCACAACCCGATGGACTGGGTCGGCGACAGGCCACCGAACTGAAGGATCTCGTACACCCGGTATAGAAGCGCGCCGATCGCCACGATCGCGACCACGATGTAGACCGGCGCGCGATCGAGGCCGGAGGTGCCGTCGCGCGTCGCGAAGGGCAGCGTGACCAGCGCGAGGAACGCGAGCGCGGCCAGGAAGACGACCAGGCCAGCTCCGTCGAAACCGTTACCTGAGAGCGGCGCCTGCCCGGTGCGTTCGACGACCCACCACGCCGGAATCATCCCGACGAGCGCGGCCAACGAACCCACGACAATCAACAATCGGCCGCGCCCCAGCGCGCGGCGAGTCATGTGGTCTCGTACAGCTCACGCCGGAGCACGCCGATGAATGGCAGGTTCCGGTAGTACTCGCCGAAGTCGAGGCCGTAGCCCACGACGAATTCGTCGGGGATCGTGAAGCCCAGGTAGTCGATGTGGATCTCGACCAAACGCCGGGCCGGCTTGTCGAGCAGCGCGCAGATGCGCAGGCTGCGCGGATTCTTGCCGCGCAGGTAGCGCAACAGGTAATTGAGCGTCAGGCCGGTGTCGATGATGTCCTCGACGATCAGGACATCCTTGCCCTCAATCGACGAGCTCAGGTCCTTCAGGATGCGCACCAGGCCAGATGTCTCGGTGCTCGCCCCGCCATACGAGCTGACCTCCATCAGGTCGATCTGGACGGGCATCTCGATCGCCCGCATGAGGTCAGCCATGAACGGCAATGAGCCCTTGAGCACGCTCACCAGCGTGACCGACGTAGACCTGTAGTCCGCCGTGATGCGCCCGCCGAGCTCGCGCACCTTGTCGCGGATCTGCTCCTCGGTGATGAGCACTTCGGCAACATCCGCCTGCATAGCGGGGAGGCGCACCTGCTGGTCAACCAATTCCGATTCTCCCCATCAGCAACGACCGATCGATCATGAGTCCTCGGCGATGAAGGCTCGCCGTCCACGCCGCCGCCGGGTTCCGCGCGACGGCCTGGCGCGGCGGGCAGGCTTGACAGGCTGCGCTGGTTTTTCCACCGGATCGACACTTCCGGGCTGGGCGGTGTCGATCGGCGCCTCCGCAACAGGGACGGCTGGTATCGCAATGGCGAGACTCGGTTGAGCCAGCCGCTCGGGCATGAGCTGGCCCTCGAGGCCGCTCAAGGATGCCGCCAGGTCGAACCGGCCGTACTTCAACATCAGCGCCCTGAAGTCCTTGCCGTAGAACAGCTTGACCCGAATGTCCGGGTACAGCTCGCGCAGCCTGCGCAACTTCCGATTCTTGCGCCGGACCAGGTTCTGCTTGAGCGTGGTCAGCTCGACATAGATCTCGAGCTCGGACAGGAAGAAGTCGGGCGAAAAGCTTTCGACAACCTTGCCATCGGTGTTCCACAGGATGGGAAAAGTGCGCGGCTCGTATTCCCAATGGACGCCGTAGTAATCAAGAATCCGCGCCAACTCGGCCTCGCTGGCGTGGGCGAACCGCGTCTGGTCCGTCACCTGCGCTCGGCACCGTCCGATCGTGGCGCCCCCTGGGAGCCGGGAGCATCCTGCCGGAACAGATGGCTGACATCGCCCTGGAACCGCGCCAGGAATTCGTGCATCTCGAGAACGTCATCGGCCGTGACGAGTGCCGCACCGACGGGGAGTTCCTCACCCAGGTGCTCAGGCAGCTCATCGGTGGACAGGCTCAGGTCAGATATCTCGGTGATCGACGCCGTGGTCTCGTCGATTTCCACGGTCACGATCGCGACCGTGTGGCTGCCGCAGCGGGCGCAGTCGAGGTCAACAAAGAACAGCCCATCGCGCTCAGCGAGCAATCGGATCTTCGAACCGCGGTAGCGTCGACCGCACGCCGGGCATATGAATGACGTCAGCTGGGTGCGCAGCCAGTCGGGCCCGTCCATTCCCGTGGAGTCTAGCCCGTCTGCGTTACAGCCGAATGACGACTCGATAACGAATCAATCACCCGCGGGCGGGCGGATATACTCCCCACCAGTATGAGTACAGGACGAACCACCCCGACCACTCCGGGTCCGGCAGAGGCGCCGTCGCGCCACGCCTACACCAAGGATCGTGCCCAGCTCCTGCGCCGGCTGTCACGCATGGAGGGTCAGGTTCGCGGCGTAGCCCGGATGATTGAGCGCGACGAATATTGCATCGACATCCTTCAGCAGACGGCGGCCCTGCGCGCCGCGGTAGACGCGGTGTCGCTGCTGCTGATGGAGGATCACGTCGCCGGGTGCCTCGCGACCGCCGTCAAGACCGGCGAGGCACAGACCTACACCGAAGAAGTGATGGAGGTCGTCCGACGAAGCATGGGCCGGCCGGTCCGCGCGCGAACGAACGATTAGCCTGCAAGGCGCGGCGCGGCACCTGCGCGAGCTGGGGCTGCGGCGGGCCACGCAGCAGCGGCCAATGGCGCCGACTGCGTAGTCAAACACTCAGTAGGACGCGCGAGCACCCGCGCCCGCGGGAGCTCGCAGCGGACGCGCAGTTCACCGCCTAAATCGGCGAAAAACGGGCCGACAGGGCAGGGCTGTCAACCCCGCCGTCCACACGCGCGAGAAATCGCCGACCCCTTTTTCCACAAACCAACTGAGCAGTCGGTAACTCGTGGAAAAGCCGGTTGACCGGGTCGGGCGCCAATAGCGACACTGCCCGCCTTGCACCACGGGTACGCCAAGCGGGGACGGCGACCCAGTCCGAGTACGGTAACCTCGCCGGCTTCGGCGATCGGAGAGATCCGATCGGAAAAACCGGACGGCGGGGGAAAACTGAAAGGCCGGTGGTGCCAGAAACGTTTCGCCGCAGGGAGCGGGGACAGCGCAACGGCTCAGAGTCGTTCGGGCATGGACGAAACTCTGATCGGTCCCCTCTCCCGCGGCGTTT
>JBBDRY010000084.1:0-30570 GCA_040905225.1 Chloroflexota bacterium | reverse complement strand
ATGCCCGCCTCGGAGATCCGACAGCGCTTCCTCGACTTTTTCGCCGAGCGCGGGCACGAGGTCGTGCCGAGCGCTTCGCTGGTGCCTGCCGGCGACCAGACGCTGCTGTTCACGAACTCCGGCATGGTCCAGTTCAAGGAAGTCCTGACGGGGGCCGAGACGCGCTCGTACAAGCGCGCGGTCGACTGCCAACGCTGTCTGCGAGTCGCCGGCAAGCACAACGACTTCGAGGAAGTCGGGCGCACCACGCGCCACCACACCTTCTTCGAGATGCTCGGCAACTGGAGCTTCGGCGATTACTTCAAGCGCGAGGCGATCGGTTGGGCCAAGGAACTGCTGACGGAGGTCTACAGGATCCCCTGGGAACGCCTGGGCGCGACAACCTACAAGGACGACGAGGATTCGCGCCGCTACTGGCGTGAGGTGGGCATGCCCGAGGAACGCATGGCGATCTGGGGCGACGTCGATAAGGGCGACGATCACAACTTCTGGCGAATGGCCGACACCGGCCCGTGCGGACCGTGCAGCGAGATCCATTTCGACCGCGGCGCCCATCTCTCGGAAGGCCCGCACTGCGTGCCGGATCACTCCGAGAACTGCCCGCGTTGGCTGGAGATCTGGAATCTCGTGTTCATGGAGTTCGATCAGCAGCTGGATGGACCGCGTGTTCCGCTGCCTTTCAAGAGCGTCGACACCGGGATGGGCCTCGAGCGCCTGGCGAGCGTTCTCCAGGGCGTCCCGACCAACTACGACACGGACCTGTTCACGCCGATTCACGAGTACATGCGCAACGTGCTCGGACACGACCCGGAGAAGTTCGAGGCCGAGCGTTTCAGCTACCAGGTGATCGCGGATCACATCAGGTCACTCACCTTCCTGGCGGCGGACGGCGTACGGCCCGCCAACGACGGGCGCGGCTACGTGATGCGCCGCATCCTGCGTCGCGCGGTTCGACACGGCCGGCTGCTGGGTCGACACGAGCCGTTCCTGGCAGATCTCTCGGGAGTCGTCGTCGACACGATGCAGGTCGCCTACCCATACCTGACCGACAAGCGCACCGAGATCGCAGGCGTCATCTATGCCGAGGAGCGCCAGTTCCAGCGAACTCTCGATGCTGGCGTCGTTCGGTTCGAGGAGGCGCTCATTCCGCTGACAGGAGCCGAACGTCGTGTCGGCGGGCGGGCCGAAGATCTCCCGGCCGATTCACCTGTGCTGCCGGGCGATGTCGCTTTCCTCCTGCATGACACGTATGGCTTCCCGATCGATCTGACGGTCGAGCTGGCCACGGAGTACGGAGTCCGGGTCGATCGAGAGGGATTCGAGACGGCCTTGGAGGAACAGCGCCAGCGCAGCCGCGGCGGCCGCAAGGCCGAGCTTGCCCACCACGCCGAAATGACCGGGCTGTACGAAGAGATCCTGTCGCGCGGGGGAGACACCCTGTTCCTGGGCTACGAGACGACCGAGGCGGAGGCCAAGATCGTCGCGATCCTGCGTGATGGCACCGAGTACCAGGAGTTGAGGGCCGTTGCGGAGGCCGAGCTGCGCATGCCCGCCGAGGCCGAGGCTGAGATCGTCCTTGATCGGACCCCGTTCTACGCCGAGGGCGGCGGCCAGGTCGGTGACAAGGGCGTCCTGCGCGCAGTTGACGGCGAGGTGCTGTTCACCGTGCGCGACACGCAGCGCCCGTCGAGCGGGCTGATCGTCCACCGCGGCACGCTCCACGGCCGCGTGGCGGTGGGCGAGGCGGTCATCGCGGAGGTGGACAACGAGCGCCGGGCGCGCACGATGCGCAACCACACGGCGACCCACGTCCTGCACCGGGCCTTGCGCAACAACGTGGGCGAGAGTGCCCGCCAGGCAGGTTCGCTGGTATCGCCCGATTACCTGCGCTTCGACTTCCCGCTGGACCGCGCGCTCTCCGCTGACGAGAAGCGAGAGATCGAGGCAGAGGTACGCCGGGTCGTGCGCGAGAACCGCACGGCAACGCCGCGCTTCATGACCATGGCGGAGGCAATCGCAGAAGGCGCAGACGCGTTCTTCGACGAGAAATACACAGAGAAGGTCCGCGTCCTATTCATCGACGGCTACAGCCGCGAGCTGTGCGGCGGCACGCACTGCTCTGCGACTGGCCAGATCGGATCGTTCGTGATCACCGGCGAGCGCTCCATCGGCAGCGGCATGCGGCGCATCGAGGCGCTCACCGGGGACACCGCGGACGCATACCTCGCCGCGCGTCTGACGCTGCTGGACGAAGCCACGGCCGAGGCCGGCGCGCGCGACGCCGAGTCCTTGACGGACCGCATCCGCGAACTACAGGAACGCAACCGCGAGCTGGATCGGCGGCTGCGCGCCGGCAGCTCGTCGCTCCAGCCGGCAGAGCTGGCACGCAGCGCCCAGCAGGTCGACGGCACGCGCTTCATCGCCTACGCCGCGCCGTTCGACTCGATGAAGGAGCTCCAGAGCTTCGCTCGCGCCGTGCGCGCCGAGCTGGGCGATGGTGTGATCGCGCTCGCACTCGAGGCCGACGAACCGCAGCTCTTCGTCACCGTGAGCGACGACCTGGTGTCGCGCGGCGTATCAGCAGGCACCCTGGTCAGCCTCGGGGCGCCGGTGATGGACGGCCGCGGCGGCGGACGGGCGGAGATGGCGCAGGCCCGCGGCACCCGCCGCGATCGGCTGCCCAGCGCACTCGAGGCCATCCGTGAGGCGCTCGAGGCTCATCTGCGCGACGGCTCGACGCCGGGTGACGGCCCTGGCGCCCCAGAAACGCCGAGCATCTCGAACACCGACTGAGGCGCCGATGGCCTTCTGGCGCCGCTTCCTGCAACGCGCCGACAGCGACAAGCTGGGCGCCTGCACGGCACTTGATATCGGGACCGAGTTCGCGAAGGCGCTCGTCTTCGACATCGACGAGGAGGGAAAGGCAACCGTCCGCGGCGTGGGTCGCAAGCGGCAGGGGCTGGCGCACATGCAGTCGGGCACCGTGGCGGACATATCGGCCGTGGTCGACAACTGCCAGGTCGCACTCCAGGAAGCCGAGGAGATGGCGGGCTTCCGCTCCAGCCAGGTGATCGTCGGCATTGCCGGCGAACTGGTAAAGGGCTTCACCACGAGCATGAGCCAGGAACGGAAGAAGCCCGACACGCTGTTCTCGGAACGTGAGCTCGACGGGATGATCGAGGCCGTCCAAAAAGAGGCTATGCACGACGCGGAGCGGACGATCACCTGGGAGACCGGTCTCCCGAACGTCGACGTGCGCCTGGTCCACGCGGCCGTCACCGGGGCAACGATCGATGGCTACGCGGTGACCAACCCGGTCAGCTTCCAGGGCCGTCACGTCCGGATCAGCATCTTCAATGCTTTCGCGCCGCTGATTCACCTCGGCGCGCTCCAGACCGTCGCGAGCATGCTCGACCTCGAGCTCGTCGCGATCGTCGCCGAGCCCTATGCCGTTGCGCGCTGCATGGACGACCAGCAGGTCCAGCAGGCAGGCGCGCTGTTCATCGACGTCGGCGGCGGGACAACCGACGTCGCTCTCGTGAGGCAGGGCGGCATCGACGGCACGCGCATGTTCGCGCTCGGCGGTCGTGCCTTCACGAAGTCGCTCGCCGATCGCCTGGAGCTGCCCTTCGCTCGCGCGGAGGAGATCAAGGTCGACTTCGCCAAGGGGGTCAAGGTCGATCGACAGAAGGATGTCGCCGAGATCGTGGCAGAGGACGTCGCGGTCTGGGCCGCGGGCGTGGAGCTCGTGCTCGAGGAGTTCGGCAAGAGCGGCATGCTGCCCGGACGGATCTATCTGTGCGGTGGCGGCGCGCGCCTCCCGCAGATCGGTGCCGCCCTGCGCGACGCCGACTTTGCCAGGAACCTGCCGTTCGCCAGGCCGCCGCAGGTCGAGGCGATCACTGTCAACGAGGTCGCCCAGGTCACGGATGCGACCGGACTGCTGATCGACGAGCAGGACATCCCACCCATGGCCCTCGCCCACCAGGCGATCGAGATGAGCGCGCCTGAAGCGCCCCTGGACGCAGCCCTGCGGCGGGTCCTGCGCCAGATGAAGGTCTGAGCGCGCTGTGAGCGTCTGCTACCTCGAGGTCGATGACGAGATCACCAGCGCCGTGGCGCGCATCCGCGCGGTGCGCGACGGAGAGGCCGTCATCGTCGTGCCGCCCGGATCGCGCATCGCCACTAGCCGCATCAACTTCAAGCTTCTCGTCAGGGAGGGCAACGAGCGGCGGCTGAATCTCGTCGCGGTGAGCGATGAGCCGTCGGTGCGCGCCCTGGCGATCTCCGCCGGATTGCCAGCGTACGACTCGATCGCGGCCGCGGAACAGGGATTGGCCAACTTTCGCGACCAGGACCGGCGACTCGCAGAGCGGCTCGGCCGCGGGCCGACCGACGCGCCGACCGATGCGCCGACGGAGGCCAAGCGCACGACTGCCCCAGGCCGCGAGCGGCCGTCAGCCACAATGGAGCAGACCCAGGTGCTGTCGACGACGGCGGCTGGCGCGGCGGCGGGCCCAGCGTCAGGCGCCACAGGTGCCGCCAAGGCCCAATCGGCAGATGAGCGGCCCAGCAGCACACGCACGGGTGCCGATGAACCAGCTCGCCGAAGAGGAAGGATCGGCGCGACACCGATCGTCGGCGCAGCCGTTCTCCTGCTCCTACTGGCCGGAGTTGGCTACGGCGCCTACGTGTTCCTGCCTACCGCGACGATCACGCTCCAGCCAGTGGCCACGTCCGTCAGCCCGGGACCGTTCACCGTGGTCGCGGATCCGCGCGCCGCAGTCTCGGATGTTGACGCCGGCGTCGTACCGGCGGAGATGCTCGAGATCCCGCTCAGCGTCAGCGACGAGTTCACTTCCACGGGGGTCAACGCGCGCGAGACGCGTGCCTCGGGAACCGTCCGATTCAGAAGCGAGAACACGCTCAACGAGGTTTCCATCCTCGACGGAACCGTGGTGTCCACCGCCGCTGGGGTCGACTTCGAAACCACGGAGGCTGCGGTCGTCCCGCGCGCCGTATTCGGCGCCGCCGCGGGCACAGTCGATGTGCCGGTGCGTGCCAGCCGCCTGGGGATCCGCGGCAACGTGGATGCCAACACGATCACGGAGCTCGCCGCCGGGCTCCGCGGGCAACTGGTCAGTGTTCGCAACCCGGACCCCACCACCGGCGGGCGGCGCATCGAGGAGCTCGTCGTATCGCAGGCCGACTTTGATGCCGCGTTGCTCGCGCTCGAGGCGAGACTGGAGGCGGCCCTCGCCGGCGCGCTGTCTCAGCCGGGCACCACGCCGCGCGGCCTGACGCTGTTTCCGACGACGGCCCAGACCGGGCATCCAGAGCCCGTCCCCGCCGCGGGTGACGTGGTCGGCGCGGTCCAGCCCAACTTCACGGTGTCTTTCGAGTCCGTTGCCACCGTGCTGGCTGTAAACGAGGGGCTCGTGGACGAGCTCGGTGAAGCGCGCCTTCGTGCGTCACTCCAGGCCGGCCAGCTGATCGTCGGTGACCTGGTGCAAACCACTCACTCAGCGGGCACGGTCGCCGGAGAAACGGTCACTTACGAGGTGACGCCGGTAGCGGCCGTTTTCACCGATGCGGATAGCTCGGCCCTCGTGTCTGCCGTGCGCGGCAAGTCAATTCCGGAGGCACGTCAGATACTTGCACCGTACGGAATGGTGGAAATCTCGATATGGCCGGAATTCGTCGACCGGCTTCCCGACCAGACGGCGCGCATCAGCCTCGTCGTCGTCACTCCGAGCCCGCGCCCGTGACCTGGCCCATCGGATGGCGGCGGTGACGAGGTTGCTTGGCGTTGACCTAGGGGAGCGACGCATCGGCCTCGCCGTTGCGGACACCGACTCGGGCAGCGTCCACGCACTGGCCACGATCACGCGCCGCGACCCTGCTCGCGATGCCGCCACGCTCCGTCGCGTCTGCGAGGAGCAGCGCACAGACGAGCTCGTCGTTGGGCTGCCGCTCAACATGGACGGGACCGAGGGCCCCCAGGCGAAGTCAACCCGCGAGTGGGCCGCGGCAGTCGAATCGGGAGTTGCCCGGCCGATCGTGTGGCGCGACGAGCGCCTCACGAGCGAGGGCGCCGAAGCGCTGCTTGGCCGCGCGCCGCGTGGTCGATCCGGAGGCCCGCCGTCGGCGGGCGCTCGCAACTCGCGGCGCGCGCGCATCGACCGCGAGGCGGCCGCGCTGATCCTCCAGGCAGAGCTCGACGCTCGCGCAGCGGCTCGCTGATGGGAATCGACCGCGGGCCTCGCACCGACTCGGCACGCCGCGAAGCGCTGGCCAACGCCGGCCAGCGCGCACGCGACCGGGCATCCTCGGGCGGCTACGAGGTACGCAGCGGGGGCTTTCGTCCACGCTCCACATCGCGCAGGCCGGGGAGGCGGTGGAGCCTCGTCCTCGCGTCCGCGGCTGTTCTCCTCATCGTCGCGTGGTTCGCCTTCCCGCCACTACTCGGCGGTCTGTTCCGAGCCCTTGCCGAGGGAAATCCCGACCTGATGCGCCTCGGCTTCGTCGCCGATGCCGTGGCCACGGTCATGGATGACCGTCCTGACACTCCCGCGGGCACGGACCCCACCCCGGTCGACTTCGTCGTGCAGCCCGGTGCCAGTAGCCGCGAGATAACCGAGGACCTCGTCGAGCGCGAGCTGGTGACCGATCGTCTCGCCTTCTCGTGGGTGCTCGCGTCCGAGGGCGGCTTTGACGGGCTCCGATTCGGCCGCCACTTACTAAATCGGACGATGACGCCGCGGCAGGTTGCCGGCGTGCTGCAAGGCGAGCCCGTGGCCGGCGACGGAGGTGTCTCGGTCGCCCTCAACCGGGGCTTGCGCCTTGAGCAGATCGTGGCCTATCTCCAGACGCTGCCGTTCACCGGTCTCGATATCGAGGAGTTCTATGGCATGGCCAAGGACCCGCCGCAGTCGATCCGCGAGAAGTTTGGCTGGCTAGATCTCATTCCGGAGGGGCGCAGTGTCGAGGGATTCTTGGGATCCGGCGTGTTCGACGCTCCTGAGGACATCAACGCCACCGGCATGCTTGAGCTGCTGCTTCAGCGCTGGCAGGACAGCCCGTCCTTCGCGTTGATCGACGAGGCCCAGAGCCACGGGCTCGACTTCTACGAAACAGTCGTGCTGGCCAGCATCGTCGAGCGCGAGGCGATCCTCGACGAGGACCGGCCGCTGATCGCTGGCGTCTACCAGAACCGAGTGGACGGGCTGGACGGCGTGAAGGTCCTGAATGCCGAGCCGGTGCTCATCTACGCCAAGGACTCGATCGCCCTGCGCGAGCAGCACATCAGCGAGTGGCCCCAGTACTACTTCTGGACACTGGACGGCCTTGGCTCGGCGCAGGACTTCGAGGTGCCTGTGGACCTAGCTGGCTACCAGGTGTGGCATTCGCGTGGCCTGCCACCGGGGCCCATCTCGACGCCCGGCCTCGCTTCGCTCCAGGCGGCGCTCAATCCAAACACGGCCGATGGGTACCTGTACTTCCTGGCCAAGGGCGACGGCTCGAATGGGCATGTGTTCGCCCATAAGTACGAGGAACACCTGCACAACATCGACATCTACATCGGCGGGGGTTCGCCTACGCCCGACCCGTCGCCCGCAGTCAGCCCGCAATAGAGCGTTGAAGCCGACTAAAGACGATCTCCGGCGCTGGGCCGACGCCGACCGGGCGGCACGCCCAGGACGTCTCGAGGCGCTTCGATCGCGCATGGCGGAGGCTGGGGTCGATGCCTATTTCGGAGTTCGGCGCGAGAACACCCGCTACCTGACCGGTTTCGAGCTGGGGGAGGGCGAGGAGAAGGTCGCCGGTAACTCGGGCCAGTTCCTGGTCGGTCGTGACGAGATGATCGTGCTGGCCGATTCGCGTTACATGGTGGCCGCGGCCGAACAATGCAGCGGCGCCCGAATCGAGCGCGTCTACAACGACCTGTTCGCGCGCTGGCCAAAGCTGCTGTCGAGCGTCGGGGACGTCAAGCGCGTGGCTGTCGAGGCTGGGTTCGTGCCCTATGCGACGTGGCGTCGGCTCGCTGACGCGGCCCCCGGTGTGGAGCTCGTTCCGGTCGAGGGTTGGGTCGAGGACATGCGGCAGATCAAGGACCCCTCCGAGGTCGAGCGCATTGCATCTGCCTGCGCCGTCGCCGACGCCGCCCTCGCCAGGCTTCTGCCCAGGATCCGCGCGGGCGTCACCGAGGTGGAGCTCGCGCTCGATCTGGAATGGGAGATGCGCACGAACGGGGCGGAGGCGCTCGCGTTCGACGTCGCGTGTCTTTCCGGGCCGAATGCCGCGCTGCCGCACGGGTCGCCTTCGTCGCGCCAACTGCGGGCGGGTGAGGTGGTCCTGTTCGACTTCGGAGCGCAGGTGGCTGGCTATCGGTCGGACATGACCAGGACACTGTTTGTCGGCGAGCCTCGTGCCGAGGATCTGGCGATCTACGAGCTCGTCGCCCGAGCCCAGCAGGCCGCAATTGATGCGCTGTCGCACGCGGTCGCCGCCGACGAGCGGCCGAGCGGCAAGCAGATCGACGCGGTCGCGCGTGACGTGATCCGCAAGGCCGGCCACGGCGACCACTACGGCCACGGTTTGGGCCACGGGATCGGCCTCGCGACTCATGAGCTGCCCGGACTTGGGCTGACCGCGCCCGATGTGCCCCTCCCGTCACCGACCGTGTTCTCCGTGGAGCCAGGGACGTACCTCGACGGCGTGACTGGCATTCGCATCGAGGACCTGATCCTCTTCGACGCGGTCGAAAAGAAGGTTGAGCGTCTGACCGCGTTTCAGCGCGAGGTGACGGTCGTCGGCTAGACGCCACCTTCGTCTAGCATGCGAGCGTGATTTCGACCGGAGATTTGCGACGCGGCATCGTCATCGAGCTCGATAACGAACTCTGGCAGGTGCTCGACTACCACCACATCAAGATGGGCCGCGGCTCGGCGCAGGTGCGCATCAAGCTGCGCCACATCAAGCGTGGACAGACCGTCGAGCGGAGCTTCCAGGCCGGCGAGAAGTGGCCGCGCGCGTATCTCGAGACGCGCCAGGTTCAATACCTCTACCGCGACGGCAACGATTTCCACTTCATGGACAACCAGTCGTACGAGCAGTTCTCGATGACCAGCGAGCAGCTCGGCGAGTCGGCCCAATACCTGACCGACGGCATGACGCTCGACCGCACCTCGTTCGAGGGCGAGACCATCGGCGTAGAGCTGCCGGTCACCGTCGAGCTCAAGGTGGTCGAGACGGACCCCGGGTTCGCCGGGGACACGCAGAGCGGTGCGCGAAAGCCCGCGACCCTCGAAACGGGGCTCGTCGTCCAGGTTCCACTGTTCGTGGACGCCGGCGACACGATCCGGATCGACACCCGCACGGGCGACTACCAGACTCGGGTCTAGGACCCGCGCCCGGGCGGGAAGCACTTCCGTCCGAGCTGCCGGGGCCAGGATTTCACTGTGGTTGAACAAGAATCGACGAATCCGCAGAGTTTGTGTCGCGATGTTGCCCGCAGGAGCGCACGATTTCACTCGGGTTGGAAAAGTCGCCGGTCCACGGGCCGTTACGGACGGCGTTGCGAGCAAAATCCGATGCTCGTGTTCACTGTGAGTGAAATGTCGACAGATCGTCGGCGTCAGAGAAAACCACGCGGTACGGTAGGGGCGTGACTGAGGGAACCCCGCGCGAGTCGACCCTGCCACCGCCGACGCCGACGTCCTTGCCCACAACGCAGGCGTCGTCGCTGCCGATCATGTCGGTGGGCGAGCTCACGTCGCTGATCAAGGCCACGCTGCGCTCCGCGCCGAAGCTGCGTGATGTGTGGGTCGAAGGCGAGGTGGGCCAGGTCAGCATCAGCGCCGCGGGCCACTGCTATTTCACGCTCAAGGACGAGCGCGCTCAGCTTGGCTGCGTGATCTTCCGCGACGAGCGGCTGATGATGCCGTTCGAGGCTCGGACGGGACTGCGTCTCGTCGCCCACGGCCATCTCGACGTCTTCGAGCCGCAGGGTTCGTACCAGCTCTACGTCGAGAGCATCCAGCCATCGGGGTTCGGCGACCTAGCGCTGCGCTTCGAGGCGCTCAAGGCGAAGCTCGCCGCCGAGGGGCTATTCGAGCAGGCTCGAAAGCGGCCGCTGCCGCAGTTTCCGATGACGATCGGCGTCGTCACCAGCCTGTCCGGTGCGGTGCTTCACGACATCCGTCGCGTTCTCGCGCGACGCTGGCCGCTGGCACGCGTCGTGGTTTCCGCCTGCCAGGTGCAGGGCAACAGCGCGGCTCAAACCATCGTCGCGGCGCTGCGGCGCGTGGCGCGGTGGACGGATGCGGAAACTGGCCGAGCGACTGACGTTGTAATTCTGGCCCGTGGAGGAGGCTCGCTCGAGGACCTGTGGCCGTTCAACGACGAGGCCGTCGTCCGGGCGGTGGCCGCGCACCCTTGCCCGATCGTCGTTGGTGTCGGCCACGAGACGGACGTGACGCTGGTCGAGTTCGCAGCAGACGTGCGTGCAGCGACGCCATCGGTCGCGGCAGAGCTGATCGTCCCGTCGCGTACAGACGAGCAGGCCCGCGTGGACGCGTACGGCGGACGCCTGCGCGCCGCGGCCACACGGACGTTCGCCGAACGCCGGCAGGCACTGAACAACGAGACACGCGCCCTCGACGCGCTCCGTCCCGACGCGGTGCTGGCCGCCGAACGGGAGCGGATCGGCCTCCTGCTTGACCGAGCTGCTCGCGTGCTGCAACGCCGCATGGAGATCGATCGAACGATCCTTGCCCGGCAGAGCGAGATGCTCCCCGCGCTCACAGCGGGCGCCCTGGCGCTCAAGCGTGGCGAGCTTGGCCGTCAGTCGGCCTCGTTATCGGCCCTCAGCCCGTACTCAACACTGGAGCGCGGCTATTCCATCGTCCGTGGCCCGGACGGCGCCGTGCTGCGCGACCCGCGCCGAGTCAAGCGTGGCGAACAGATCAACGTGCGGCTCCAGCACGGCGAGCTTGACGCGCGTGTCGAGAAGACGCCCCAATGACACCCACCAACGAGTCTGCGGCCGACGCGACCAACCTTGACGCCGAGCGGCAGCGGATTACTGCGCTGCCCTTTGACAAGGCATTGGCCGAGTTCAAGGCTGTGGTCGAGAAGCTCGAGTCGGGCAATCTGCCGCTCGAGGAATCGATCGCGCTGTTCGAACAGGGCGTGCTGCTCCAACGGCGCTGTGAGCGGATGCTCAGCGAGGCGGAGGTGCGCTTCCAGCGGCTGGTCGAATCGGCGGGCGGCAAGGTACGCGCTCTGGATCTGTCACTCGGTGAGTCAGAGGAGCCTGTCTAGCGCCTGACTGGCGGCTGCCGAGCGTAGAATCCGGCTTGGTCCGCCAAGACGCGTTCAGGTGACCCCGCACAACACGGACGAGCCGCAGTTCGTCAACTTCCCGACCGCCCTACGGAGAAGCCCGCTTGTCCCTCCTCGCCAGCATCGAGAGTCCGCGCGACGTAAAGCAGCTCGACGATCAGCAGCTGCGCGCGCTGTGCGCCGAGATCCGTGGCACGATCATCCGGACAGTGGCCAAGACCGGCGGCCACCTCGGCAGCTCGCTCGGCGTCGTCGAGCTCACCGTGGCGCTCCATCGGCTGCTGGACAGCCCGACCGACAAGCTCGTCTGGGACACCGGCCACCAGGCTTACGCGCACAAGCTGCTGACCGGGCGCCTCGACAACTTCGGGACGCTGCGCCAGCTCGGTGGCGTGGGCGGTTTCCCGCGCCGCAGCGAGAGCGAGCACGACATATTCGATGGCGGGCATGCGGGCACCGGCCTGTCGATCGCGGAGGGCCTCGCCCTGACGCGCGATCTCAAGGGCACCCATGAGCGGGTCGTGGTCGTGGTCGGCGACGCGGCGCTGATCACGGGCATGGCGCTCGAGGCCCTGAACGACATCGGCCAGCGCAAGACGCGCATGTTGATCGTGCTCAACGATAACGAGATGAGCATCTCGCCCACCGTGGGCGCGATGAGCCAATACCTCAGCCGGATCAAGCTGTCGCGCACTTGGCGCGGTTCGAAGCGCGTCTACGACGACCTGGTCGAGAAGCTCCCGATCATCGGCCCGACCGCCCTCGAGCTATCTCGCCGGCTGCGCAAGTCCGTCGTCAACTTCGCCCAGCCCGGGCAGCTCTTCGAAGACCTTGGCATCACCTACGTGGGCCCCGTCCCCGGCCACAGCCTCAAGGCGCTCGCCAACGTGTTCACACGCGCGCTACGCGACATGGACGGCCCGGTAATCGTCCACGTCCGAACGCAGAAGGGCCGTGGCTACCAGCCGGCCGTTGCCGACCAGGTCAGCTTCCACGGGGCAGCTTTGCCGCCGATGACCGTGGTGCCGGGTGGGGTCATGGGCGCGCCATCGGCGAATGCGGTCAGCGGAGGGGACGGCGACGCGACCCCCTCGATGGCGCAGGCTGTCGCCGCTCGATCGAAGCCGCCCAATTACACATCGGTCATGGCCGCGGAGCTGATCGAGCTGGCCAAGGACGACGATCGGATCGTCGCCATTACAGCGGGCATGCCCACCGGCACAGGGCTGGCCAAGTTCGCTGCCACGTTCCCCGACCGGATGTACGACGTGGGCATCTCCGAGCAGCACGCGATGACGCTTGCCACCGGTCTGGCCCTCGCCGGCATGCGCCCACTTGTTGCGCTCTATTCGACTTTCCTCCAGCGGGCCTTCGACCAGACGGTCCACGACGTTTGCCAGAACGATGCCCCGGTCGTGATCGGCGTCGACCGGGCCGGTCTCGTTGGCGAGGACGGGACCAGCCACCAGGGCATGTTCACGATCCCCGCGCAGCGCCAACTACCGAACATCGTCATCGCCTCGCCCAAGGACGAGCAGGAGCTGCGCCGGCTGATGCACACAGCCTTCAGCCAGGACCACCCATTTGCGCTGCACTACCCACGCGATGCCGGGTTCGATCTGCCAGCCGTCGAAGCGACACCGATTCCAGTCGGTCAAGGCGAGCTGCTGCGGGCGGGAGATGACATCCTGATCGTCTGTTTCGGGCCGATAGTCATGCGCGCAGTCGAGGTGGCCGAGCAGCTGTCTACAGACGGTTGGTCGGTGGCCGTCATCAATGCCCGCTTCGCGAAGCCGCTCGATCGCGAGCTGATCCTGGAACACGCCCGCGGCAAGAAGCTGATCGTGACCGTGGAGGAGAGCGTTTGTGCTGGTGGGTTCGGCTCGGCCGTGCTCGAGACGATCACGGATGCAGCGCTGTCTGACGAGTCGCTCCGCGGGCTGCCCGTTCGGATCATCGGCCTGCCCGGTGACAAGTTCGTGGACCACGGCGCGGTTGGAGACCTGCGGCGGACGCTGCGTCTGGACGCCGAGGGCATCACCGAGCAGGTCCGCGAAGCGGCCGCGGCGGTGGGCTTGACCGCGGAAACGAGCGGCCGTCGCACAGACAAGAAGCGCACCGCCTGAGCAAACCCCGGACCACCCGAACGAGGCTCGATGAGCTCGTCGCATCACGCGGCCTCGCTGAAGACGCCGACGAAGCGGCGCGGTTGCTGCTCGCGGGGCGCGTCAGGGTCGGAGAGGGCGACGGCGCTCGGAGGGACCTAAAGCCTGGCGAGCTGGTCGATGCCACAACGCCCCTCGCGCTGGCGCCGCGGGACCGGTTCGTATCTCGTGGAGGTGAGAAGCTGGATGCGGCGCTGGAGGCCTTTGGCATCGATGTCGCTGGCTTAGTCTGCCTCGATGTCGGCGCTTCGACCGGCGGTTTTACCGATTGCCTCCTGCAGCGCGGTGCTGCGCGCGTCTATGCTCTCGACGTGGGGCACGGACAACTCGCCGAAGTCCTGCGCAGCGACCCGCGCGTGGTTTCCATGGAGCGGACGCACGCCGCGCGTCTCGATCCCGACTCCGCCGACCCCCTGACGCTGCCCGAGCCGGTCAGCCTCGCGGTCATCGACGTGTCTTTCATCTCACTGAAGCGAATCCTGCTCGGAGTTGCGGCCACGCTGACCGGCGGCGGAGGGATCGTTGCGCTGGTCAAGCCGCAGTTCGAGGTCGGACCGGCCGATGCACCGCGCGGAGTCGTGCGTGACCCGGTTGCCCGTGAGGCGGCGGTTGTGGCCGTCGTCGAGCACGCTCGCTCCATCGGCCTGCGCCTGGTCGGCCGCATCGAATCCCCCCTCACCGGTCCCGCCGGGAACCACGAGTTCCTCATCCACCTGGCCCGTGGCTGATCGATGAAACGGATCGGCTTCGCCTTCAACCCGACCAAGCCCGCCGCACTCGAGCTGCGCGACCGAGCGCTGGCGTGGTGCGCCGCCAATGACATCGAGGGCTGGGCGTGTGAATCGGGTGCGACAGACCAGCTCGTCGCTCAGCTTGCCGAGGCCGACTGCCTGATCGTGCTCGGTGGGGACGGAACGTTCCTGCGCGCCGCTCGGGCGCTCGCCGTCGTGGACGTACCGGTTCTGGGCATCAACTCCGGCCGAATCGGGTTCCTCTCGAAGGTGGAGCCGGAGGGCCTCGAGAAGACCCTGGGCGAGCTGGCCGCCGACCGCTTCGAGATAGAGGCGCGGATGATGCTCGAGGCGACGCTCCTGAGCGCGGGCCAGGGGAATGGCGCCAGGAAACGCGGCCCATTCGCGGCGCTCAACGATGCCGCGATTGTGCGCGGCGGAGAGGCGCGCGTGCTCCACCTGGACGTCGCGATTGACGGCTCGCACCTGGCCAGCTACATCGCGGATGGCGTCGTGGTTGCGACACCGACCGGTTCCACGGCGTATTCGTTCAGCGCCGGCGGCCCGATCCTGGATCCCACCGCGCGCAACCTGGTCGTGACGCCGATCGCCGCGTACCTGTCCTCGATTCGCTCGATCGTGGTCGGCCCGGCGCACATGGTCCGAGTTCGACTGGTGGATGGCCCGGCGGGGATCGTCAGCATCGATGGCCGCGACGACTATCCGCTCGAGGTGGGCGATGCGGTCGAGATTCGCGCCCTCTCTCGGCCGATGCGGTTCGTTGAGCCCAAGGACGCATTGCCGTTCTGGGATCTGCTTCGCCAGAAAGCCGCGCTGCTGCCGGCCTGATAGAGATGCTGCGCGAGCTGACCGTCCGAGACCTGGCACTGATCGATCGCGCCCGCGTCGCCTTCGGCCCCGGCCTGACGGTGATCAGCGGCGAGACGGGCGCCGGCAAATCCCTGCTGATCGATGCCCTGGGCCTGGTGATGGGCGAGCGCGCCGACTCTGGCCTCGTCCGCCATGGCGCTCCGGGTGCGCGTGTCGAGGCGCTGTTCGACCGCGACCCAGAGCCGCTGATCTGCGTGCGCGAACTATCGGCGGAGGGCAGGAGCGTCGCGCGCCTTGACGACGAGACGGTGACAGCGGCTCGGCTCGCGGCCGTGGTTGGGCCGCTCATCGAGATCCACGGCCAGCACGAACAGCAGCGCCTGCTCCAGGCCGCCTGGCAGCGCGACGTGCTGGACGCCTTCGGTGGCCACGATGAGCTGCGCTCCCGGGTCGCTGACCTGGTCCAGGCACTTCGATCGAACGAGGCGGCCCTGCGCGAGCTTGTCGTCGATCCGTCCGAGCTCCAGCGCCGTCTTGAGCTGGCCGAGCACGCCGCCGAGGAGATCGAGGCCGCGGCGCCGAGGGAAGGCGAGGCCCAGGAGCTCAAGGACCGGCTCGCCGTGGCGGGCAACGCGCAGCGCATCGCAGCGCTGTTGACCGAGGCGCACGACCTGCTTGCCGGCGATGGGCGCGCAGCGCGCGATGGTCTGGCACGGGCGTCGCGGACGGTAACGGAGCTGGCGCGTCTGGATCCGTCGACCGCGCCCCTGGCAGAGCGCCTGGAGGGCCTCGCGGCGGAGCTCGACGATGCCGCGCTCGAGCTGCGGCGACGCCAGGACTCCATCGCGGAGGCCGTCGGCGACAGCGAGGACATCGAGGCGCGTCTGAGCGTGCTGTACGGCCTGATGCGCAAGTACGGAGAGACAGAGGCGGAGCTCCTCGAATACGGCGCCCGCGCGCGCGCCGAGGTCGACCGGCTACGCGGCACGGAGCAGGAGCGCGCGCGCCGCCAGGCCGAATCCGAGCGCCTGTCCGAGGCCGCTCGCGCAGCCGCGGCCCAGCTTCACGATGCCCGCGCAAGAACCGCTGCCGGCCTGGGCGGGGACGTGACCGACCGCCTGGTCGAGATCGGCTTTCCGTCGGCCGCCTTCGTGGTGCAGCTGGAGGAAGCGCCGCTCGACCTCAGTGGCGCCGACACGGTCACGTTCCTGCTGGCGCCCAACCCGGGTGAGCCGCCGCGGCCACTGGCGCGCATCGCTTCCGGTGGTGAGATGTCGCGCGTCGCGCTTGCCCTGAAGACCGTCCTTGCCCGCGCCGACGCCACCCCCACGCTCATCTTCGACGAGGTCGACGCGGGCATCGGCGGCCGTTCAGCGGATCCGGTTGGGCTGCTGCTATGGCGCCTCGGTCGTGACCACCAGGTCATTTGCGTGACTCATCTCCCGCAGATCGCCGCCTACGCCGACGCCCACCTGCGGATCGACAAGCGCGAACGCGACGGCCGAACCGTGACCGAGATCACCGAACTCGACGACCGCGACGCGCGGCGTGAGGAGCTTGCTCAGATGCTGGGCGGCTCGTCGGGCGCCGAGGTCACGCGCGCCGCTGCGGAAGCGCTGCTCGCGACCGCGGCACAGCACCGGGAAGAGTTCACACCGGTCGGCAACGCGTGACTGGAGCGCAAACCAGCCTCGAGGGCGCGATCGAGCAGTACCTGAACTACCTGCGCGTGGAGCGCGGGCTATCCGGTTCGACCATCTCGGCCTATGCGACGGACCTGCGCGGATTGGCACGCGAGGCTGGCACCGGTGACAGCTGGCAACACGATGCGGCCGTCGCGGCGAAGCACCTCGCGGCACTTTCGCGGCCGCCGCGGCTGCTCAAGCCGTCCACTCACCGCCGCAAGGCCGCGGCAATCCGGGCGTTCTATCGCTTCGCTTTCGGGGAGGGGCTGATCGAACGCGACGTGGCCAGCCTGCTCGATCTGCCGCGAACTTCGCGACAACTGCCAGACACGCTCGATGTGGCGCAGGTCGAGGCACTGCTTGAAGCGCCGGATGCGGGGTCTCCGGTCGGTATCCGTGCCCGCGCCCTGCTCGAGCTGCTGTATTCGTGCGGATTGCGCGTGAGCGAGGCCCTGAACCTCGACATGGAGGACCTATCCCTGCCAGAGGCCTCCGTCCGCGTCATCGGCAAGGGCGACCGCGAGCGCCGGTTGCCTGTGGGCGAGCTCGCTATCGGCGCGCTCGAGCTCTATATCAACGACGTGCGTCCGGCGCTTGTCCTACGCGGAGGCACCGCGACACCGACAGGCCGCGGCGGTCCGCTGTTCCTGACAGACCGCGGCCAACGATTGGGTCGGATGGCCGCGTGGCGCCTGATCCGGCATGCGGCGCTCACAGGTGGCGTGAGTGGCCACGTGACACCGCACACGTTGCGTCATAGTTTCGCCACGCACCTGCTGGAGGGCGGGGCGGACCTGCGTGTCGTGCAGGAATTGCTGGGACACGCCAGCATCACCACGACCCAGCTGTACACCCACCTGACGGGCGAGCGAATCAGACAGGTCTATGCGCGGGCGCACCCCCGCGCCTAACGAGGAGAAGAGATGCGCTACGCGGACACGCTGCTGACAGAGGGCGAAACTATCATCCTGCGCTCCCGCCAACACTGGCTGGCGTTGCTGAGCAAGGCACGAACGGCACTGCTCCTGTTCCTGATCGGTATCGCCCTGCTCGTCGTGGTCGTCTGGTTCAGCATCCAGCCCGGCCTGCTGCGCGACATCCTCAGCGTGCTGGCGCTCGTGGTGTTCGCGCTCGGTGTGATCATCTTCGTCTACCGGCTGTGGCAGTGGTGGGCGCAGGACTATGCGGTCACAAATCGGCGACTCCTCAAGGTGACGGGGATCCTGAACAAGCGCTCAGCCGATAGCTCGCTCGAGAAGATCAACGACGCGATCCTGAGCCAGAGCATCTGGGGCCGGATGCTCAACTTCGGTAACCTCGAGATCCTGACCGCAGCTGAGATGGCGAACGACATGTACTACATGCTCAACTCGCCCAAGGAATTCAAGAAGACGATGCTCACCCAGAAGCACGCCCTCGAGACCGAGTTCATGTACGGCCGCCCGCCGTCGCCGCCGCTGCGCGCAACCGTGGAGTCCCCCGCGCCGCCAACGCCCATGGCGAACCCTGAGCCAATTCCGCCACCGATGTCCGCGGCGCCTCCGCCACCGCAGGCTCAGGCCGACGCGCTGTCCAACGTCAAGGGCACCGACCAGGACGAGGAGTCCATCCGCGTGACGGAAACCCTGGCCAGGCTGGCCGACCTGCGCGATGAGGGGGCGATCACCGCGGAGGAGTACGAGCAGAAAAAGGACGAGTTGCTGGGCAGGCTGTAATCGTCTTGGATATCCAGCTTGTCTTCGGCCTTCTCGCCGCAGTAATCATCGTCCTCGTGGGCTTCCCGGTCCACGAATTCAGCCACGCTCTAGCGGCCTACCGTCTGGGCGATTCGACCGCCCGATACCAGGGCCGACTGACTCTGAACCCAATCGCCCACTTCGACCCGCTTGGCGGGCTGATGCTGCTAATCAGCTCGATCGTCAGCTTCCCCATCGGCTGGGCCAAGCCAACGCCGGTCAACCCGTACAACCTGCGCTACGGAAGGCGTGGCGAGGCGCTGGTGGCCGCCGCGGGTCCGATCAGCAACCTCTTCATGGCGGCTCTCGTCGCTATCCCGATACGAATCATCTGGTCCGACCTTGGAATGCGCAACGCCGTATTCGGCTCAGTCCCCGCCGCGGCAATCTATGACGTTGCATGGTTCTTCGTGCTCATCAACAGCTTCCTGTTCCTGTTCAACCTCCTGCCGATCCCGCCGCTTGATGGCTGGAAGGTTTTGACCGGCTTTCTGGACGCGCGCACGGCGTACAACCTGCGCCAGTTCGAGCAGTACGGCTTCGTGGTGCTCTTGGTTCTCATCCTGTTTGGCGGGCGGTACATCGCGCCAATCGGCGACTTCGTGTTCAACCTGCTCGTCGGCGGCGCGTTACTGATGCCGCTGTGATGCGCTGGTGGGCCGGGCGCGTCCGGCAGTTTTTTCGTTACGTGAGCGGACGCGTGAGCAAATCCGAGCGCCAGAGGCTAGCCGCGCGGCTGACATCAGCGCAGCTCGCGCTGTTCGGGCAGATGCACCGCGCCGACCAGCGCCACGGCCTCGACGTCGTCCAGGCCCTGCGACGCGCCGGGCACTCCAACCCCGACCTATTGCTGGCCGGCCTGCTGCATGACTGCGGCAAGGGCAATTCGCTGAGGCTCTGGCATCGCATCGGCTGGTCGCTCAGCGAGCGCTACGACGGATGGGTCCGAAGGACAGCCCTCCGAACCCCAACCTTTGCGACCGCGTTCGCCACGCTGGCCGCCCACGCCGAGCGGTCGGCCGAGCTCGCCCTGGCGGCGGGATGCTCCCCGCAGACGGCGGACCTGATCCGACACCAGGCCGAGCCGACGGACCGGGAGCTGGGTGTCGCGCTGCGCCTGGCCGACGAGGCGAGCTGAGCCGGTGACCGCGCCCGCCGTCGAGATCCGATTTGCCGATGCGCGGCGCCCCGAGGACGCGACGCATGTGCGCCTCGACGTCTTCGACGGCCCGATTGCGCTGCTGCTCTCACTCATCGAGCAGCGCCAGCTCGACGTTCTCACCGTCAAATTGGGCGATCTCGCCGGTGCGTACCTGGACGCGATTGCCCGCATCGAAGGTGGGCGCCTGCCTCTCCTGAGCTCGTTCGTGACGGTCTGCTCGCAGCTCATCCTGATCAAGTCGCGCGCACTGCTGCCACGGGCGCCGGCGCCCCTGGTGATCGCCGATGGCGATGCCGCAGAGGTCGACCCGGAGGAGGAGCTGCGCCGGCGCCTGATCGAGTACCGCCTATACCGCGACGCGGGCCGCGCGCTCGCCGAGCGTCTGTCGCTCGGCGTCGCGCTGTTCCATCGTGAGCAGGGCGTGGCCGTCGCGGCCGGTCGTGCCGGCGCGCGGCCAGAACTCTCCGCCAAGCTCGATCCCCAGTTGCTCGCCGACGCGCTTGCCGCCTCGGTCCGCCTCGTGCCTCCGGCCCCTCCGCCCGCAGAGACGGTCGCACGAAGCGTCACGCTCGAGGAGCGGGCAGCAGTCATCCGTAGGGCGTTGCTCGTCGCGCCCAAGCTCGTGCTCCAGGAGCTGCTGCGCGACGTCCACGATCGGATCGTGATCGCGGTGACGTTCCTTGCGCTGCTCGAGTTGGCCAAGGGCCGCGAGGTGACCATCGAGCAGAGCGAGCCGTGGGGCCCGATCAGCGTGCGCACCAGGGCGGGCAGCGCGAACGGGAGGGCCGTGCATGGCCGATGAGACGCTGGTGCCGGTGGGACCCGGCACAACCGACCCTCTGGACCCGACTGACTCCTTCCCGACGCCGCTCCCGTCGCTCGGCCTGACCGTCGAGCAGCTCGAGGCGTTGCTGTTCGTCGCCGAGCGCCCCCTGTCCCGGCGGGAGATCGGCTCGCTGTCAGGTGTCGATCGAGAGGCCGTCGACTCCCTGCTGGGCGACCTCGAGGTCACCCTCCGCGAGCGCGGCATACGCGTGACCACCGCGGGCGACAGCGTCCAGCTGGCGACATCGCCCGATGCCGGCGCCCTGATCGCACGGTACATCGGCTCGGACGGTGTCCGACTATCGCCGGCGGCGCTCGAGACGCTGGCCATAGTTGCCTACCGACAGCCAGTCACCCGCGGCGTCATCGAGCGAATCCGTGGTGTCGACTCGGACTACGTCGTGCGCAGCCTGCTTCACCGCCGCCTGATCGTGGAGCACGGCCGCGCCGACACTCCCGGCCGCCCGATCCTGTACGGCACGGGGTTCGACTTCCTCGAGCGCTTCGGCCTGACCTCGCTGGACGATCTGCCCGCGCTCGAGGCCGAGGCCGCGATGCGACTCAGTGAGTGAAGGCCGAGTCCGAATACAGAAGGCACTGGCCGACGCCGGCGTCGCGTCGCGCCGCAAGGCCGAGGAGATGGTCGCCGCGGGGCGCGTCAAGGTCAACGGCGCCGTCGCCACGATCGGCCAGAGCGTGGACCCCCAGACGGACATGCTGGTGGTCGACGGACGGCAGATCGGGGAGCGGCGCCAGCAGCGGCTCTACCTGGTGATGGCCAAGCCGGCCGGGACGACGAGCACGGTCAGCGATCGACACGCCTCACAGACGGTCCTCGACCTCGTGCCCACGGAGATGCGCCGCGGAGCGTCGCGGCTGTACCCCGTCGGGCGACTCGACCGCGAGTCGGAGGGCCTGCTCCTGCTGACAAACGACGGCTCGTGGGCACAACGGATGCTCCACCCGAGCCACGGCATTGAGCGCGAGTATGTCGTCGGCGTGGAGCGTCGCCTGGACTCCGAGCAGCGCCGCGACCTCGAGAACGGCATCCGCTTCGATGAGGGCATCGCCAGGCTCGCGCATCTCGCCGAGGCGACGAACGCGGACATGCGCCGCCTGGAGACGCTGCTGGGGCGGGAATCGGCGGACCTGATCTGGTACCGCGCCACGCTGCGCCAGGGCATGAAGCGCCAGCTGCGGCGCATGTTCGGGGCCGTTGGGTCACCGGTTCTGCGCCTGGTGCGCGTGCGTTTCGGTACCGTCCGATTGACCAACATGTCGATTGGCGATGTTCGCCCGCTGACCGCGGCAGAGCGAAAGCAGCTGGATTCGCTGACTTCGCGAAAACAGGGACTGGTCGTCAGCGTCGACGGGCCCGGCGGCAGCGGCAAGAGCACCGTCGGTGCCGGCGCCGCCGAGCAGGTCGGCTATCGCTTCTGCGACACGGGCGTTCTCTACCGCGGGCTGACTTGGCTCGCACTGGAGCGCAGCGTCAACCCCGACGACGCCACTGAGCTCGCGACGCTCATCGGAGAGATGGAGCTCGCGCCGGACGAGGCGGGTCGGTATGTCCGACTGAAAGTCGATGGTCGAGAAGTCACGGAGCAGCTCCACACGGCCGAGGTCGATCGCGAGGTGAGCCGCGTCTCGCGCCACCCGCAGGTTCGCGCGTTGTTACTGCCCATCCAGCACGCGCTGGCCGCTGCCGGCGGGATCGTCATGGCCGGCCGCGACATCGGCACGGTCGTCCTGCCCGACGCGGACCTGAAGATCTACCTCGAGGTGTCGATCGACGAGAGGGCGCGACGGCGAGCAGAGGCCAGGGGGTTGGCTGACGACGCGGCCGCCGTGGCCCAGATCGCGGATGAACTGCGCCAGCGAGACGGCATCGACAGCACCCGTGAGGCGGCGCCTCTGCGCGTGCCCCCTGATGCGATGATGATCAACACCGAAGGCAACACGCTCGACCAGACGATCGCCAAGGTCGTGGCGGCAATCCGCCGGAGTGAGCGTGATCTCGGGATGTCAGGCGCATGAGTGAGGCGCCAACGGACCAGAAAGGCGGGAAGGGGATCCCGCTCCTGACCAGGTTCGCGGGTCTGGTGGCGAGATTCGCCCTGTCAGCCCTGGCGCGGGTTCGGGTGGAGGTCGACGGTGAGCTGCCCCAGGAGGGACCGCTGATCGTGGTCGCCAATCACATGTCCAACGCCGACCCGCCGCTCGTGGCCGGTTGGCTCACGCCGATGCTCGGCCGGCAGATGCACATCCTGGCGAAGGAAGCGCTATTCGTCGGCCCTATCGGCTCAATCCTTCGGCGTCTGGGGGCGACACCGGTCAAGTCGCGCGGCAGCGACATCGAGGCCTATCGCGTGGCCCTCGGCGTCCTCGAACGTGGCGAGGTGCTGTGCATCTTCCCCGAAGGGACCCGTAGCCCGGACGGCGTCATGGCCGAGCCAAAGCCGGGCGTGGCCATGCTGGTCACCCGCTCCGGCGTCCCCATCCTGCCGGTGGGAGTCTCAGGCAGCGACCGGTTCCTCGGCCGAGGCGCGCGATTCCCGCGCCTCGGATCGCGGATCACGCTCAGGGTCGGCCGCCCTTTCACGGTCGCGCTGCAGGAGGGACAGACGCGGCGCCATTCCATGCAGGCCGCGTCGGACGAGATCATGCGGCGCGTCGCCGCGCTTGCCGACGAGCGCCACCGGGGCAGATTCGGGGACAGCACCGGCTTATAGTTCGGCCGTGCCGGGCAACCGCGCAGAGCTGATCAGACTCGGAGTCCTGCTGCCCATCGCCGTGGTGATCGGCGTCGGGTTCTACGTCTTCCGCGACCGCCTGAGCGGCGCAGTCGGGGATCTCCAGGTCGGTGATTGCATCGACCAGCCTGCTGGCGCCGAAACGATCTTCGAGGTCCAACGGCGGCCGTGCAATGAGCCGCACGACGGCGAGGTTTTCGCGGTGGTCAGCCACGATGCAGAGGCGGGGGCCTCCTATCCACCCGAGGCCGAGTTCGGTGATATGGCCGATGATGAATGCGTCCCGTTGCTGGAGTCGTATTCGGGGCTGTCCCTCAGAGACGTTTACGGCCGAGAGCTGACGCTCGATTGGTATCTACCCACTGAGCCGGGATGGAACGATGGCGACCGACTCGTCACCTGCTACGTGTTTCAGCTCGGCTCCAAGCTCACGGGCTCGCTGCGGGCGATCGGCGCGAGTCCGTCACCGCTGTAGGTCGAACTGTCCCAGCCGCGGCGATGCAGGCTGCCGGTGCCATACTTGAGCCGTCATGGGAACAGTTGAAGAGGTCCGCATCGCGCGGCGGACCGGGTTCTGCTACGGGGTGCGCGAGGCGATCGACTACGCGCGCCTGGCCGCGTCGCAGGGCAAGGTGACCCACACGCTGGGGCAGGTCGTCCATAACGAGGGCGTCATCGCGCAGCTCCAGTCTCAGGGCATCCGGACGGTCGACACGCTCGACGACGTGGACAACGGGTCGGCGGTCGTGATCCGCGCCCACGGGGTCACGCCCGAGGTCATGTCGCGCGCCGAATCGAAGGGCCTCGAGGTAATCGACGGGACCTGCACCTGGGTCATCCAGGAGCAGAAGGAGCTCCAGAAGCTTGTCGACGACGGGTACACGATCGTGCTGCTGGGCACGCCGCATCATCCCGAGGTGGTCGGACTGCTTGGTTTCGCGCCCGACGCGTTGGTCGTCGACGAGGAAGAGGACTGGGAGCGCATCCCGCGCACGAAGCGGATGGCGCTGATCAGCCAGAGCACCCAGCCGCCATGGAAGTTCGAGAAGCTGGCGGCCCACCTCGTCAGCCGGTGTCACGAGCTGAAGATCATCAACACGGTCTGTCCGGTCACGATCCGCCGGCAGCATGACACGATGGACCTTGCTGAGCAGGTCGACATGATGGTCGTCGTGGGTGGCAGGAACAGCGCCAACACGAAGGAGCTCACCCGCCTGTGCCAGATCGCGGGTAAGCCCGTCATCCAGATCGAGGGCGCGCGTGATCTCGACGACGCGGCCGCCTTCGCGGGCGCCCGGGTCGTGGGAGTCACGGGCGGCACCTCGACGCCGATCGAGGATCTCGAGAAGGTCGCCGGGCGCATTTACTCCATGGCCGGCACGGACGCGCTGAGCACAGACGCCGAGCGTCTGGCCCACGACGCGTTGACAGCGGTCGCCGAGCCGGCCTACCGAAGCACCTCGCTCGACCAAAAAGCCAGGCAGCGGCGCACGCCCGTCGCCGGGGCGGCTTAGACCAATGGCGCCGAGGCGCGGAAGGCGCCCGACGCCGGGGCGCACGCAGGACGCCCCGCTCGAGGGATTGCCGGTCGTCGCGTTCGTTGGCCGGCCCAACGTCGGCAAGAGCACGCTGTTCAACCGCGTCGTCGGTCAGCGTGTGGCCATCGTGGAGGACCGCGCTCGAACCACGCGCGACCGCCTGTACGACGTGGGCGAGTGGAATGGGCGGCGCTTTCTGGTCGTGGATACCGGCGGGCTCGAGACGAATCCAGCGGACGCGATCGAGGAAGGCGTGCAGGAGCAGGCCCGATTGGCCATCGAGGAGGCCGACGTCATCGTGCTGGTGGTCGACGCCGAGGCAGGCATGACGCCGGCCGACCAGGAAGCCGCGGAGTTGCTTCGCGCGGCGTCGTCTCGGGTGATCGTGGCGGTCAACAAGGCCGACAACGAAAAGCGCGAGCTGGAGGCGGCCGAGTTCCATACATTTGGCTGGCCGGAGATCCACGCTATCAGCGCGCTCCACGGCCGCGGCGTCGCTGACCTGCTCGACGTCGTCGTGTGGGCGCTGCCGCCCGAATCGGAGGGTGAGCTGGCGCGCAAGCGAGTCGAAGTCGAGGAAGAGCGGGCGGCCGAGCAGGCGCGCGAAGTGGGCGCACCGGAGCTCGACGAGGCCGAGGAAGCGGCTTTCGCCATGGATGACAAGCCCGTGCGCATCGCCATCATCGGCCGGCCCAATGTCGGCAAGAGCTCGCTGCTCAACTCGCTCATAGGCAAGGAGCGCGTGATCGTCAGCGACATCCCCGGGACCACCCGTGACGCGATAGACACTGCGTTCGAATGGGCCGGCCGCACGGTCAGGCTGATCGACACGGCCGGGATCCGGCGGCGCGGCAAGGTCGCTTCGGGTCCGGCCGCGGAGCGCTACGCCACGCTGCGCGCACTGAAGGCTGTCTCGCGCTCCGATGTCGCGGTCATCGTCGTCGATGCCCAGGACGGCCTGACCGCCCAGGACGACCACGTGGCCGGCTACGCCCTGGAGGAGGGGACCGGTCTCGTCATCGCGATCAACAAGTGGGACCTCGTCGAGAAGGACGAGCACACGTTCGACGAGTACGCGGCCAAGATCCGCAGAGCCGCTCCTTTCCTGCACATCGCGCCGATCATGGCGATAAGTGCCAAGACCGGGCAGCGCGTGGGCAGGGTGCTCGAGGCTGCCCTCGAGATCGCCGCGGAGCGGCGCCGCCGCGTCCCAACGGCCGCCGTAAACGCGTGGCTACGCGAGGCCACGCTCCGGCGTCCCGCGCCAACAGTCCGCGGCCGCCAATCGCGCTTCTTCTATGGCGCCCAGGTCGCGATAGAGCCGCCAACGTTCGTGCTGTTCGCCAGCGAGGCGGCAACGGTTCACTTCAGCTACCGCCGTTATCTCGAAAACCAGCTTCGAGACGCGTTCGGGTTCGCCGGCACGCCGATCAGGCTGATCATCCGCGAGCGGGTCCGCGAGAAGTCCGAGTCGCGCCGGCCAGCGAGTCGCGGCGCGGGCGCCAAGGGCGGTGGCGCGAAGGGCAAGGGCGGCGCGAAGGGCAAGGGCGGAGGATCGGGCGCCAAGGCTGCCTCGCAACGTCGCGTCAGCGCCACCAGCCGCCGCTAGTCTTCGAACGATGGACAGGCACCCGCATCGGGCAGTGGTCGGAGCGGGACAGTGGGGCACGACGCTCGCGCTGCACCTCGCCAAGCACGGTCCGGTGATCCTGCTCGCCAAAGACGAGGAGCAGGCCCGCACGCTGGCGTCGGAGCGACGCAATACCCGCTACCTGCCGGACGTGGCGATCCCGGTCGAGGTCGAGATCACGGCCGACACCTCTGCCCTGAGATCGGCCGACGAGCTGGTGGTGTTTGCCGTCCCTGCGAAGGCGATGCGCGCGGCGTCCCAGCGCGTGCGTACGGATCTGTCTCCAGACGCGGTGCTGTTGTCAGTCGCCAAAGGCATCGAGCAGGGCTCGCTCATGCGCATGACACAGGTCCTGGCCGACGAGGTTCCAGAGGCTGCCGGCCGAATCGCCGCGATGTCCGGTCCGAACCTCGCAGCGGAGATCGCCCACGACCTGCCCGCGTCGGCGGTCGTAGCGGCCGAGGACGAAGAGGTAAGTCGCCGCGCGAGCGAGATGATCGGCACGCGCTCTTTCCGGCTGTACCGCAACCGGGACGTGATCGGGGTAGAGCTCTGCGGGGCGCTCAAGAACATCATCGCCATCGCCGCCGGCGCTGCGGAGCAGCTCAACTTCGGCGATAACGGCAAGGCCGGCCTGATTACCCGCGGCCTGGCCGAGATCACCCGCCTGGGCATAGCCGCCGGCGCCAACCCGCTCACCTTCGCCGGGCTAGCCGGTCTGGGCGACGTGATTGCCACGTGCTACTCCACGCTGTCGCGCAACCACGCGCTCGGCGTGGAGCTGGCCAAGGGCAGGAAGTGGGCCGACATCGAGGGCACACTCCCTGGCGTCGCGGAAGGGGCCTACACGGTCAATTCGGCGTTGGAGATGGCCTATGGGCTGGGGGTCGAGATGCCCATTGCCCAGGAGGTTCACAACGCGCTGTTCGAGGGCAAGAGCGTCCAGCGCTGCCTGATCGACCTGCTGTCACGGGAGCAGAAGGACGAGCTGGCAGGCATCGAGGAGTGGGCTCGCCGAGCTTTCGCGGCAAGCGGGGCCGAGACGAATACGTAGACAGGTACGTAGGCTGATACGTATTTGCAAGGTCGCTCAAACTGCACCAGACCGCACTAAAGCCCACCTCGCCGCATAACTCCCGGTACCGCGCGCGGCGGCGTTTGTACGGATGTCATCTCGCCTTCACGACGAGCCCGTCGTAATCTCTCGTCCATAACTTGTTGGGAGAAAGGCAACCGGATAGCCAGGTGGGAACCGTAACGAGCGGTGCCGTGGTCCCGATCCGTCGGGGTATTCCGCTTTGAGAGATGGGCACATGGGTTCCAGCCTCGCTCCGTCGGGTCGCGAGTTCGCGGCCGCGACGACCGATAATCGAGCCGCCGGCGTCGAGGCAGGCTCCGGTTGCCTCCCAACTCTTTCCTCTTCCTAACCCTTCTGAGCCGACCTTTCGGCTGCCCTGATCGGAAGGTACCCACTGCTAGAATCGCCCGAGTCGGGGCGTAGCGCAGTCTGGTAGCGCACTTGAATGGGGTTCAAGAGGTCGAAGGTTCGAATCCTTTCGCCCCGACCACTCCTCCTGAGCGGCCTTGCTTCAGCCGCTCGGCCTGATGTGAACCGTGGCGCTCATACCCCAACGCAGCTTGGGGTTGTGGGCGTCGGGGCGAATCGCGACGGCGAAGACGATGCCTCCGTCGGCGCTGGTGCCGCGGACCTGGATGCGGTCGACCGTTCCTTCGATTACGAGGTCTGGTAGCGCCTCTATGTCGACCGTCGCCCTATCGCCCACGGCCAGACGGACGACCTCGAGCTCCGACAGATCGGTCGTCTCGATTAGCCAACCCGAGATGTCGCCGATCGTGATGACCGTTTGCCCTGCCACTGCTTGCTCACCGACCTCGACGGCCACCTCGGCGATCGTGCCTCCGAAGGGAGCTCGAACCTCCGTCTGGTCGAGCGCCGTCTGCGCGCCGCTGAGCCTCGTGCGCGCAAGCACGAGCTCGGCCTCCGCCACCCGCAGGCTGGCCTGCACCGCTTCGACCTGGCCCGGACTTGCGTCGGGCGGCAGTTGATCGAGCTGTAGCTGGGCCTGCCCCACGGCAGCGTTCGCTTCCCCGATGTCGGCCTCAGCGAGGTTGACGGCCGCCTGGTAGGTCGACTGGTCCAGCTTGAGCAGTAGCTGGTTTGTCGCCGCCTCGCTGCCGTCGTGAACGTAGATCGCAGCGACGACCCCGCTGACGCGCGTCGCAAGCTCGGCGCTGCGCAGGGGCACCACGTTTGCAGACGCAGTAACAGAGGTGTCCAGGGGAGTGGCCGACGGCCGGGGTGTGGGCGACCCAGCAGGAGTGCGGCTGGGCAAGGCGGTTGGCGACGAGGATGGTGAGAACCGCGGCGACGGGGTGGGTCCGTCAAACGCCCCTATCTGGACGAGCACGAGCGCGAGTGCCAGCACGCCGACGGCAATGATCGTGGCCACTACCCCGCGCATCATCGGCACGCTCGGATCACCCTCGGGATTCGCAATTGGGGGAAGTGACCGCTTCCATTCAATACCTACTCCCGCAGGTTCCGCGGCCGGCTGGCTTTCGGGCGCCTAGACTAACCGCCGATTCAGAGACGCCGCACGATCCGCGGCAAGATTCCTAACGTTTCACCCTTACGAGACGTTCCAACGCGGGAGGACTGCGACATGGCTGTTACTCGTTCTGCAACCGCTACCTGGCAGGGCGACCTGCTCGGTGGGTCCGGCACTGTCAGCTCGGCGACGAGCGACTTCTGGCGCGACCTGCCCACGAGCTGGGGGTCGCGGACCGAAGAGCCGGGCGGTAAGACCGGCCCCGAGGAGCTTCTGGCCGCGGCCCATGCGTCGTGCTTCTCGATGGCTTTCTCCAATGAGCTCGCAAAGGCCGGCTTCGTCGCCGATCGCGTCGAGATTCGCGCGGACGTCAGCGCTGAGAAGCGTGAGAACGGCTGGACCGTCGTCAGCAGCCACCTGACTGCCCGTGGATGGGTACCTGGCATCGACGAGGAGACATTCCAACAGATGGCCACGAAGGCCAAGGACGGCTGCCCGATCTCCCGCGCCCTCAAGGGCAACGTCGAGCTGAGCGTCGACGCCACGCTGGAGTCCTGACGCCCGATAATCTCAGCCGATGCCGCCCATCGAAAACCTCCAGCGCGTACCTCTCTACCACCTGAACGCGCTCGAGCGACAGGGCGTCTTTACGACGGGCCTGCTGTTGGAGGTCTCGGAGACGCCGACACGCCGCCAATACCTGGCGGACCAGATTGGCGCGGACATCACCGATGTGAACGACTGGCGCGACGAGGCCCTGTTGCTCAACCTGGCCAACTTCGGGCCGGACGAGCAGGCACTCTTCACGCAGGCAGGCATCGTGGGGCTGTCCGATCTTCTCGCGCTCGACCTCGATGAATTCCGGGCTACCCTCGCACGCGCCGCCCGGGTAGTCGGCATGACGCCGCCGGCTGACCTCATCACCGAGGGCTGGTGGGACCAGGCACACACCCTGCGCGAGGAATAACCCACCGGACATGACGAGCCTGCCGGCGTCGGCGACCCTGCCTGAGCGAGCGAGTGTTCAGCCGCGCTCCGCGAGCCTCGCAGGAGCGTTGGTGCCGCCGGCGATCACGGTCGTCATCCTCGCGGCGGCCCTGCTCCTGCTCATGACGCCCTTCTGGATGCATTTCGCGCTAACCGAAAGCGGTGGGGTGTATGCCGCCCCCCGCGCCTACGACGCGTACGAACTATCCGACCGCACCGTGGCGGAGCTGTTTCTCGGACCCGGGACCTTCGCCGCCTTCAGTGGCGATGAGGCCGCGCACATGCGCGAGGTTCGTCTGGTCCTTTATGGCTTCCTGGCACTCGCCGTTGCGGGCACAGCGTTCCTCGCCTGGCGCATCGGGCGGGCCCCTTCGGACCCACGCACGTGGCGCTCGATAGCCCGTGGAGGCGCCGCGCTTGCCGTGGGCCTTCTGGTCGTCGGAGCCCTGACAGCGTTGTTCTTCGACCTCGCGTTCGAAGCCTTCCATCGGATCTTCTTCCCCGGTGGCAACTGGGCATTTGCGCCCGATAGCCTCCTGATCAAGCTCTATCCGTATGCCTTCTGGCAGCTGAGCGCCGGAGCGCTCGGGCTGCTGGGAATCGGAGGTGGC
>JBBDRY010000083.1:0-5361 GCA_040905225.1 Chloroflexota bacterium | reverse complement strand
TGATAGCCGTCGATCAGGCCGGGCAGCCGGTCTTCACGGCGCACCCAGTCGGTTGGCCGGCAGAAGGCCATCGTCAGGTCGCGCGCCACGAACGCGTCGAACTCGCCGAAATCGGCTGTGCTTGCGGCCTCCGCCGCCAGCCGGCCGTTGACGTAGAGCTCGACACGGTAGCTGCCCGGAGGCAGGCAGTCAGGAGGCAGGACACGGCCCGTGTACTGGGTGAGCTGGAACAGCCGGCCATCTGCTTCCACCCCGGGTGTCTCGGTCAGCGAGACCTCGGGGATCACCGCCCAGCCGTGACCGTCGGGATCGTTGTGGTACCACTGGGCGGAGATCGAGTCGCGCGCGGCGTCGTAGTTCTCCACCGACCCCTCCCATTGGAGCTCGGCCGGGAATATCTGGAGCGTGATGTTGGCGAACACCGCCGGTGAGCCCTGTGGCAGATCCGGTCGCTCCGCCGTCACGCGCCCGACAATCTGCTCCTTGAACGCGCGGATCTGATCCTCGTACCCCTGGCGCCCAGTCACGCGTTCGAGGTCCGCCTGGTAGCGGCGCACGATCTCGAGGTCTGTCAGGGCTCCGGCGAGCCACTGCTCCTCGATGAACGGCTCCTGGCGCAGCAGGCCCTTCGCGGGATCGAGGTAGATCGTCGCGATGACCGCATCCTGATAGGCCCCACGCGCCTCGTCGAACCGGCCTGCGGCACAGAGCGCCACGGCCAGGTTGTAGCGGTAGATCGGCTCTGTGGCGTCCAGCAGGATGGCACGACGGGTGTAATCGACGCTTTGGTTGAGCAGGCCGATGTTGGCCGACTGAACGCCCTCGGCGAAGGTGTAGAACCCGAGGGATCCGAGCGTCGGCGCATTCTCCAGGCCGAGCGACAGCGCCGTCTGAAGATCGGCCCGGGCGCGCGCCAGGGCCTCCGGCGGAGCGATGCTGGTGAAGCCCGAGCGCTGCGGACTGGAGCCGACGAAGATGACGCCCGCGCGTTCGGCGTATGCCCGAGCGAACGTCGGCCGGAGCTGGACGGCGCGCGAATAGTGCGCCTCGGCGGTCTGGTAGCCGGCTGAGTCGTGAGCCGTCGCGTTGGCCACGCGCGCTTGGGCGTACTCCGTGGCCGCTTCGTCACGCGTGGCCGCTTCGTCACGCGTCTCGTAGGGCGGCGAAATTGCCGTCTGTCCCATCCACAGCAGCGCGACACCGAGCATGGCCAGGCCAACCGACAGGAACCCGACTCGCAACCACCGGCCCGCGACGGCGAGGGTCAGGCCGAACAGATAGAGCGCGACCGCGAGCATGGCCAGGATTGCGGTGTACCCCGCGGCCCGTTCGTCGAGCTTCGAGGCCTCCTCGTTGGCGGCGTCCTGGAGCGCGTTGAGGCGCAGGCTTTCCTGGCTCGCCACCGCGAAGTAGCGCTGGGGGAAGGTGGGGTCACCCTCGGGGCCGAACTCGGATTCCGGATCGAGGGCTGACTGCTTGAGCGTCGCCGCCGCGATGGTCTCCCAGCGCTGCTGCTCGAGCAGCAGGCCGTTGTGGCGCACAGGATCATTGGCGGCGTACAGGCTGGCGAGCAGCGCGTTGCCGGCCTGGGTGCGCTGCTCGACCCACCGCGCGAAGGTCTCGAGCTCGACCTGTGCCGTTTCGCGCGAGCTCTGGGCGCTGGCCAGGGCCTGGAGGGCCTGCTGCTCGGCTTCGTCGCGCCGATCCCCGGCTATCTGGGACGCGTCGGCCTGGAGGAAGCCTGTTACCGCGGCGGCTAGCGTGGCGAAGGCCATGATGACCGCCACTACGCCCGAAAGGCGGTCCTGGCGCGGCTCTGTCGCGGTCACAACCCGGTCGCGGTTCTCGGTCACGCGAGCAGCTCAACCAGGACGAACCCGAAGGTCCCGACAAGGACCAGCACGCCACCTGCCGCGAAGAACATCTGGCGGATCCGCGCTCGCCCTTCTGCCCGGGTGACCTGCGCGATGGTCAGGAAGAACAGTGCCGCCACGATGAGCGCGGCAACTCCGATGAGGCTGACCGAGCGAGCGTCGGCGCGCGCGGCCAGCTGCGAGGTCCGCTGGGTGCGCAGCTCGCGCAGCTCGACGTTTCCCTCGCCCAGGTTTGTCAGCACATACAGGACGTCGTAGGTGACAGTGCCGTCCTCGCCGAGAGTTGCGCCGGTCGCTGCCAGGAAGAAGGGCTGGACAACGCGTTCAAGGTCGAGTCGGGCCTGGGCCTGGAGATCGAGGACGTCCGCCGCGTCAGGGTCGCTCGCGCGCAGCGAGTCGGCCTGTGTCTTCAGCTCGCGCGCCGCAAGGGCATGCTCCTGGTACACGTTGACGAAGCGCAGATCCTGAGCCACGAGGCTCTCGAGATCACGCTCGATCTGCTGGCGGCGCGCCTGCTGCTGGACCGCGAGGCTTTCGTAGCGCGACGCATCGATCGAGGCGAGCGAAGCGCGCCACGCGACGACGGCAGAGAAGACCGAGGCGAAGCCGATGAGGATGGCGAGGATTGCCGCAGAGGCCTGCGGGTGGCGGAAAAGCGGTCCGAGACGTGATGTGGCAGGCGGCGGGGCAGGCGGCGGGGGTGGCGCTGTCGGCGACTGCGGCGGAGAAGGCTGCCGCGACCCTTCGCCCGGCATTTCCGCGGGAGACGGTGAGGCCACGCTGTCCGGTGAGGGGTACTCCACGACGGCCGCGAGAATACCGCGCCCAACAACGAATATGGAGCGTCGTCGACCTCTGGAACGCGCCTTGACACCCAATGCGTGTCAAACGACAGGTGACGACGCCCGCCAAGGCCGTTCTGGCGGTCCAGGCGGTGCACCACGCGTCAAATGACGCGGGTTGAGTGTCAAAGGTCAGACGAGCTGCCTCCTAATGCAGTCGCCGCACGGCTCGGCTGACGTTTGACTCGTATTCCGTTTCAAGCGCTCACCCGTGGCCGGAATGGAGCCTCATCGGGCGCCCGTGTAGCATCCCGCCCTGATGGTCGTCACTTCGCAGCCGAGCGCTGTCGAGAGCCTATTCCGCGACGCCGAGCGCGACTTCGAGCGCTGGGAAGTCGTCAAGGACCTCGTCGACGAGTCGATCGACCTGGCCCTGAACTACCGCCAGAGCGGCCATCCGGGCGGGTCTCGCTCGAAGGTCCACATGCTGCTGGCACTGTTGCTGTCGGGCGGCATGCGCTGGGATCTGCTTCGGCCGTGGCGGCCGTTTGGCGATCGGTTCGTGCTGTCGGCCGGGCACACGGTACCGCTGATCTACGCCACTTTGGCCGTTCTCAATGAGGCGTTCCGGGTTCGTTACGAACGCGACGGCGACCCGCGCTTCGCTTTCCCGGATGACGGCCGGTGGGCGCTCACCTGGGAGCAGCTCCTCAAGCTGCGGCGGCGCGGCGGCCTTCCCGGCCACGCCGAGATGGAGGGCAAGACCCTCTTCCTCAAGTTCAACACCGGCCCGTCAGGTCATGGCATGCCGCCCGCGGTAGGTGAGGCGCTCGCGCTGAAGCACGCCGGTGCGGAGGAGGTCAAAGTCTTCGTCTTTGAGGGCGAGGGCGGCCTGACGCCGGGTGGTGCCCACGAAGCGCGCCACACCGCCTGGGGCCTCGGCCTCAGCAACCTCGTCTTCATGATCGACTGGAACGACTTCGGCATCGACGAGCGCCCGCTGTCATCCGTGGTCTATGGCACGCCGGAGACGTGGTTCGCCGCCTACGGCTGGCGCATGACCGGCACGGAGCATGGCTCCGAGTGGGCTCCGGTCACCCGTGCGGTTCTCGACGCCGCCCGCGGGGTCAATCCCGATCACGTGCCCACCATGGCCTGGTTCAAGACGCGCAAGGGCCGCGGCTACGGCAAGTACGACTACAAGAGCCACGGCTCGCCGCACGCGGTGAACTCACCCGAGTTCTGGGCGGTGCGGCACCCGTTCATGGACAAGTACGGGCTGACGTACGACGGCGTCGACGAAGAGGTTCCAACCGACTCGGCACAGCGCGAGGCCCAGGCGCGAGTCAACTTCGAGACGGCGATGAGCGTCTTCCGGCGCGATCCGGAGCTGACCGACTGGCTGACTGACCGCCTGCTTGAGGTGGCGGCAAGCGTGCCGGACAGGGTTGATGGCTTCAACCTCAATGACAGCGGCGCGGTATTCCAGGACAGGCGCCTGTTCGACGCACGCACCTATCCGCCCGAGATCTGGAAGAAGCCCGGCGAGAAGCAGCCCAACCGCGCCGCCCTCGGCGCGTGGGGCTCATACGTGAACGCCTTCGCCAAGCAGGAGCATGGCCGCCCGCTGTTCATCGGCGCCTCGGCTGACCTCGCCGAATCGACCAACCTCGCCGGCTTCGGCAAGGACTTCGGGGACATGCCTGGCTGGGGTTGGTACGAGCGCGACTCGAACCCGCGCGGGACCGTCCTGCCGACGCAGATCACGGAGTTCGGCAATGCCGGCCTCGTTGCGGGCCTGGCGACGGTCAATGTGGCAAACGATCCATTCAACGAGTTCAACGGCTTCTGGGGAACGTGCTCGACGTACGGCTCGTTCTCGTACCTGAAATACGGGCCGATGCGACTCTTCAGCCAGCTCGCCCAGGACTGCGAATTGAAGGTCGGCAAGGTTCTGTGGATTGCCGGGCACGCCGGCCCGGAGACCGCCGAGGACTCGCGCACCCACTTCGGCATCTTCGAGACCTACGTCACCCAACTGTTCCCGGAAGGTCACGTCGTCGACCTGCACCCATGGGAGTACAACGAGGTGCCGGTGCTGCTCGCCGCGGCGCTGTCGACAGACGTGCCGATCGTGGCACTCCACGTAACCAGACCGGCGATCGAGATCCCCGACCGCGAGGCGCTGGGCATTCCGTCGCACTTCGAGGCGGCGCGTGGCGCCTACGTCATGCGCGAATTCCGTGAGGGCGCGCCGCACGGTGGCACGGTGTTCGTGCAGGGGACGACGTCAACCGCGAACCTGGTCAAGGTTCTGCCGCAGCTCGACGAGCGCGGACTCAACGTGAAGATCGTGGCGTGCATCTCGCCCCAGCTGTTCAACATGCAGGATGCCGAGTACCGGGATTCGGTCGCGTCGACGGCCGACAAATGGGACGGCATGGCCATAACCAACCGCGCCTTCAAGACCATGCACCACTGGGTCGAGGGACCGCTTGCGGCCGACTACTCCCTCTCTTCCGACTGGGACAACCGCTGGCGTACGGGCGGCACGGTCGACGAAGTCATCGACGAGGCGCACCTCGGACCCACACACATCATCGAGGGCATCCAGCGCTTCGTCGACGAGCGCGATCAGCGCATGGCGCGGCTCCGCGAGATGTACGAGGCCGCGTCAGCCCACTAATCGGCGACGACTAGCTGTG
>JBBDRY010000082.1:3999-5465 GCA_040905225.1 Chloroflexota bacterium | reverse complement strand
ACTAGCGGCAGCTAGGCGCGCACCGGCCTGCGGTCGACGGTCGTGGCGGACATGGTTTCCGCATCGCGGATGACGTATAGCGCCTCATATTCCTCGCTGGCCAGATCGGTCATCGCCTCGACCATCCGCTCGGTTTGGGCGGCCAGCACCTCGCCATCGACCACGCGATCCGGCCTGCGTTCGTTGTGCATGGCGAATAGCTCCGCGGGAAGGTCGAAGGCGATGGTCACGACCGGAATGCCGTAGCGGGCCGCCAGCGCTCGATACCGCTTTCGGTTCGCAGCTCGCAGGTTCGTCGCATCGATGACCGTCATGAGGCGTCGCTTGAGCCGGCCGTTGGCCAGCAGCGCGAGGACCCGGAAGGCTTCGGCTGAGGCGCCCTGGTCGGACGGATCGTCCGTAAGCATCCCGCGCAGCGCGTCACTCGAGATGATCTCCGTTGGCCTGAAGTGCGCCGCGGCGAAGGTCGACTTGCCGGCACCCGAGGGTCCGATCAACAGCACCAACGCAGGTTCAGGAATCGTCACGCGCATGCGACCATCCTGACTGAAAACACGCAGGCTGACGGAGGGGTTGAATGACCGAGATCAAAGGAGGAGGCGTCGTTCTCTTCCCAGGCGAAGGCAGACACATCGTGATGGGCGGCTTCGACGTCGCCGTGCTGGCCACGGCTGAAAGCACTGGTGGCGCGTACGCGTTGCTCGAGACGAGCGAGCCCACCACGAAGGGCGGTCCACCGCTGCACATCCACCGCGACGCGGCCGAGTCGTTCTATGTCGTGGCCGGTGCCTACTCGATGCACCTGGCCGGCCAGGACTACCACTGCCCGCCGGGTAGCTACGTCTACGTACCGGCTGGTATGGCGCACACGTTCCGTGTCCTGGAGGCTGGCAGCAAGAAGCTGAACCTGTTCACACCGGCGGCAATGGTGGGGTACTTCGAAGAACTCGCCGCCGCCATCGCCAGCGGGATCGACGAGTCCGGGCTGGCCGAGATCGCCGAGCGGCACGCGATGGAGGTGCTCGGACCGGCCCCCGAGGACTACCTCAGCCGGCGAGACTGACCGGGAACGAGGGCAGCGGACCGGCGGCGAGCCACTCATCTAGCGGGCGCACGTCGTCCAGATGTTCGGCGGCGGCGGGATCCAGAGCCGCGGCCGCGGCCAATGCGGTGTCGATCGAGGTCAGGCACAGGATCCCTTCGGCCGTTGCGGCCATCCTGATGGCGCCGGCGTCGCGCACGGGCCGCGATTCGGGCGACGGCGTGTTTACTACCAGCAGCACTTCGCCCGAGGCGATTGCGTCGATGACCGATCGCCCGGTCGAGCCATCGCCAACGCGGGCAACCTCTTCTACCGCGTGACCCAGGACGCGTAGCGCGGTCGCCGTGCCGGACGTGGCGCAGAACCTGTAACCAACCGACGCCAGTCTCGCGGCGAGCTCGCCCAGCAGGTCCTTGTCACGCTC
>JBBDRY010000082.1:0-3899 GCA_040905225.1 Chloroflexota bacterium | reverse complement strand
GTGACCTTGGACAGGAACGGCACGGTCCGCGAGGCGCGGGGATTGACCTCGAGCAGATACACGCCGTCGTCGCGCACGATGAACTGGCCGTTGATCAGGCCGCGCACGCCAATCGCCAGCGCGACGCGCGTGATTGCATCCACCACGAGCTGCTGGTCGGCGGCCGAGATGCGCTGCGGCGGATAGACGCCGATCGAGTCGCCCGAGTGCACGCCCGCCTTCTCGACGTGCTCGATCAGCCCTGGGATGAGCACGTCCATGCCGTCCGTCACCGCGTCGACGTCGAGCTCGAGTCCCTCCAGGTAGGCATCGATGCGGACCGGCCGCTCGTCGTCCACGGCCACGGCGCGGGCGATGATGCGTTCGAGATCCTCCGGCCCGAAGGCGAAGTCCACAGCGAGGCCCCCGATTACGAACGATGGCCGGACGATGACCGGGTAGCCAACCTCGTCGGCGACCACGAATGCCTCTTCGACGGACGAGGCCATGCCGCCCTGCGGCTGCGGGATGCCCAGCCGCTCGACCAAGCCGGCGAAACGCATCCGCTCCTCTGTTTGGTCGATGGCGTCGAGGTCGAGCCCGCGGAGTTGGATCCCGGCTGTGGCAAGTGGCTCGGCCAGCCCGAGCGGCGTCTGTCCGCCGAACTGAACGAACGCATCGGGCGCCACGCCATCGACGGCCTCCGCCTCGAAGACCTCGATGACGCTCTCGGCGTCGAGCGACTCGAAGTACAGCCGGGTCGACGCGTCGAAGTCGGTCGAGACGGTCTCGGGGTTCGAGTTGACCATGATCGCCGAGCGACCCAGGCGCCGCAGCGCGGCGGCGGCCTGCACGGCGCAGTAGTCGAACTCGATCCCCTGCCCTATTCGCACGGGCCCGGAGCCGATCACCACCGAGGCGGGACGGTCGACTGGCGGAGCCTCTGGCGGCGATCCAGTGGCGGCATAGGTCGAATAGAAGTACGGCGTCTCGGCGGCGAACTCGGCCGCGGAGGTGTCGACCATCGCGAAGCCCGGCCGCAGGCCGATCCGCGCACGTCGATCGCGAACCTCCGAAGCCGCCACACCGGTCAGCGTCGCGATGTCGCGGTCACCGAAGCAGGCGCGCTTGGCTCCGACCAACAGCTCGTCCGATATCCCCACCCCAGCCTCACGCAGCTGCCGCTCCAGCGCCATAAGCCGCTCAAGCTCTGAAACAAACCAGGGCGCGATACCGGTCGCTCGCTGTATCACCTCGCCCGGCAGCTCACGTCGCAACAGGGCGATGACTCGCCACAGGCGCGAGTCCGACGGCTCGAGGAACTTGACCAGACGGTCGAAATCCGCCTCGGCGTTCTCATCGGGCGTCAGGGCGTCAAGGTCGGCGGCCCAGTCGGGGTTCTCGGACAGCCAGCCCGCGCCACCCTGCTCTAGCCCGCGCAGCGCCTTGTTCAACGCCGCGCCGAACGTCCGCTCGATGGCCATCACCTCGCCGGTCGCCTTCATCTGCGAACCGAGACCGCGCTCGGCACCGGGGAACTTGTCGAACGGGAAGCGCGGCAGCTTGACCACGACATAGTCCAGTGCGGGCTCAAAAGCGGCAACGGTCTTACCGGTGATGGCGTTGGGGATCTCGTCGAGCCTGCGGCCAACTGCTATCTGCGCGGCGACTCGCGCAATGGGATAACCCGTCGCCTTGGATGCCAGCGCCGATGAGCGCGAGACACGCGGATTGACCTCGATCACGGCGTACTCGGTGTGATCAGCGGAAAGTGCGAACTGGACATTGCAGCCGCCCTCGACTCCGAGCGCGCGGATGATCGCCAGCGCGGCCGAGCGCAATCGTTGGTGAACCGGATCGGGCAGCGTCTGGACGGGCGCGACCACGATCGAGTCCCCGGTATGGACTCCGAGTGGGTCCACGTTCTCCATTGAGCACACCGCGATGCACGTGTCGGCGGCGTCGCGCATGACCTCGTACTCGATCTCCTGCCAGCCATAGAGGTACCGCTCGACGATCACCTGGCCGATGGGACTGGCCCTGAGCCCGGAGCGGACACGGTCGAGGTAGTCCTCTTCGGTGGCCACGATCCCGCCGCCCGAGCCGCCGAGGGTGAAAGCGGGCCGAATGACGGCGGGCAGGCCGATTTGCGCCAGTGCCACGCGCGCACGCTCCTGGCGCTCCTTTGGCGTGGCGCCTTCGACGATCACCGATGGCGGGTAGGGCTGGTCGATTCGATCCAGCAGGGCGCGGAATGCCCGGCGGTCCTCGGCCATCTCGATCGCCTCGAGTGGCGTGCCGAGCAGCTTCGTCCCGTGCCGTTCGAGCACACCCTCGCGCGCCAGCTGCACGCAGAGGTTGAGCGCAGTCTGCCCGCCGAGGCCGGACAGGATCCCGTCTGGCTTTTCGCGTTCGAGAATGCGATCGACGCTCGCCACGGTCAGTGGCTCGAGATAGACGACGTCGGCCACGCCCGGGTCCGTCATGATCGTGGCCGGGTTGCTGTTCAGCAGGATCGTGCGCACGCCCTCGTCGCGCAGCGCGCGGCAGGCCTGCGTGCCCGCGTAATCGAACTCCGCTGCCTGGCCGATGATCACCGGGCCAGAGCCGATGATCAGCACGGATGCCGGCTTCGTCTGTGCGCTCACGCCAAGTGGGCCATGAAGCGGTCGAACACCTCGAGCGCGTCGAGCGGCCCGGGCGAGCCTTCGGGGTGGTACTGCACTGTCTCGATCGGCTTGCTCGCATGGCGAAGGCCCTCGACCGAGCCGTCGTTGAGGTTGCGCTGGCTGACCACGAAGCCGCTGTCCGGTGGCAGTGTCTCGCCCACCACCTCGACCTCGTGGTTCTGGGCGGTGACCTGGACGCGGCCACTGACGAGGTCCTTCACGGGATGGTTGGCGCCGTGGTGGCCGAAACGCAGGCGGCGCGTCTCTGCACCCGCGGCCCGCCCGATGATCTGGTGGCCGAGGCAGATGCCGAGCAGCGGCCGGCCGTCAGCGATCGCCGCCTGCGCAAGCCGGACCGGTCCGTCCAGCCGCGCCGGGTCGCCCGGACCGGGAGAGAGGACGAGACCGGCCACATCTGACCCCATGGCCGTTGCTGGATCAATCGTGTGGGGCAGGATCCGGACGCGAGCGCCGCGCGCACAGAGCTGCCTGACGATGTTCTCCTTGAGGCCGTAGTCAATGACGGCAACCAGCGGGCCGTCGGGCGGCCCCACCTCGTATGGAGCGGCGATGGACACCTGGCCGACGAAGTCCTCGTCCTCCCAGCATGGAATTGCGCGCGCGGCAGCGACGGCCGCGGCCTGGTCCGTCTCGTGCGGTGCTGCTATGAGCACCCGTTGCGACCCCGTCTCACGCAACCGGCGCGCAAGCGCTCGCGTGTCCACACCGGCGATCGCGGGCACGCCAGCGAGGCGCAGCATCTCGACGAGCTGACGCGCCGGCTCCAGCACCGCGGCCGTCGCCTGCCCACAGATCAGGCCGCGTAGCCACGGTCGCTTCGATTGGTCGTCGGCGAGAATCCGCCCGTAATTGCCGATCAACGGATAGGTCATCAGCACGACCTGTCCGGCATACGAAGGGTCAGTGCAGATCTCCTGATACCCGGTCTGGCTCGTGTTGGCCACAAGGTCGCCGCCACCGGCGACCGGCGCGCCAAACGAAATCCCGCGGACCGTTGTCCCGTCCTCGAACGCCAGCAACGCAGGACCGTGCGCGCCTATGCGCGGATCGACGACGGAGTCGACCGGCAGTGGCAGATCGGACGCAACAAAAAAACCACCGCTCGCGCCTGAGCGGTGGCCGTGGTTCGTCAACAAGGTCCGATCTTCTCCTTCCCGGCCCTCACAGGGGTCGACTCGCCGGTCTCTCTGGACCGGTGCGAAGGGGTCAACTCAGGTTAGCACCTCGGGC
>JBBDRY010000081.1:0-5530 GCA_040905225.1 Chloroflexota bacterium | reverse complement strand
TGGACCGACTCCGAGATGTGCCGACACCCTCGGCTCATCTCGCCTCCATCTTGCGGGCACCGTAGACGATGTCCGCGGGGATGCGTCCAGCGGTGAGGCGGCCGTGGTGGACGCGGTCGAAGTTGTACTCGGCGAGGTAGTGCTCGAGCTCGCGCTTGAGCCCCGTGTAGCGCGGGTACAGGTAGCGGGCAAAGGCCGGTCGCCAGCACTCCTCGAGGATGAGGCGATGCAGCGCCTCGACGTTGCCGTTGGTCTGCGGACGACCCGAGCGGATGTGCGTCAGGGAAGCATGAAGCGAGGCAACCGCGGCCTTGAAGGCCTCGCTACGAAACTCGTTGCCGTTGTCGCACAACACCCGCTCGAGCCGCCAGCCCGCCCGCTTGAGGTCGCGTGCGACCCGGCGCGCGAGCCTCGAGGTGTCACGGGCGGAAGGGTTGTCGTTGGCGCAGACGACGAGCTCGGCCCAGGCGTACGAGGAGTAGCAGTCGATCGCGGTCAGCTGCCAGACGGCGCCTGCGGTGCCCCTGAGGCGACCGACGTAGAAGCAGTCGAAGCCGACCAGCTCGCCGGGGTGGTCGGCTGCGATGTGCGGCTCGGGCTCGGGATCGCGCGGTGGCTCGTAGGGAGCCCGGTAGCCGGCGACGAGGGAAAGACGCTTGTACCGGGTGTTGAGACCGTGGCGGCGAAGACAGCGCCAGACGCCGTTCGGACTGACGACGATCCCACCCCACTTGCGGCGGCGAAGCTCCGAGGAGATCCGTCGTGGGCCCTGCCCGGGATGGGCGATCGAGTAGGCGAGGATCCGCTCCTCGACCATCGCCGGCAGCTGGTTGGGCATCTTGGGCTTGCGACGCTCCCGCGGGCGCAGAATCTCGAGCCCGTGGCGCTCGACCTGGCGCTTCCAACGGTAGTAGGTCGAGCGGTGCACGCCGAAGGTGCGGCAGGCCTCGCTGACCGAGGTGCGGGCGGCGTAGTCGAACAACTGCAACCGGTAGCCGAAGAGGACGTCATCCTCCGACATGCGGCTCACTCCTTTCCTCCGATTTGGTCGTCGAAGGCGAGAGTGAGCCGAGAAACGGACGGCACCCGGCTAAGAAGGGCCGGGTGCCGTCCTCTCAGGCCTCTTCCGAGGGCCCAACTGTCGGGACCACTCGGGGACAGTCCAGACTAAGGCGCCGATCTCCGCCCGCGTGTGCCCCTGCCGGTGCAGGAGCGACACGCGTCGGTGCCGGCGATCTTGTCATGCAGCCACTGGCGCCGCCCGTCGGCCGCCCCCACGAGCATGTCGACGAGCCCTCCGACCACGACGATCCAGAGCAGGAAGGTGGCGGTAGCGCGCCCGATGGCGCGGCCCAGCCGGACCGGACTCCCATCAGCCGCACGGACGGCGAGCCCCAGCACCGCCTTGCCGATCGTGGCGCCGTCATAGAACGCGTGCATGCCCGCGAAGTACGCAACGGTATCCCGAGCCACACCAGCACGAGGAAGCTGCTGTCGCTTCCCCTCGCCGTGGCATCGAGGAGCGTGTACGCGAAGCCGAGCACCAGCGAGTCGATGACGAACGCGTGGGATATCTTCGCGCGCGGTCGATGCGTGTCGACGGCCCGTGACCGCCCGAGGTGCAAGACTGAAGTGACGTGGCCCGAGCCGATCTCCTCGTCTCCATAGTGCGCGCTGCGAAAATAGGCGACGATGCCTTGCTTCAGCGCACGGTCGAAGCGCTAATCGCGGAGGAGCGTCACAAGCAGCACAATGTCTTGGCGGACCGGCTTGAGGAGTCACTCCGCGCCAACGGGTCGAGGTCATCTCAAGGTGGTGCTCTCAGGACCACGCCCAGTCCGGATAGTAGAGATCTCCTTTGGGACCTAGAACCACGACGAGAGCTCCAAGACCTCATCCTTCCTCCGTCCGTGCGAACGTCAGTGTTGGAGCTTGTCGAGGAGCAGCAGCGAGCCGACCTACTGCGCTCGTACAACCTCGAGCCACGTCATCGAGTCCTCTTGGTTGGCCCGCCGGGGAACGGAAAGACGACCCTGGCCGAGGCCATCGCAAGCGCACTGATGGTGCCGTTCCTCGTTGTTCGCTACGAAGGTGTGATCGCGAGCTTCCTCGGCGAGACGACCGCCCGCCTCCATCTCTTGCTCGACGCCGCACGTACTCGTCGCTGCGTCCTGTTCTTTGATGAATTCGATGCTATTGCCAAGGAGCGCGGCGACGTGCACGAGACCGGGGAAATCAAGCGGGTAGTTAGCTCTCTCCTTCTGCAGATCGACTCCCTGCCGTCGTACGTCACAGTGGTTGTTGCAACGAATCATCCGGAGCTACTTGACCGGGCCGTCTGGCGTCGGTTCCAGCTTCGTCTCGAACTTCCGGCGCCCACTCCAGCCGCGACCCAACGCTGGGTCGACGAGTTCGCTGAGCGTCTTGGAGAGCCTCTCGGCGTTTCCTCACGAACGGTTACTGCGCAGCTGAGGGGCCGAAGCTTTTCCGAGCTCGAAGATTTCGGTCTCGATGTCATGCGCCGGCGCGTGCTCGGCGGGCCCGAGACTCCGATTTCCTCAATCGTCCGCGAACGACTTTCACTTGCCAGACAACAGTCTGGCCCCCTCCGCCAATAAGTGGCTGCGGATAACCGCCCGTACCTATTGCTTCCGGCGCCCGTCACGGTCGAACGGGGGCGACCGCCGGGCGGCGGTGGCGCCGTCGTAACGCCTTCTGCCGAGAGGCAGCGAGACCGGCTTACGCCGAGGTTTGGGCGACTCCAGGACGCGATGGCCCGCAAGCGCGCGCGTGTGCAGGCTGACGTTGCCGGGGCGCCACCGGAGCAAGTCCTCGTACTGGAGGTCGCCGGGTCTATAGAGAACTTCTTTCGCGCCGTCCAGCTGACGCCGGGGGCGGAGCTGCTTGCTGAGATCGACGAGACGCTTGAGCCTGATGCAGACTTCTATCGCGACGAGCAGCATCCCGATGCCGAGATCGCTGGCCAGCTGTTTCTGGTGCTATCCGATCAGCAGGCGCTCAATCAGATTCAATCCCTGTGGCGGCGATGGGTCGCGGATCCAACGCAGCGGTTCGATCGCGGACTCGCGCCGTGGCGTCACGTATTTGCACAACTGCGCGACATTAGGCCATGGGACGAGCGCGACCGTGTTGCTGGCACAGGGATCATTGAAGACTGGAACGACCGCCTTGCCCAAGGTCAGCAATCTGTTCCAGCTGAAGTCGAACTTTGGTTTCGAGCCTCCCCGGAGGATCGACGAGCTGCCGGCGATCGCATTCGGCAGCTGATTGTCGAGTCTGGGGGCGAGCCCGTCTCTGAGACCGAGATCTCCGAAATTGCCTACCACGGCTTGCTCGCCATCCTTCCGGCCGACCTGATTCCACAGGTTGTCGAAACGCGTGAAGCGCGGCTGGTTCGAGCAGACGACATCATGTTCCTACGGCCTACCGGCCAGGCGTTTTCTCCAGCGCCCGACGATGAGCCGCTGCTGCTGGATGACGAAGAGCGTGAACGCGGCGATGTAGCGAGGCTAGATCCTATCGTCGCCCTCTTCGATGGACTGCCCCTCGAGAATCATGCGGCCCTCCTTGGACGACTGAGGGTGGATGATCCAGACGGTTGGGCGGAGGCATATCCGGCACGCGACCGAGTTCATGGCACCGCAATGGCATCTCTAATTTGCTGCGGAGACCTTGATGCCAATGAGGTGCCCCTGGAGCGGTCCCTTTATACGAGACCGATCATGCGGCCAGGGTCGAGAGACTTCGATGGAAGTCGTGCGGAGTGCGTTCCTGACAACGAGCTGTTCGTGGATCTTGTCGAGCGCAGCGTACGGCGCCTCTTCGTTGCGGGCGCCAACGACGCTGATCCGGTTGCCCCGACCGTGAGGATTATCAACTTGTCCATCTGCGAGCGGGCGCTGCCGCTTCGCAGCTTTCCTAGCCCTATCGCTCGCCTGCTGGATTGGCTCTCCTGGCAGCACGGCGTCTTGTTCACAGTGAGCGCCGGCAATCATGCGACGGACTTTACGTTCGCATCGACGATGGCGGAGATGGATGCTCTAAATCCGGCCGAAGTCGAGGCGCTAACTTTGAGATCGCTCATTGACAACGCTGTGAATCGCCGGCTGCTGGCCCCTGCGGAGTCAATCAATGCGTTGACGATCGGCGCCGCGCACGCTGATGCATACGCAGGTGCGCTGTCCAATCATCACCGGAACCTGATCGAATCGCCGCGGCTGCCGAGTCCCCTGAACGCGCTCGGCTTGGGCTTTCGGCGCACGGTAAAGCCCGACGTTCTACTCGCCGGTGGTCGTCAGCTTTACGAAGACGCAGGACTGGGGGGTGGCCAAGTCCGGTGCGCTCCAGTTCGTAGCAGCAGAGCCCCCGGTCAGAAGGCGGCGGCTCCAGGAGCCGCCGAGGGCGACGTGGCCGCCGCGCGGTATTCGCGTGGTACGAGCAACGCCACTGCGCGAGCGACGCGCCAGCTGTCCTGGCTGTACGACAACGTCGTACGGCCAATGCGAACGGAGATCGGCCACGTGGCGGAAGCACCTCTTTTGAAGGCGCTTCTCGTGCACGCTGCATCGTGGGACGATGCTGCGGATCGACTCTCGCCACTGCTTGCGGATGTTGACCGGCGTATCGAGAAGGATCATTGCGCCCGTCTTCTCGGCTACGGGGCTGTAGACGAGACGCGGCTGGGCGGCGGCACAACCTCGCGTGCGGTCCTTGTCGGCACTGGTTCTCTTACTGAGGACCTCGGTCACGTCTACTCGATCCCGCTCCCGCCAAGTCTCAGCGGCCAGCGCGTCTGGAGAAGGGTTACCGTGACCCTCGCTTGGATGAGCCCGATCAATCCGAGGCATCGCTCATATCGGCGAGCACAGCTCTGGTTCGACGCGCCGAGGGAGACGGTCGGAGTCGGGCGTGTCAACGCGCAGTGGCAGACGGTTCGTCGCGGCACGCTTCAGCACGAAGTACTGGAGGGTGAGACGGCAGCTGCCTTCGCCGATGGCGACACGTTTGACATCCGAGTGAATTGCAAGGCGGACGCCGGTGACCTCGCCGAAGAAGTGCCATACGCATTGGCGGTAACGCTGGAGGTGGCACCGCTCCTGGAGGTTTCGATCTACGACGAGATCGAGGCCCGGATCAGGCCTCGCGTTGCCGTCGCCCCGCGCGCGTGAACCTACCTAGCTCGGGCCGCGCCTGTCTCTCTGTGGCGGCCACATACGCCGCATCGGCACACTTCGAAGCTCCGGATCGGGCGCAATCCCTGCTCTCATGCGGATCGAGCCGCGATGACGCGGCACACCCGACCGGCACACTTCGGCGACCTCCTGGTGGAGCACCCGCGCTGTGGGAGCGGCAACGCCCGGCCTCACTCCTTGGCGCTGCTCCCCAACTCACCAACTCCCCAGCCCCGAGCCGCAAACGGCTTAGAGAGAGGGATCGCGCCCCGCCGCGGCGCCGGCGCACACATCATCGAAACCGGGAGCGAATCCTGGCGCTTCAAGCACGGGCTCAC
>JBBDRY010000080.1:0-5537 GCA_040905225.1 Chloroflexota bacterium | reverse complement strand
TGGCCTGAGCCCGGGGCGACGCGCTCCTGCTCCGCCGCGTAGGCCGGGTCTGCGAGTGAGGCCAGACCCTCGCGCATCGCCGACACAAACTCCTCTGGCTCGTCGATCAGCTCCGCCAGAGTCACACCCAGCCCGCGCGCCTCGGGCAGGTGCTCGGCAACGAAGGCCTGAGCGCGCTTCGTGACCTCAGACGTCAAGGTTCTGGACTTGTCGCGCGCGGGCCTTGATGAAATCGCGCCGCGGCTCGACCTTCTCGCCCATCAGCGCGCTGAAGATGCGGTCCGTTTCGCCGGCGCCCTCTTCGTCCACCTCCGCACGCAGCAGCGTCCGCGTAGCGGGGCTCATCGTCGTTTCCCAGAGCTGATCCGCGTTCATCTCGCCCAGGCCCTTGAAGCGCTGGATCGAAAGGTGTTTCGCCTTGAATTCCTTGACGATCCGTTCGCGGTCGGCGTCGTCCTTCGCATAGCGCGTGACCTTGCCCGTGCTGATCCGGTAGAGCGGCGGCTGGGCGATGTAGAGGTGGCCGCCCTCGACCACCTCGGGCATGTGGCGGTAGAAGAAGGTCATCAGCAGCGTGCGGATGTGCGCACCGTCAACATCGGCGTCGGCCAGCAGGATGATCGTGTGGTAGCGCAGCTTGGCGATGTCAAATGTCTCGCCGATGCCGGCTCCCAGGGCGATGATCAGCGGCCGGATCTTCTCGCTCGAGAGCACCTTGTCGATGCGTGCCTTCTCGACGTTCAGCATCTTGCCGAACATCGGCAGCACGGCCTGGAAATGCCGATCACGCCCCTGCTTGGCCGAACCGCCGGCCGAGTCGCCCTCGACGATGAACAGCTCGCTGCGTGATGGGTCGCGCTCCTGGCAGTCGGCGAGCTTGCCCGGCAGCGCCGAGCCCTCCAAGGCGGACTTCCTGATCACCAGGTCGCGTGCCTTGCGCGCAGCCTCGCGAGCGCGCGCCGCAATGAGCGACTTCTCGATGATCCGCCGCGCGTCCTGCGGGTTCTCCTCGAGGTACTGGTTGATTCCCTCGGTCACCGCGGTTTGGACCTGGCCCTTGACCTCGGCATTGCCCAGCTTGGCTTTGGTCTGACCCTCGAACTGCGGGTCGGTCAGCTTGACCGAGATGACCGCCGTCAGGCCCTCCCGGACGTCGTCGCCCGAGAGGTTTGCGTCGGAATCCTTGAGGATGGTCTGCTTGCGGGCGTAATCGTTGAGCGAGCTCGTGAGTGCCGCACGGAAGCCGGTAATGTGCGTGCCGCCGTCGACCGTGTTGATGTTGTTCGCGAATGCGAAGACGCTCTCGCTGTAGCTGTCGTTGTATTGCATGGCGACTTCGATCTGGGTAGTGCCCTCGCGCTTCTCCACATAGATCGGGCGCGGATGAAGCACGTCGCGGCCGCTGTTGAGGTGGCGCACGAAGCTGACCAGTCCGCCCTCGAAGTAGAACGACTTCTCGCGCGACGGCGTCACGCGCTGGTCAACGAAGCGGATCCAGACACCCTTGTTGAGGTAGGCGGACTCGCGCAGGCGCTGTGAGATCGTGTCGAAGCTGAAATCGAGCGTCTCAAAGACCTGCGTGTCGGGCATGAACTCGGTCAGAGTCCCGGTCCGCGCCCCAGCGGGCCCGATCGCCTTGACGGCACTCGTAGGCTTGCCGCGCGCATATTCCTGGCGCCAGATCTTGCCCTCACGGGCCGTCTCGACATGGAGGTATGCCGACAGAGCGTTGACCACGCTGACGCCGACACCGTGCAGGCCGCCGGACACCTTGTAGCCGCCGCCGCCGAACTTCCCGCCTGCGTGCAGCACGGTGTGGACGACCTCGAGCGCGTCCTTACCGGTCTGCTTCTGGCGCCCGACTGGTACTCCGCGTCCGTTGTCCCGGTTGAGCACGCTGCCGTCGGCGCGGATGGTGAGCTCGATATAGGAGGCGTGACCGGCCATGGCCTCGTCGATCGAGTTGTCGACCACTTCCCAGACGAGCTGGTGCAGGCCGCGAGCGTCTGTGGAGCCGATATACATGCTCGGGCGTTTGCGGACTGCCTCCAGCCCTTCGAGGACCTGGATGCTCTCCGCGGTATATGCGCCGGCGGCGGCGGCCGATCCCCGTCCGCGACGCCCGTTCGTTGCCGAATCCGTTTCCTTGGCCTCGCGGCTGGCCACTGAATCCGTCATGGCCGGCCCCCGGTCAGTCGCTCGTAGATCCGCTCGAGGTCTTCCTCGTCGTAGTACTCGATCGTGATGCGTCCCCCTTTGCGCGCTGAGCTCAGCGTGACCTTCGTCGCGAGAGCCTCGCGCAGGCCACGCTCCAGTCGCTCGACATCTGGCGGCGTTGCCGTTTGCTGCCGGCCTGGCGCAGGCGCCGTCGAGCGAGCGCGCCGGACCGTTTCCTCGGTCTGCCTCACTGACAGGCCCCGAGCGACCACCTGGCGGAGCAGCGTTTGCTGAAGCTCGTGATCGGTCACCCCGCCTAGCGCTCGGCCGTGTCCTTCGCTGATCTGGCCGCTCTCGACGGCCTGCTGCACCTCGGGTGCGAGCTCGAGCAGGCGCAAGGTGTTCGTCACTGTGGATCGGGCGCGGCCGACGCGGTGCGCGATGTCCTCGTGGCTCAGGCCGAATTCTTCGATCAGCCGTTGGAACGCGCGCGCCTCCTCCATCGAATTGAGATCATCGCGCTGGAGGTTCTCGATCAGCGCCCACGCCAGTTGCTCTGTCTCCGTGGCGGCACGAACAACCGCCGGAATTCGGTCGAGCCCCGCGATCTCGGCAGCACGCAGCCGCCGCTCGCCGGCGATCAGCCGGTACCCGGTCGCCGTCTGTGTAACGAGGATGGGCTGTAGGACGCCGTGCTCGGCGACGCTCGCGGCGAGTTCGTCGAGGGAGTCTTGCTGCATCTGCTGGCGTGGTTGGTATGGATTGCGCGCAATGGCGCTGATGGGGAGCTCGAGCGTGCCCCCCGTCTCTTCACGCCGCGGAATGAGCGCGGCAAGTCCACGTCCGAGACCGCTCTGACTCCGGCCGACCTCAGCCGTCATGCGCCCACCGCCACTTCGGCTTGAAGGGCCGTCGTTGACGTCGAGTTGCTGGCTGGATAACGCTCGATGAGCTCCACCGCCAGTGCCTGGTAGGCCTGCGCGCCGCGCGACTCCGGGCTGTAGCGGGCGATCGGGCGCCCGTAGCTCGGTGCTTCGGCCAAGCGAACGCTGCGCGGCACGATCGCATCAAAGACGCTTGAGCCGAGATGGCGCCGCACTTCCGCAGCGACATCTGCGGAAAGCGTCGTGCGGGCGTCGTACATTGTCAGCAGGACGCCCGCGAGCTGCAAGCGTGGATTGAGGTTGTCTCGAACGAGGTTGATGGTCGACAAGAGCTGGCTGAGGCCCTCCAGGGCGTAGTACTCGCATTGAATGGGAACAAGAACGCCGTCTGCGGCTGTCAGCGCGTTCACCGTGAGTAGTCCCACGGCGGGCGGGCAATCAAGAAGGATGAAATCGAACTCGTCGCGTATGTCCAAAAGCGCCTGTTGGAGCCTCCGTTCGCGCTGTGCGACGGCGATGAGCTCCACCTCGGCGCCCGCGAGATCGGCGCCAGACGGGACCATCCAGAGGTTGTCGAGCTGCGTCTGGTGAGCGAGCTCACGCGCATTGGTGTCGCCCAAAAGCGCCGGATAGATGGAGCCGGTTGAGGCGGTGCGATCGAGCCCCAGCCCGCTCGTTGCGTTGCCCTGGGGATCAAGGTCGATGACCAGAACGCGCCGTCCGGCAAGCGCCAGGTAGGCCGCAAGATTGATGACAGTCGTGGTTTTGCCGACGCCGCCTTTTTGGTTCGCGCAGGCGATAACTTCGCCCACTCAATAGCCGAGACGGTTCGCATCCACGACTACAGATTCTATCGGAATACCCCTCACTTCACCGGTCCCGCGTGGCTCGGCGAGTGTCGCCGCAGGTTCTTAGCGGGGGCTTATCAGCCGCTTATCCCAGCTCAACCGTCAATGTTTCACGTGGTTAGGCACGTTCGGAGCGAGTCCTGCTGGCTGAGGTAATGTTCTCCGTGAAACATTCGAACATGCGTTCGTTCTTTTGGGACGGAATCGGTTCTCCGGCGGGTCTCTCTATACTCGCTATTCGTGACGGGGATGCGGACGCCGCGCGGCCGGAGCCCTCGATTCGTCACCGGAGAAGTTCACCTTGACATTGCCTTTTGCCGCCCTGATCGCCGTGATCGCGGCGATCCTCGAGTCGAGCGTGCTGGCCGAGCTGCCGCTCGCGGGCGCCACGGCCGATCTCGTGCTCGTGTGCGCCACCGTTGCGACACTCGTCTTGGGTGTAGAGGACGGGCTGGTTCTCGCATTCATTGGGGGGCTGCTGATCGACATGCTCATTCCGAGCAGGCCACTCGGCGCTGCCACGCTCGCCATGCTGCTCACGCTCGGCATCGCTTTCTTCGTGGCGCGCGCGGTTGGACCCGGCCGGCGGCTAGTGTCGATCGGCGTGGTCCTCATCCTGACCGCCGTCTTCCACGTCCTGTTCGCGCTGATCTTGGTCCCCACGGCTGAGGCCCCGTTTGCCATCGATCCGACCGTGATCCTGGTGGCCGCCGTCCTGAACGCGCTGCTCGCGATCCCCGTCGCAGCCCTCTTCGGCTCCATCGAGCGTCGCTTTGGGCCGACAGAGCGCGCCGACTGGTAGCACCCAACGTGGACAGCCGATGACGGACCTGATGCTCGGCCGGAAGCCGCCGCCGCGCACTCGGCTGGGGTTTCGGTTTGCCGTTTTCGGCCTGGTGGTCGTCCTCGTAGTCGGTCTGTTGACTACGAGGCTCTTCTATCTCCAGGTCGACCAGGGCGGCTATTACGCGGGCCTGGCCCAGGAGAACGGTCGTGCTCTGCTGCCTCTCCGCTCGGCGCGCGGGCTGATCTACGACCGCGCCGGTCGCCAGCTCGCGATCAACATCCCTTCTTTCGTCGTCCGGATACGCCCGGCGGACCTGCCGTTCACTGAACGTGACGCCGTCGTGAGGCGTCTTTCGGCGCTGCTGGAGATACCCGAATCGGACATCGTCCAGGCCATCGACCGCTACGCGAACCAGAGCTTTGAGCTCGTTCGCCTGGCCTCAGATGTCCCGAGCGATGTGGCGCGCATCATCGTCGAGGAGAGCGGCAGCCTCCCAGGTGTCCAGGTCAACGTCGAGGAGAGGCGCGAGTACGAATACGGCGCCCTCGTCTCGCACGTCATGGGTTACACGGGCGCGATTTCAGCCGAGGAGCTGGCTCTGCTCAGCGACGCTGGTTACCTCAACGACGATCAGATCGGCAAGACAGGAGTGGAAGCGACGTTCGAGGATGTCCTGCGCGGTCGCTACGGCCAGCAGGAGGTGGAGCAAGACGCGCTCGGCCGAATTCTGCGCACCGTCCAGGTGACCCAGCAGCCCGAAACGGGCAACTCGATCGAATTGACGATCGATGTCGAGATTCAGCGCCAGGCCGAGGAGGCGCTCAAGTGGGCGACGGACATCGTCAACCTGTCGCGCGGCGT
>JBBDRY010000079.1:0-31862 GCA_040905225.1 Chloroflexota bacterium | reverse complement strand
CCGGGAGCCGACCGCTTCGCGCGCAGCCGGGCCGAAGGCCCCCGGCGGAGGAAAAAGTCTAGGGAGGCGCGGCGGTGGGTTCGGGGGGCGGGTCAGTTGGGGTTGGCGGGGGCTCCTCGGTGGGCGGCGCCGTCGGCTTGGGCGTCTTGGGCGGCTTGGGAGTGTCGCCAGGCTTGGGTGTCCCATCGGGCGGGCTCGGCGGCAGCGTCTCCCCGGTCGGCGGCGGTTTCGGTGTGGGCGCGCTCAGGCAGTCGATCGGCGCGATGAAGCCACCCCAGTCCTGCCTGCCGAACAGGTGCGCGGTGCTCGACCCATGCGGGCCACGCCGGCCGGCGCCACGGCGGGCGCGATCCATCCAGTTGGTGTCAGCATCCAGCCACCGTTCGGGCCGGCCCGCTTCGACCTGTATCAGGTCAACGAACCAGCTGCCGCACATTCGCCGATACAACAAGCCGGGGGGATCGACCTGGCGATCGCCGCCGGGCTGAGTGCCCTCGATGAAGTACTCGAGGCGGGTCTCTCGCGTCCACTGCCCGGGCGCGCCGCCCGACCACAGGTCGATCGTCGACGAGACAACTCCTGACGGCGGCGCCGGGAATGATGCCATCGGCCAGTCCTTGCTGTAGTCGCGCAGGAAGGCCGACCAGACGCGACCAGGTCCGTCTGCGGCGATGATCGACACGTCGCCACCCTGGGGCGGACTGTCGTCGCTGTTACCCATCCAGACCGAAGCGACGATGATCGGCAGGTTGGGGTCCTGCTGCACGGGCAGGTAGCCGTAGGCGGACAGGTCGCGCAGCTTGTCGGAGGTGCCAGTCTTGGCCGCGGCCGGTCGCCGGGCGCTCCCCGGCACGAGCGGGTCCTCAATGCCGTTAATGATCTGGAGCCGCGGACCGAAAATGTTGTTGACCAGTGGGTCCGTGCTGTCCTTCAGGATGTCCGTCATCAGCCACGAGGCCTGCTGGCTGATCACCTGGCGCGGCGCGTTCTGGCCCGTGCTCGGGACGATGTTGCCGTCGCTGTCGGTGATCTGGAGAATGGTCCGTGGCTCGACGAGCACGCCGTTGTTGGCGAGTGCGCCGTACGCAGCGGTGAGCTCGACCATGTTCGTCTCGGCTGTGCCGATGGCGCCCGCCAGTCCGGCCTGGAGCAGGTGCCGATATGGGAATGAGATGTTCAGAGTGGAAGCCAGCGTCGCTACAGTCTCCACGCCGATCCGATCTAGGGCACGGATGGCCGGGATGTTGAGCGAGTACGTCAGCGCGTCGCGCATCAGGACCGGGCCCCGCTCCTTCTGGTCGGCGTCGCGCGGGAACCAGTCCCGGGCGAACTCGGTCGTGACGTCGAGCAGCAGCGTGCCCGGGGTCACGGTTCCGGCATCGAAACCGGCCGCGTAGACGAGTGGCTTCCAGGCCGATCCCGACTGCCGATAGCTGCGCCCGGCAACGTCGAACTTGGGATCGAGCTGCGGCGACCAGAGATCGTCGCGGTAGTAGCCAGCGCTGCCCACGTAGGCGAGGATGTCTCCGGTCCGCGCGTCGATTGCGACGAGCGCGCCGTTGTGGATGTCCATGCCATGTAGGGCCTGGATCCATCTACGATCCGCTTCGAGGCCCTGGTCCTCGATCTGCTGGTCGAGCTGTGCCTGGGACATGTTGGTGAGCACGGTGCCAGCGGTGACGTAGCGCTCGGCGAGACCCTGGCCATGCATATCGAGCGTGGTGATGATCTTGTAGCCGCCGCGCTCGGCCGGGGCAAGCGAAAGGCTCAGCAACAGCGCGTCAAGTTGGTCCTTCATGTACCAGACGAAATGCGGCGCCTTGAAAACGATCGGGTCCGGCTCGGCGAGCACGATCGGCTCGTTGAGGGCCTGGTCGAGCTGGGCGGTCGTCAGGCGAATGAAGTGCCCGTGGCCCTCCTCGAGTGCGCGCAGGATGAAGTTGCGGCGCTCGACCGGCAGCGGCAGCGCCTCGCTGTCCCTGGACTCAGTCGGTACAACCAGCCGGCTCTGTGCGTCGCGGATCATGTTGCCATCGGCGTCGCGCGGGACCCACTTGTAGAGGTCGTATGCATCGGGAGCCTGGGGCATGCCCGCCAGCAGCGCAGCCTGGGCGGGCGTGAGCAGCTTCAGGTCGTTGATGCCGAAGTAGACCTCGGAAGCGGCGGCGATCCCGTATGCGTTGTGGCCGTAGTAGATCTGGTTGAGGTAGGCGGTGAGGATGCGTTCCTTGCCCTCGTCACCCGGGTTGGCGCGGGTCAGGTTGCGCGCCTGGAGGATCTCCTTGATCTTGCGCACCCACTGGTCGCCTTCGACGACGTCCTCGGGAAGGAGCCGCGCACGCACGAGCTGCTGGGTGATCGTCGAAGCGCCGCGTTCGCGTGTCTGGGTGATGTTCTCGAGTACGGCCACCGCTATCGCGTTCGGGTCGTAGCCCTCGTTGTCCCAGAACGTGCGGTCCTCGACCGCGATCGTCGCGTCGATGAGCACCTTGGGGATGGCGTCGAAGTCGACCACGCGCCGTCGTTCGACCTGGAAGCGCGCAAGCTCGATCGTCCCTGTTCGGTCATAGACCGATGAAGGCTCGGCGAAGTCGAGCTCCTCGAAGCCCGACACATCCGGAAGCTCGGTCTCCATCCGGTCGAGGAAGGCCAGCGCGGTGGCCGTCCCGGCGAGCGCCACGACGCCGCCGAGCATGAGGAAGCCGACGAGCGAAAGGAAGATCGTGCTGACGTACAGGCCGATCCGGCTGCGCTTCTTTGGCCGCGCGCGGACACGCGCCAGCGCCAGCCGACCCAGGTTGGAGCTGCGCTGCTTGTGGCCGTTTTTCGGCCGCGATCGCGCCTGTTGTCCTCGATACACCTGCGCAGATTGTCAGCCAGGCGGCTGTGAGATGCACATCGCCCGCTTGGGACGGTGGAGGTACCCGACCCGTGACGCGCACCTTGGGATGCCATTGCATTGCGGGCGCTTCGCGCTGCGGCTATCCATGCAAGCGATCTGCCCCGACCATGCATATTGCCGTGCGCTTGCGGCAACCGGTCGCGCCGCGCATTCCGTCTCACACGACATCCACGCAGCCCGTCGAGGTTCAATGACCGCACCAAATCCTCCGGTCGAGCCGACGCCGCCGGTCGGGCAGACGCAGCCGATCGAGCAGGCGCCACCGGTCCTGCAGACGCCCACGGTCCAGGCCCGCATTGGCCAGAGCGCCCAACTCGCCCAGGCGGCACTTGTTCCTCCTCCCCATCAGCGCTCGTGGCGCGAACGCCTCTTTCGGCGCAGGCCGGACACAGGCACCCGCTGGGCGATCGGGCTGGAAAGGGTCAGCAAGAAGTTCGGCGACGTCGTCGGCGTCGAGGACGTCTCCTTCGCAGTGCCCGAGGGCGCGATCGTTGGGGTCATAGGCCCGAGCGGGGCCGGCAAGACGACCACCATCCGGCTGATGACCGGAGCCCTCCGGCCAGACGTCGGCCTGGTGCGTGTCCTGGGCGACGATCCGCGCAGGTTCAGCCGCCGCACTCGCGAGAAGATCGGCTACATGCCCCAGCTCTTCGTTCTGTACCCGGACCTGACCGTCCGCGAGAACGTCGAGTTCATGGCGGCCCTGTTCGGCATCCCACCGTGGCGCCGCGGCCGGCGCGTGGCAGAGGTGCTTGACCTGGTGGACCTGACCCAAGCACGGGGTCGGCGGGCATCCGCGTTGTCGGGGGGCATGCAGCGGCGGCTGGAGCTCGCCTGCGCGCTCGTACACCAGCCGCGCCTCCTTGTGCTCGACGAGCCGACGGCCGGCATCGACCCACTCCTGAGGAAGCGGATCTGGCAGGAGCTCGACCGCCTCAGCAAATCCGGCGTGACCGTGATCGTGACCACGCAGTACGTCAGCGAAGCGGAGTATTGCGACTCGGTCGTGCTCATCTCGGAGGGCAACCTGGTCGCGTTCGCCACGCCGCAGGATCTCCGCAAGCAGGCGCTGGGGGGCGAGGTCATCGAGGTCGTCACAAGCGCGCCATTCGACGCGAGTGCGCTGCCGCCCATCGAAGGCGTGGTCTCGGTCCGCCAGCAGGGCCCCAACGACCTGCTGTTCGTCGCGACGGACGCGGGTGCCGCAACGCCGCGCGTGAACGACGCGATAGAACGAGCGGGCGGGGCCGTGGACAGCAGCCGCGAGTACAGGCCCACGTTTGACGAGGTGTTCTCCGTGCTTGTCACTGCCCACGCCCAACGCGGCCGGGGCGAGGCCGGTCAACCCGGCCCGGGCCTCATGCCGCACCAGTTGGCGCGGCCGCGATGAGGGAGCTGCTCGTCGGACCGTTCAAGTCGTTCATCCGCGTGTCGGCTCAGGTGCGCAAGGAGCTGGTACAGGTGCGCCGCCGCCCCGGCGCGTTCTTCAGCCTCGTCCTCGGCCCGTTCCTGATCATGGCCGTCTTCGGCCTGGGCTACACGGGTGTCCATCGGCCGCTCGAGACCGTGATCGTCGTGCCCGACGACCTGAATCTGCCGCGCGACACAGCGTTCTACTCCACGATCGTCGGCCCGGCCGTGCACGTGCGCGAGGTGACGACAAACGCGGGTCCGGCGCGCGATGCTCTTGCGGCCAACGTGCTCGACCTCGTGCTCGTCGCTCCAGCAGATGCGGCCCAAACCTTCCGGTCTGGCCGGCAGGCGCGCATCCAGATCTACCTCAACGAGGTGGACCCAGTCGCCACGGCCTACGCCGACTTCCTGGCCAGCGTTGTGTCGCAGCGCGTAAACCAGGAAATCATCAAACAGGCGGTGATCAGTGGCCAGACCTACGCGGTGCCCGCGACGGGTGGACAGGTTTTCCAGATCCCGCCTGAGATCGTGGCCCAGCCCACCGTGGCCGAGGTCATCAACATCGCGCCGAGCACTCCTACCGTCGTGTCGTTCGCGGCACCGGCGGCGTTCGCACTGATGCTCCAGCACATGGCCGTCACCCTGACCGCGCTGTCGTTCGTGCGCGAGCGCCTGTCCGGGACGATGGAGCTCTTCCGCGTGTCGCCGATCAACTCGCTCGAGCTCGTCCTCGGCAAGTACCTGGGGCTTGGTCTCGTCTCCGCGGTGATCGCGATCATCACCAGCCTGCTGCTGGTGTTCGGCCTGGGCGTGCCTCTTCTTGGCAGTCCCTGGCTGGTGGCCGCCGTCATCGCACTCGTCGTCTTTGCCAGCCTGGGCATCGGCCTGCTGATCTCCGTCGTCGCCGATTCCGAGCGCCAGGCGGTTCAGTTGGCGTTATTGCTGCTGCTTGCCTCGGTCTTCTTCAGTGGCTTCGTACTGCCTATCAACGAATTCCGGGAAGGAGTCCAGTACCTGTCTTACTCTCTGCCCGTGACTCATGGAATTCGGCTGCTCCAGGACCTCATGTTGCGTGGCGACACGACGGCTTGGTGGGAGATGACCGCGCTGGCGGCGATTGGCCTGGTGCTGCTCGTGCTGACCGTTCTTGCGCTGCGCCGGACCCTGCGCAGTGCCTGAGTCGGAAACGACGAAGCTGGTCCTGCCGGCCGCGCAGGAGATCGCACTCCGCCGGCAGAAGAGACGCGGCCGCCGTATCCAGCTTCTGGGCGGCGCGCTCATCGGCTACGGCCTGATAGGGATCGCGATCTTCGTCGTCGTGGCGACCGCGGTGAATCGCCCGCTCGAGCGCATCCAGGAGCTAACGGAATCTGTCGAGCAGCAGCGGGCCGCCCTGGTCGATTCGATGGAGCAGGGTGAAACGACAATCCGCCAGATGGCGGGCGGAGTCCGTCGCATGGACGTCAGCCTGGCCGACGCCCACATCGCCACCGACCGCTCGTCGGGCATCGCGCTGGGCGTGGCCACGAGCATGTACCAGCTGCGCGACGCCATGAGCCTGACGATCCCGATCCTCGGCGGCCAGCCACTGATCGGCCTGGCCACAGGGTTCGACCAGGCGGGCGGCCAGCTCCAGCTGTTGTCAGAGGACCTCGCCACGATCGGCCGGTCGCTCGACACCAACCGCGGTGACGTTGTCCTGACCGCCGATAACCTCGAGCAGCTGGCGGACACGATCGCGACGCTGACCGAATCAGTCCATACAGGCCCCACGGTGGGAATCTCCGAGGAGTCGCTCGACTCCTTCCGCCTGGCGATCTTCGCTGTCGCCGGTTGGCTGCTGCTCTTCGCAGTCGGATGCGCGCTGGTCGGGCTCTACCTGGTGGTTATCGGACGGCGCGAGGGCCGGGAGCTGGTCGTCAGCTAGGTCCGCCAGCCCGCCTCGAGACCCCGTTCGAGCATCGCGTTCCTCCCACATGAGTATGTAGTGCGACGATGTCGCGCGTGAAGGCGCCCGAGCTACTGCCCGCGAACGACCCGGTCCTGGCCGATCCTGGGCTTGACCTGGAGGCACTGACCGACCACTGGAAGGCGTACGGCGCGCGGTGGCCGATGACCGCCGAGCAGATGACCGGGGCCGATCGCCGAGCGCAGCGACTCGGTGTGCCCAGCCGCGATCTGATGGAGCAGGCAGGCACGGCGGTCGCGGCGGCGGTCAGAGCGGTGCTCAACTCCACCGACCGCCACTCTTCGGGGCGTGTGCTGATCCTCGCCGGTCCCGGCAACAACGGCGGCGACGCGTTCGTGGCCGCGCGCCGCCTGGCCGAGCACGGGGTGGAGTCTGTCGTGATGCTCGTTGCGAGCGATCGACGACCCGGCACGCTCGACGCGCTGGCGAACTGGGATGCCCTCGAAGGCGTCGCGGCCGTAGAGCGCGTTCAGGCCGCGTCCGGACACGATGTTGCGCTCTTCCTCAACGGTATTGAACGCGCGGCCCTGGTCGTCGACGGGCTACTTGGCACGGGTGTGCGTGGCCGACTCCGCGAACCCATCACCCAGGCCGTCGACATATGCATCGGGGCGCGGCGTGCGGGCGTCCCGGTTCTGGCGATCGACACGCCAACTGCGCTCGACCTTTCGTCCGGCGCGCCGTCGCAGCCCAACGTCCGGGCCGACCTGACCGTCACGTTCCATCGCCCGAAACAGGGCCTGCTCACACGCACCGGTCGGGCGCTCGCCGGACGTGTCCTGGTGGCTCCGATCGGCATCCCCGCCGAGGCCGACGTTGGCTGATGGCGGCCAGCCGCGCAGGCCGGTGCGCGACCGGGAAGTCGTGATCGCCGCGGTGCTCGTCGTCGCGCTGGTGCTCGCCGTGGCCTGGTTGACGGGGTTCATCCCAGCGCTCGACAGCGCAATTGGCCTCGCGCCCCTCGTCATCGTCGGGCTGATCGTGGGTACGGTCTTCGTCCTCGCCCGAGCCCTGCTCCCACGCCGCGGGCTCTAGTCCCTCTCGTCCCCGCGCACGAAAATGTCGAACTTGCGCTCCTCGCCGCGCAGCAAGCGGCCGATGTTGTCGTGATGGGCGGTCCATACGATGCCCGCGCCGACGACGCCGAAAACCACCGCTGGCCACTCGTTCCAGCCGGCAAGGACGAATAGCCCGAGGATCACGGCGCCGGCAGCGGTGCCGAGCAGCGAGCCGAGCGAGACGTAGCGCGTCAACCAGATCGTGCCGAAAAAGAAGGGGGCCGCGAGCAGGACCGTGAGCGGCTGGATAACCAGCGTGGCGCCAATGCCGGTCGCCACGCCGCGGCCGCCGTGGAAACGCAGGAAAACCGACCGCCACGCGCCAACCACTGCGGCGATCCCCGTCAGGGCAACGCCGAGTGGCGAGGCTCCCACAAAGATCGCGACCGCGACCGGCGCGGCGCCTTTCACCACGTCCAACGCTGCCACGAGAACGGCACGGCGCGCGCCCATCGCACGCAAAGCGTTCGTGCCGCCCGTCCTTCCGCTGCCAACGGTGCGTGGGTCGCGCGCGCCGGTGAGCCGGGCGACGATGACGCCCATCGGTAGCGATCCACCGAGATAGCCGATTATCACGAACAGCGCGTCGATCACTGGCTGTGGCATTCGACGCCCGCGCTATTTCCCTTGTCTCAGGCGCCGGTCACCATTTGGCCCAAACGGATTCTGCGAAAGCGTCAGGGTCGTGAGGGCCGACACGATCACGAACGCGACCAGAGCCCAGCACAGCCAGCGCAGCATGCGATCGGCAGTGATCACGAACCCACCTCCCTGCTAGCCCCGGGTCAGTTTAGCCACGAGCGAGTCGCGAATTGCAGCCTCTGGAGGCCACGCGTACCATCTGGCGCGATGATCCCAGCGTCATTTGTCGGCCGTTCGTGCGCCCATGCGCACCGCACGGCCACACGCACAGAAGGCTGACCAGCCAGTGGCCGTCGGCTCCTCCAACAGCTTTGACCTGATCGTCCTCGGCGGCGGCACCGGTGGCTACTCGGCTGCCTTCCGTGCCGGACAGCTGGGACTGAAGGTCGCCCTTGTCGACGAGCGCCCGAAGCTTGGCGGGACATGTCTCCACATCGGCTGCATCCCGACCAAGGCGATGCTCGAGTCGGCCGAGCTGTACGAGCGCATCCAGCACGGCGCGGCGGACATGGGAATCAACGTCCAGGGTGTGACCTACGACTACGCGGTGGCGGCTAAACGACGCGGCCAGATCGTGGACCGGCTGGCCAAGGGGCTCGACTCGCTGGTCAAGAAGAACAAGGTCGAGCACATCCGCGGCCGGGGCACCCTCCAGGGAGGCAAGAAGGTCCGCGTGGAGACCCTGAACGAGGAAGGGAAGGCCGATGGCGAGCGGGTGCTGGACGCGAACGACGTCGTCCTGGCCAGCGGCAGCCGCGTCAAGAGCCTGCCCGGCCTGGAGCCGGACGGGTCGAAGATCATCACCAGCGACGAGGCCACGACCGGGGATACCCTGCCAAAGAGCATCGTCGTCGTGGGCGGTGGTGCGGTCGGGGTTGAGTTCGCGAGCTTCTATCACGACGCCGGGGTCGAGGTCACGCTGCTCGAGTACATGCCGCGACTGACGCCGCTCGAGGATGGCGACGTATCAAAGGAGCTCGAGCGTTCCTTCAAGCGGCGCGGCATGAAGGTCATGACGAATGCACGGTTCGACTCCGGGGCGGTTTCGGTGGACGAATCGGGCGTGTGCCTAATGGTCGGCCCTGAGGGGGAAGAGCCCAAGGAGCTGCGCACGGAGCAGATGCTCGTGGCCACGGGTCGGGCTCCAAACTCGGAGAAGATTGGCCTCGAATCGACCCGGGCGAAGATCGAGAAGGGCTACGTGACGGTCGACGCGCGGATGCGCACCGGCGAGCCGCATCTCTACGCCTGTGGCGACGTGATCGGCGGGTTGCTGCTGGCGCATGTGGCCGCGCACGAGGGCATTGCGGCGGTACATGCCATCGCGGGTGCCGAGGCCGAGAAGGTCGACTACCTCACGATGCCGCGCGCGACCTATTCACGGCCGCAGATCGCGTCCATCGGCCGGAGCGAGGAGGAGTGCGCGCGAGACGGAATCGAGATCCGTACCGGCAAGTTCCCGTTCCAGGCGTCGGGCAAGGCGCTCATCCGCGGCGAGTACGAGGGCTTCGTCAAGGTCATCGCGGACGCCAAAACGGACGAGCTGCTCGGCGTGCACATGATCGGAGCGCAGGTGACCGACCTGATCAGCGAGGCCAGTGCGGCGATGCTGCTCGAGGCCACCGCCTGGGAGGTCGGCAACGCCGTGCACCCGCACCCGACCCTGTCGGAGGCGATTGGCGAGGCAGCCCTCGCGGTCGACGGCAAGTCCATCAACTTCTAGGCTAGGAGCGAGATGGCTACAGGGACACCCACCAAGGCGGACTCGCAGCCCAAATCCAGCAGCGGCAAGGCGCAGTTTGGCGCGGACCTCGGCCTGTCGCGCGACGACCTGGTCGAGATGTACAAGCTCATGGCAATCACGCGCGCGGTCGACGAGCGGATGTGGATCCTCAACCGTGCCGGCAAGATCCCGTTCGTCATCAGCGGCCAGGGCCACGAGGGCGCGCAGGTGGGCATCGCCTACTCCCTGCGTAAGGGTCACGACTGGATGGTGCCTTACTACCGGTCAGTCGCGTCGCTGATCACCTTCGGCATGAGCCCGCGCGAGATCATGCTCGCCCAGTTCGCGCGCGGCGTTGACCCGTCGTCGGGCGGCCGCCAGATGCCCGGCCACTACGGGATCAAGGACCGCAACATCCTGTCCGTGTCGTCGCCGGTCGCGACGCAGCTCCTCCACGCAACGGGCATCGCCTGGGCGGCCAAGCTGCGCAAGACCGAACAGGTGGTGATCACCTACATCGGCGAGGGCTCGTCCAACCAGGGCGACTTCCACGAGGGACTGAACTTCGCCGGCATCCACAAGCTGCCTGTCGTCTACGTGGTCGAGAACAACGGCTACGCGATCTCGGTTCCCATGGCGCTCCAGTCCGCGGTCGAGGACATCGCGATCAGGGGCGCCGGCTACAACATGCCCGGCGTGATCATCGACGGCGCCGACGTTCTCGCCTGCTACAAGGCGGGACGCGACGCTATCGATCGGGCGCGCTCCGGCGAAGGGCCGACTCTGATCGAGGCCAAGGTCTCCCGACTGACCGCCCACTCCTCCGACGACCAGCAGAGCAAATACCGCTCGGCGGAGGAGCTCGAGTCGGAGAAGGGACGCGACCCGCTGCCGCTCTTCCGCGATCAGCTCCGCGCAGCTGGCATGCTCGACGAGGAGGGTGAGGCGGCGATCCTGGCCGAGTCGCGCAAGGTGGTCGAGGACGCAACCGACTGGGCCGAGTCCCAGCCAGACCCGGATCCCGCCACCGCCCAGCGCCACGTGTATGCGGACGAGCCTCCGGCGCGGATGGACGACCCACTTTGGACGTCGGCGCGGTTCGTCGGTGACGGTGGGCCCTTCGGCGTGTTGGGCGGCTCCGACGCTGAGTCAGGCGAGGGCTAGGCCGTGGCAGTCATGACGTTCATCGAATCGATACGCGACACGCTGGCGATGGAGATGCGGCGCGACGAGTCGATCGTGGTGCTTGGCGAGGACGTGGGCAAGAAGGGCGGCGTATTCCTGGCCACTGACGGGCTGTACGACGAGTTCGGCGGCGACCGGGTGCTCGATACGCCCTTGAGTGAGTCGATGATCGTCGGCGTCTCGATCGGCGCGGCGGTGGCCGGAATGCGGCCAGTGCCAGAGATCCAGTTCGCCGACTTCATCTTCCCGGCGTTCAACCAGATCCTGTCCGAGGCGGCGCGCATGCGCTACCGCTCGAACGGCGCCTTCTCGGTGCCGATGACGCTGCGCTCGCCATATGGCGGCGGCGTCCACGGCGCGCTGTATCACAGCCAGTCGGTCGAGGCCTTCTTCTCCCACATCCCCGGCCTGAAGGTGGTCATCCCGTCAACGCCCTACGACGCGCGCGGGCTGCTCCGCTCGTCAATTCGCGACGACGACCCGGTGCTCTTCTTCGAGCACAAGAAGATGTACCGCTCCGTGCGCGGCGAGGTGCCGGACAACGAGTACACGGTCCCACTCGGCTCGGCCAAGGTGACCCGCGAGGGGTCAGACGTGACCGTGATCGGGTACGGGCTGATGGCGCACTATGCACTCGAGGCGGCAGACCTGCTCGAAGGGGAGGGTGTCAGCGTCGAGGTCGTAGACCTGCGCACTCTCCGGCCGCTCGATGGCGAGACAGTCCTGGCTTCGGTGCGCAAGACTGGCAAGGCCGTGATCGTCTACGAGGACAACCGCTTCGGTGGCTTCGGCGCGGAGATTTCCGCGATCCTGGCCGAGGAGGCGTTCGACCACCTCGACGGCCCGATCGTCCGTGTCACCGGCCCCGACGTTCCCGGCGTGCCTTACAACCACGTCCTGGAGGACTGGTTCATGCCCAATCCCGACCGCATCGCCGACGCGGTCAGGAGACTCGCCGCTTACTAACGGTTCGTCGGGGCACGGTTACCCGTATGTCGCGCTTCTAATCGTCGTCGGCTGGCGGCGGCGGAGTCGGATAAGGCGGGTAGTCGGCGTCGGGCGGCGGCGGTGGCGGCGGTGGCCCGGGCGGACCATCGTCGTCGGCTGGCGGCGGCGGAGTCGGATAAGGCGGGTAGTCGGCGTCGGGTGGCGGCGGCGGCGGCGGTGGCCCGGGCGGACCATCGTCGTCGGCTGGCGGCGGCGGAGTCGGATAAGGCGGGTAGTCGGCGTCGGGTGGCGGCGGCGGCGGCGGTGGCCCGGGCGGACCATCGTCGTCGGCTGGCGGCGGCACCCGTCGCGGGGGGCCGAACGTGATGTCAACGTCGGGCGGCACACGTCGCGGGGGCCCGAACGTGATGTCAACGTCGGGCGGCACACGTCGCGGGGGCCCGAACGTGATGTCGACATCGGGCGGCACACGTCGCGGGGGGCCGAACGTGATGTCAACGTTGGGCGGATTCCGGGAAGCTGCCCATAGTAACGTCGGTATCGCGGCCCCTGCCAGGATCGCCGCGGCCACCGTGCTCCAGCAATCGGTGAAGTTGGCGCAGTTGTCGGCGAAGACGGGTAGCGGCGCACCGAAACCGATGGCCACGAGCCCGAGGCCGAGGGCGGTGCCGAGGCCGGCCGCGCGGGCGACCGACGGGCGCAGCGCCCGGAGCGCTGGTCCGGGCGCGGTGACAAGCTCGATGACGAACATGCCGATGGCGACGGCCGCAATGATCGAGAAGAACTCCGAGACGCCCTTGAGCACGCCGACGCTGACCGTCAGGAAGGCGACACTGAGCAGCAGTAAAACTGCGAGCGCCACGCGCACTACGGGGGGCAGCCGGTCCAGCACCACGCCGATTGGGCTCCGTTGCGCAACCAGGCGAGCTGCGGGCCGGGCGCCGACGATGGTGACAAAGAGCACAGCGGCGTCGAGCCACGTGCTGATCAGTCCGCCCAGCCCGATCGTGAGCAGCCCGGCAACGACGAGCCGGCGCACGATGGTGACTGCCAGTGTGCCAACGCCCTTTGGCCCTGGCGTCGGGCGCGACTGCCGCGCGCCCAGATACAGCAGCCGGCCCGGGCCGCGCAGGAGAGCGACCGCCGCGGCAATCGCTCCGGCCGCGAGGGCGAACACGATCCCGCCCGTCTGGAGCGGTTGAATTGCCTCAAGACGGACGCCGCTGGGCAGCGACGACCACACGAAGACCGGACGAACGAGGACGGCTGCAGCCTGCGTCCAGAGGAAAGTGAAACCACCCGTGACTACGCCGCTCAGCGCCGCGACCGCAAGACGGCTGCCCGCGAGCCTGTGGACCGAGCTGGCCAGCAGACGCCCGATGACAGGGACCTCGACGACGAGCAGCCAGAGCAGCCAGATGCCAATGAGCCGACCGGCCAGCGCGGCGGGCAGGGGACGGAGCTCATCCACCTGCATGGCTGCCGCCACCAGATCAGTGGCCCCGAAGACGGCCACGAGAAGGACGCCGAGGGCAGGCGAGAACGCCCCGATCGCGATGGCACAGAGGATGAACAATGGCGCTTCCGTGAACACGTCGTCCATCTGGAAGCGGAGCCAGTCGACGTTCGGCGAGACATGAATCAGAACCGTTGTGGCGTGTAGCGCGGAGACGACGCCGGCCAGGACGACGACGAGCAGAGGTAGCCCAAAGGTGATCACTGCCTGCGGAAGGCGCCCGAGCACGATCGCGTCGGCCTGCGCTGCCGCGAGCAGCGCCGGCCGAAAGCGGCCGATGAGCCGCGCCGGTGCCATCCACCACGGCCAGCGCTGTCCTTCGATGTCAGTCATCGATCACTCCGCCCTTCTTCATGGCAGCACGACGCCTGCTCCAGCGTAGTCCTGCCGGTATCAGCAGACCAAGTGCCAAGCCGAATACGATGTGAGACAGGACTGAGATCTGGCGGAACTCGTCGAGGAACCGGATGTCCAGCCAACCGGGATAGAGGACGAGCTGGAAGGTCTCGAGGAGCATGGCCCAGCCGATCCCGGTCAAAATGCCGCGGCGTCGCGAAACGCGGCCGTCGCGAGCGAACAGCGCGCCGTAGGCGATCGCGAACGTGCAGCCATTGACAAGGTGGAAGGTCCAGCCGGCGACCGTTACAGCCGGCACCGAGGCGCTCTCCCCGAGGAGGATGCGACCGAAGATGCGCGTCGCTTCGAAGGGATCATATGGCGACGGGTCGAGCTGCGACAGCAACGCCTTGGTTACGTCGTAGGCGAGCGTCGCGGCAAGGCCGACGACGAGTCCGACGGCGACCAACCGGACGAGCAAAGCTCGCGCGCCGGGTCCGCCGACGGCTGCTACTGCAACGATCGAGATCACGGCGCCGCACCACGTGACCGCAAGCAAACCGGGCAGCGGCAAGCCGCCGACGATATGGAGCACCAGAGCGGCCCCGTTCGCGAGAGACGCGAGGCCGACGACCAGAATGATTGCCCGCCGCGGGCGACGAAAAACCGCAGGTCGCTCTGGTTCGTGCGCGGTTACGACGGGCGAGCGATCGACAGTACGGCTCCTTTGGTCGTTGCCACGAAGCCTGTGGCCGAGCAATCGTCATCGCGCTGTCAAGGCCGATCAATAGCCTTTGTTGTTGGTCCGTGAATTTGTCAGTGCTAACTGATCAGTGAGTTTGTCAGTCTCTCGCGATGAGGGAGACGATCACGATGACGAGCACTGACCAGAAACGATCGATGTTGCTGACGAAGCTGCTGGTGGGCGAGATCACGGTCGCCCAGACGGCAATGCTGATGGGCGTCAGTGAGCGCCAGGTGTGGCGACTGAAGTCTGCGTTCGAGCGCGCCGGACCGTCAGCGCTGGTGCATGGCAATCGCGGGCGCGCCTCACCGCGCCGACTGCCTGACGCCACCAGAACGCGGATCCTCGAGCTGGCCGCCGGGCGCTATGCAGGGCTGAACGACAGCCACCTCGCCGACCTGCTGGCCGAGGAGGAAGGGATCATCGTGAGCCGCGTTGCGGTGCGCCGCATCCTGCGCGCGGCGGGCATCGCCAGCCCTCGTCGGCGCCGCTCACCGCGCCATCGCAGCCGGCGCGAGCGGATGCCCCAGGCGGGTCTGCTGGTGCAGCTCGACGGCAGCCGCCACGACTGGCTCGAGGGTCGCGGGCCGTGGCTCAGCCTGATCGGCGCGATCGACGACGCGACGGGCGTCGTGACGGGCGCCACCTTCCGCGACCAGGAGGACGCGGCGGGCTATCTGGTGGTGCTGCGCGAGACCGTTCGCCGGCATGGCATCCCGGCCGCCGTCTACCGCGCCCGGCACACCATCTTCGAGACGGCGGGCAATCAGCTGACGCTCGAGGAGCAGCTCGTCGACCGGCGCACGCCAACCCAGGTCGGGCGTGCCCTGGACGAGCTCGGGATCACCTCGATCGCCGCCCGCTCACCCCAGGCGAAGGGCCGCATCGAGCGCTTGTGGGGGCACCTTCCAGGACCGCCTGGTGGCCGAGCTGCGCCTCGCCGGCGCGGTCGACCGGGCAGCGGCCGAGCGCGTGCTGGCGCGTCATCTGGTGCGTCACAACCGCCGCTTCAGCGTCGCGCCGGCCGATCCGACGGCGGCCTGGCGAGCGCGCCCATCAGGGCTCCGGCTGGAGCAGGTGTTCTGTCTCAAGTACCGCCGCGTGGTGGCCAACGACCACACCGTCCGGGCCGGGGCGACGATCCTCCAATTGCCGCCCGGACCGGGCCGCCGCGGCTACGCCGGGAAGCGCGTCGAGGTCCACCTGCGCCTCGACGGCCGGCTCGCGGTGTGGGACGGTGAGCGCTTCCTGCTGGTCACGAAGGCACCGGCCGACCCGGTCCAGCTGCGCAGCCTGGAGACCGCCCGCGGCGAGCTGGGCACGCTGCCACCGAGCCGCGCCACGGCCACCCTGCCACCGGCACCCGATCACCCTTGGCGACAGTCGGGCAGGAGGAGCAAGATCAACCGGCGACTGACGGAATCAGTGACCACTTAGGCTGACGGAATCACTGACCTTCGACAGGCCGATCAATAGCCTTTTGTGCAGGCAGGCATAATGACAAGTTCAGCGGGTGCGTCACGGCCTCAGCGGATTGCGCAGACCATGCGCCAGATCGATGTAGCCGTCATCGGAGCCGGTCAGGCGGGCTTGGCGACGAGTTACGAGCTATCAGCGCGGCACATCGACCACGTCGTCCTCGAGCGCGATCGCATCGCCGAAAGCTGGCGTAGTCGGCGCTGGGACTCGTTCGCGCTCAACATTCCGAACTGGTCGTTCAATCTGCCGGGCCATCGATACGACGGCTCGGATCCCGACGGCTTCATGCTGCGCGACGAGATCGTCGAGCGGTTCGAGGCGTACGCCGATGCCATAGGTGCGCCCGTCGAGGAAGGCGTCGAGGTCTTGCGCCTCGCTCGCGAACCAGACGGTCGCTACCGGCTCGACACAACCGATGGAGAGTTGATGGTGCGTGCCGTAGTCGTGGCGACCGGCGCATATCAGCGCCGCCACCGGCCGCAGAACAGCCTCGACCCGAGCATCCTTCAGCTCGACACCGACACCTTCCGCAACGCGGGTGAGCTGTACGACGGCGGCGTGCTGATCGTCGGTTCGGGTCAGTCCGGATGCCAGATCGCGGAGGACCTCCGTCAAGACGGCCGATCAGTCTGGCTGGCGACCGGTTCCTGCGGCTGGATGCCGCGGCGCTACCGCGGCCGCGACAACGTTGCCTGGCGGCTGGAGATGGGAGTGTTCGACGAGTCAGTCGCGAACCTGGGGCATGCCATGCGCCTGGCCTGCCCGCCAATCCAGACCGGCGTCGACGGTGGACGCGATCTGAACCTGCGGACGCTGGCTGAGGCCGGCGTAACCCTGACCGGGCGCCTGTTGGGCGCCGACGGGCGGCGCGTTCAGCTCGCCGACGACCTGGAGGCGAACGCCAGACGCTCGGATGAGGCCGCGGTTCGCTTCACGACGATGGTCGACGACTACGTGCGCGATCGCGCGCCCGATACCGCGGCAGGCGATCCATTTCAGCCGGTCGGCGAGCTACCCGACGCGCCCACCGAGTTCGATCTGGCCGCGCTGGGCATCACCAACGTCATCTGGGCGAGCGGCTTCCGCCTCGACTTCTCGTGGATCGCCCTCGACCTCGACCCGCGGGACGGCTATCCCGAGCAGGTGCAGGGCGTCAGCCGCCATCCTGGCCTCTACTTCATGGGGCTGCAGCTGATGCACACTCGCAAGTCGGGGCTCATCTTCGGCGTCGGAGAGGATGCAGCCCACGTTGCTTCGGTGGCCGCGCAGCATCTCGGCGCTGCCTAGAGGACGAACGAACCGCTCGATCGCCCGTGTCACCAGCGGACCGGTACGGGCGAGTTACAGGTTGTGTCTGGCCGCCCGCCCCTCGGCGGTGACGACAGCCGTCGCGAGGGAGTCCGATAGCGGGGTCAGGTCGTCACCGTACGGTGCCGTGCCGTGCGCGTATGCTGGCCAGGCACCGGGTTGCCTCGCGCGGCCGAATGGCTTCCGCCGACACCTCGTTCTTGTGGACGACGCGGAGGTGTCGGGATGTCTGATCAGCGCACCAGCAGGTCTCTTTTCGGCCTGGCGACGCTGGCCCTCACCGTCGTGGTCGGCTGCGGCGGATCTGCCCCGGTGGTTCCGGTGGAAACCGGGACGGGCAAGCCGCCAAGCCCCAGCACGCCGGCGGACTCCGTTACGCCGAACGGCTCAACGTCACCGGAAGCGACCACTTCCCCGGTGAATAGCCCCGGCGCAAATCCCGCGTCCCCGAGCACGATCTTCGACCCGCCGACTCCCGTCGACGTGGATGTCGTGCTCGACACGAACAACACGGTCGAGGCAGTAATCCCCGTGGAGGGCGGCTCCATCACCGCCACCGGCGCGGACGGCACGGTGTACACACTGGACATCCCGTCGGATGCCCTGCTGGTTGAAACCATGATCGGCCTGACGCCCGTCGCGAGCCTCACTGGCCTGCCCTTTGGCACCCAGACCCATGCCGTGCAACTGAGCCCCGATGGGCTCTCCCTGTTCAACCATGCCATCCTGACGATCACTCCAACCGAGGACCTTCCTGTCGACGAGCAGATCGTGTTCGGCTACCTGGAGATGGGCAAAGACGTGATCCTGGCTGCGCCCGTGGTCGACTCCAACGAGATCAAGATCAACGTGCTGCATTTCAGCGGCAACGGAGTCACCAAGGGTCTACTCGCGGATATCGAGCCCGAACGCAAGCGCTTGGGCGGGGATGCAGAGAGGCGATTGCAGAACGAGATGGCCGGCGTATTAGCCGCCGAGCGACAGCGTCAACTGGCGGGGCAGCCAGGCCAGCTCGATTTCGCCGCCATCGAAGCCATCTTCAGGCAATACGAAGAGCAGGTTGTCAAACCCCGCGTGGACGCGGCGGGCGAAAGCTGTGCTGCGGGTCAGCTGGCTCTGCAGACCGTGCTCGGTTTGGAGCGTCAACGCCAACTGCTGGGCATGGAAGGCAATGGCCTGGATCAATACGCCGGCCTGATCGACAAAGTCGGGCGCGTGTGCGTGATCGAGGAGTTCGAGCTGTGCGTCGAGGAGCACATCTTCCATCGGATGATCGCGGTCTGGCTCGGCCTAGAACGGCAGAGCCAGTTGCTTGGCGGAGGGGCGGAGGGTGCCATCAGGGAAGCTCGCGACCTGACGGTCAAGTGCCTGACCTTCAGACTGGACTATGAATCGACCGGCAAGAATGACCTGGGTGGCAGCAGCTATGAATCCAGCGTGACCTCAGAGATCATCCTGCGCTACAACCCGGACGAAAACGTCATCAGCGGCGAGGCCGAGTTGGTCAACACGGACTACGACTTCAAATTCGCCGGCTGCACAGTGAACGAGACCACCGGCGGCGGGACTTTCTCGGTCTTCGAGCTGATCTACGTGGCGCTGCCCGGCGCCTCAGCCGAGTACGACTCGGGGCCCGAGGTGTTCGGGCATATCAGCGACTTCATAATGAACTATCACCCGGGTAACTCCACAGAACATGCGTCCGTCTCCTGCCCAAATAGCTCGACACTCGAGATGCCTCTGCCGGCATGGACCACAACGTTCCTGGCTACGCACATCGATGAGCTGGGTGAAAGCGGGTGGACGGCAATCGATTGGGAGATCGAGGGCGGCGAACTTTTCGGCGAGAAGGAATGGAGCCTGGCAAAAGGCCCCATCAGCGAGGAAGGCACGTTCGAGCTGTACCACACTCCGGGGGCGTGATCACCGCGGGAGAAACGCCTCAGGGGTAAGCGGCCGTCTCCTTGGAGACGCCGGCGGACTGAGACCAGCGCGTCAGCTCGTACGTCATGTTCTCGAAGTTCCATCCCACGAACGCGGCCGACTCGACGTCGAGCGAGTAGACAGTCGCAGCCTCGACTGGAAACGAATTCCACCATGTGTCTGGACGCGCGTCGCGCAGGGCCGCGTCAGAGACGAGCACCGCCCGGCCGGACAGCTTGAACTCGCCCTCCGAACCATTCGGATCGGATACCGAACTGTGCAGTGCGCAGCGCGGGTCACGCTCAAGGTCGACACCCTTCGCCGAGCGCATCACCCCGAACAGCAACTCTCCGTTGACGAAGTAGGGCTCCACGGGGCTGATCCTCGGCGAACCGTCCCGCCGGACGGTGCCGAGCAGCGCGACGCGCGTGGCCTCGAATCGCCCCCGCCCGACGCGCGCCAATTCCGGCGCGGCCGCCTCGAAATCCCGCCAGATCATCTGGTCCGGTGGACGCCTGTTCGCCGCATGGGTGACACTATGCGCGAAGGTACACCGGCGAACCTCGAGGAGAAATCCCCAGATGCCCAAGGTCCAGATGCCGCAACTCGGCGAGAGCGTCGCAGAGGGCACGATCGGCAAGTGGCTGAAGAAGCCGGGCGATCACGTCGACAAGTACGAGCCGATCGTCGAGGTGATCACCGACAAGGTGAACGCCGAGGTGCCGTCGCCCTATGAGGGCACGCTGACCGAGATCCTGGTCCAGGAAGGGGAGACGGTTCCCAACAACACCGAGATTGCGGTGATCGAAGCCGCCGGCGAAGGCGCCGAAGCTTCGCCCAGCCCGACGCCAGCAGCGGTAGCCGACGAGAAGCCGGCGCCCTCTGCGGCCGACGAGAAGCCGGCGCCCTCTGCGGCCGACGAGAAGCCGGCGCCCGCTGCGACCGACGGAGGGCAAGGTCCGGCAGGCTCCGACGAACAGCGGTCAGCCCCGCCTGCGGCACCGCCGGCCTCCTTCGAGCAGCCGACCGCACAGCCCCAGGCCGTCTCTGCCGCGACGGCCGTCGCCACGCCGCAGAAGTCGGGCGGCAATGGCGCCGCCGGGCCAGACGGCTACAAGGGCCCGACCACTCCCGCGGTCCGCCGCCTCGCCCGCGAGCACGGCATCGACCTTGCCCTGATCGCCGGGAGCGGACACGCCGGGCGGGTCACGCGCGAGGACGTGCTGAAGTTCGTCGAGTCGGGCGGGGCAGCCGCTGCCGCTCAGGCACCGGCGCAGCAGGCACCGGCGCCGGCGCAGCAGGCAGCGGCTCAGGCCCCATCGGCCCCATCGGCCCCTGCGGCTCCCTCGCCGGTCGCACAGGGCGACTCGCTGAAGCAGGCCTCGCCGATGCGTAAGGCCATCGCCGCGCAGATGACCAAGGCCCTCGCCGTGCCGGCGGCCTACACGGTGATCGAAATCGACATGTCCGGCGTCGTCGCGCTCCGCGCCGCGACCAAGGGCGCGTACCAGTCGCAGGAGGGCATCAGCCTGACCTATGACGCGTTCGTGGCCAAGGCGACGGTCGAGGCGCTGAAGAAGCACCCGGATTTCAACGCGCACTACACGGACGATGGCCACTGGCGCCGGCAGGCGATCAACCTCGGCGTCGCGGTCGCGGTCGAGGACGGCCTGGTCGTGCCCGTCATCAAGGATGCGGACCGGCTCAGCATCCACGGCCTCAACCGCCAGATCCGCGACCTGGCCGACCGATCGCGCGCTCAGAAGCTCCGCCTGGAGGACATCCAGGGCGGAACCTTCACCCTCGACAACACGGGATGGACCGGGTCGATCATCACCCAGCCGATCATCAACGCGCCCGAGGTCGGGATCATGACCATGGAGTCCATCGTCAAGCGCCCGGTCGTCGTAGAGACTCCGAGTGGAGACCTGATCGGGATCCGGCCGATGATGTACATCTGCCTCGGCTTCGACCACCGCGCGACGGACGGCGCGCAGGCCGGCCGATTCGTCGCCGACGTCAAGTCCTGGCTAGAAGCCGTCGACTCGAACACAGCGATCTGGTAGGCCGAGGCCGAAGCCCACCAAGCCGCAGACCACCAATTCGATGAAGGTCGTGATCACCGGCGGTGCCGGGTTCATCGGCCGCGCAGTCGTCGAACGGCTGGCAAGGCGTGGCGACGAAGTCGTGGCCCTCGTGCGCGATCCTGCCAAGGCCGGGCACATCATGCGCGACGGCGTGACGCCTGTGGCGAGCGACCTGGCTGACCAAGCCGCGCTCACCGCGCAGATGGAGGGCGCCGACGCGGTCGTTCACTCGGCCGGGTCCTATCGGATCGGGCTCAAGCGGTCCGAGCGCGACGCGATGTGGGATTCCAATGTGGGCGCGACGGAAAGAGTCCTTGACGCAGCGGTGGCGGCGGGCACCAAGCGCATCGTCTACGTGTCGACCAACAACGTGTTCGGCGACACGCGCGGAAAGCTGGTGGACGAGACCTACCGCCGCGACGTGAAGACCGGCTTCATCTCCTGGTACGACGAGACGAAGTACCGCGCCCACGAGGCGGCCGAGGCGCGCATCTCGCAGGGCGCCCCGATCATCATCGTCCAGCCCGGACAGACATACGGCCCCAACGACCACTCCGAGGCGAGCGAGCAGCTCGAGCTGGCGTTCAAAGGCAAGCTTCGCTACATCGCCTTTCCGTCCACCGGCATGGCCTGGGTACACGTCGACGACCTCGCCGACGCGATCGTGGCCGCGCTCGACCGGGGCCGCTTAGGCGAGGCTTACTCGCTGGGAGGCGATCCCCACCGGTTGGGAGCGTCAGTCGCCATTGCCGCACGCCTCGGTGGCCGCAGGCCGCCACGATTCACAGTTCCGACACGGCTCCTCAGGTTGATCGCGCCACTGAGCGACCGTCTTGGCGGACTCCCCGGCTTGCCGGCGAACCTGACGGAGACGATCAGCGCGGCAGATGGCGTCACCTACTGGGCGAAGCACGACAAGGCGACCGCGGAGCTTGGATTCCGCCCACGTTCGCTGGAGCAGGGCATCGCCGACACTTGGGGAGACGGCGGGTCGCCGTCTCCACGCTCGGGTCAGTGAGCGGAGTCGGACTCCAGGCGCCGGATCCTGTCGGCGACGCATTCATCGACCGCGGCGCGAACAGTAGGCATCTGGTACATCAGCGAATGGAACTCGCGGTGAGCGACGACGAAGAGCCGCGTCGGCTCGGTCGTCGTCACAGTTGCGGTTCGGTTGCCCTCGGAAAGGAGGGCCATTTCCCCGAGCCAGTCACCCGGCCCAAGCTCAGCGACCGTCTTGCCTTGGCGCTCGACTCGTACCTTGCCCGAAACGACCACGAACATCTCCCTGCCGAGCTCGCCCTCGCGCATGAGAACGCGTCCCGCTGGCATATCAATCTCGTCCGCCAGCTGGCCCAGGCTCTGGAGATCTGATTTCCCGAGCCGAGCGAAGAGTGGGATCGAGTGAAGCAGGTCGAGTTTCGGATCGGACGGCATCTGGCGCCTCGGGCTAGTTCACCGCCGCCGGCGGTCGGCAGGAGAATATCGCGCTACCGGCTCGGACGAAAGACGTGCCCGGCTGAAGTTTGCGGGCGGGCATGACCGAGGCGGCGCGATCAGGCGGGCGGCCGTACACTCGGTCGATGGGTCGCGAGCTGCCGATGTTCCAGCCTCCTGGCACGGACAGTCATGGGGCGCACGTCCCGCCGACGATCGCCATGGGCGGCGGATCGTTCACTTCGCCGGCAGCGGACGGCTCGACCGCGCTACGCCGGCATCCAGACTGGATCAAGGCCCGACTACCGAGCGGCGAGAACTACCACGACCTCAAGGGCATCCTGCGCGGGCTCAGCCTCAACACCGTCTGCGAAGAGGCTCACTGCCCGAACATCGGGGAGTGCTGGGAGCAGCGCACGGCGACGATCATGATCCTGGGCGACGTCTGTACCCGCGCGTGCGGCTTCTGCGCGGTGAAGACCGGCCGGCCGACATGGAACGACGAGGACGAGCCACGCCGCGTCGCGGAGGCGATCAAGGAGATGCGCCTCGAGCACGTCGTCGTCACGAGCGTCGCCCGAGACGACCTGCCCGACGGCGGCGCGCACATCTTTGCGCAAACCATCCGTGCGCTGCGGCGTGAGTGCCCGGGCATGGGCGTCGAGGTCCTGATCCCCGACTTCAACGGCATTGATGAACCGTTGCGCACCGTGATGGAGGCCGCGCCCGACATCCTCAACCACAACCTGGAGACCGTCGAGCGACTCCAGAAACCGGTGCGCAAGCGCGCCCGCTACGCGCGGTCGCTCGAGGTACTGCAACATGCCAAGGAGCTCGCGCGTCAGCTCTCAGGCCGCGACGGCACCGTGCACACCAAGTCGAGCCTGATGGTGGGCCTGGGCGAGACGCGCAAGGAGCTGTCGCAGGCGTTCGCTGACCTCCGTGCGGTCGACTGCGACATCCTGACCGTCGGCCAGTACCTGCGCCCGTCGGAAAAACATCTACCGATTGAGCGCTACTACCACCCAACGGAGTTCGCCGAGATGAAGTCCGAGGCGCTGGCACTCGGCTTCAAGCACGTCGAATCCGGTCCGCTCGTCCGCTCCTCTTACCATGCGCGCGACCAGGTTCCCGAGGAAGCACGCCAGCGACGGACCGCGCAGCAGGCGGCCCTCGCGGCCAACGGCCTGAGTTAGGGGCAGGCCGATCGACGAGCAGCGCAGGCTGCTGGTGCTGCTACTGCGCGGAACCGAAGCTCACATGGGCTTCGACCGCGCCGTGGCCGATTTCCCCGCCTGGGCGATCAACCAGCGCCCCCCCAACGTCACGTACACGCCGTGGCATATCCTCGCGCACCTGCGGATCACGAACTGGGACATCCTGCGCTATATCGAGGATCCGAAGGGGCACGTGTCGCCCGATTGGCCGATCGGCTACTGGCCCGCCCCGGACGCCGAGACCGACGAAGCGGGATTCCGGCAGACGATCGAGCAATTCCGGACCGACCTTGGAGCTCTGGAGGCGATCGCGACCGACTCGACCGTCGACCTGTTCGCGGTTCTCGAAGGAACACCCGGCCACACCGTCTTTCGAGAGCTGACCCTCGTCGGCAACCACAACAGCTATCACGTGGGCGAGTTCGCCTCGCTGCGCCAGGTCATGGGGAGCTGGCCTGCTGCCCACCGGTAGAGGGATGGCAATTTAGATCCGAGCCATTTCAGGTCCGGGCTGGAGACCCGAGGGCATCGCACGGGAGGTCTCCGCTAGCATCGGGCGGTGCCCACCGTCCTGCCGCGTAACCGGCCGCTGACCGAGCTTCATACCCACCTCGGCGGTGCGGTGGCCCCGGCCATCATGTGGGGCATCGCCCACGCGCAGGGGATCCGGCTGCCGACCAAGGACTACTGGGAGTTCCGCGAGCTGATCACCGTGTCCGCCCGCCGCGGACGTTCCTTCGAGGGCTACCTCCAGCTCTTCCATTGGACGGAGCTGATCCAGTCCTCGCCGATCGCGGTCGAGCGATCCGTCTACGAGGTCATCGGCGGCGCATACCGTAAGAACAACATCACCACCATCGAGCTGCGCTTCAACCCGATGAAGCGCAACCGCGGCGGCGAGCAGGACCTCGACCACATCATCAGCGCCGCCATCCGCGGGATGGACCGGGCAATGCTCGAATATCCGGTCACCCCCGGACTGATCCTGTGCCTGGACCGCGCCTTCCCGTTCCACCTCAACGAGATCATTGCCGAGAAGGCAATCGCCTACCGACCCCGTGGCGTGGTGGGCATCGACATCGCCGGCCCGGAGTCGGCCGACTTCAAGCCGTCCGACTACAAGCGCCTCTTCGACCGCTGCCGTCGCCGAGGTCTCGGAATCACCGTCCACACCGGGGAGTCGGGGCCGGTGGAGGAGATCGCCGAGGTGATCGAGCAGCTCGAGCCGTCGCGCATCGGCCACGGTGTCAAGTCCGCCTACGACCCGCGAACCATGGCTCTCATCCGCGAGCGCGGCATCACGCTCGAGGTCTGTCCCACCAGCAATATCAACACGCGAGTCGTCTCGGGCTGGGAGGAGTTCCGCTGGATCTTCGACACGTTCCGCAACAACAAAGTGAAGTTCACGATCAATACCGACGGGCCTGAGATGCTCAAGACCTACATGCGCGACGAGCTCGCGACGCTGGGGCGGCTGAACATCCTGTCGATCGAAGACCAGGAGCAGGCGGCGGAATGGGCGCGCCAGGCGTCGTTCGTCGAGGGCGTCAGCACGATTCCGCTGCCGCGGCGGCCCAACGTAGGACGTAAGAAGATCGAGCGCGAAGAGGCCTGACCGACCCGCCGTGCTGACCATGCGCGGTCTGACTGACGGGATTTCACTCTCAGTGAACACGAACCCGGCCAGGGACAGATCTGAGCGTGGCCGAGCGCTCGAATTACCGCCCGATGCCGACGAAAACCACCACCACAGTGAAAAGTTGACGTCGCGGAGCAGGTAATGGGCGCGAAGGACGGGTGAATTCGTCGAATCGGGCCCAGGCTGTTCAACGACAGTGGAAAGGTGCGCGCGACGAGACGTAGCGCCCCACCGGAATTTGGCAACACGCACTCGGATGAGCGGTGCTAGCCTCCCGGCCGTGGATCTAGACCTCTCGCCAGAGCACGAGCTGCTGCGCCGCACCTTGCGGGACTTCCTCGCGAAGGAAGTCGAGCCGATCGTCGAGAAGCACGAGAAAGAGCGCCGCTTCCCGATTGAAATCGTCAACAAGTTGGGCGAGATGGGCATGCTCGGCATCCCGTTCCCTGAGGACGAAGGCGGCGCTGGGCTGGACACGCTCGCCTATGCCATCGCCATCGAGGAGATGTCGCGTGTCTGGGGTTCGCTCGGGATCATCGTTGCGGCTCACACGAGCCTCGGCTGCAACCCGCTTCACATGGCTGGCACGGACGAGCAGAAGAAGCGGTTCCTGGTGCCCATGGCATCCGGCAAGGTCATCGGCGCCTACGGCCTGACCGAGCCGGAGGCGGGATCCGATTCCGGCGGCACTCGCACCACGGCCAAGTTCGAGGACGGAGCGGACGGTGGCAGTTGGGTGCTCAACGGCAGCAAGCGCTTCATCACGAACGCGGGCGAGGCGGGCACGTACATCGTCACCGCCCGCACCGGTGACCGCGAGGACGGCTCGGCCGAGATCAGCGCGTTCATCATCGAGGCCGGCACTCCCGGATTCTCGATTGGCCGGCTGGAGGAGAAGCTCGGCTTGCACGCCAGCAACACGGGCGAGCTGCTTTTCCAGAAGGCCAAGATCCCCGCCAATCAGATGCTCGGTGCAAAGGGAGAGGGCTGGAAGATCTTCCTCAAGACGCTCGACGGCGGCCGAATCTCCATCGGCGCGATGGCTGTCGGCCTGAGCCAGGCAGCGCTGGATGCGTCGGTCGTGTACGCCCGCGAACGCAAGCAGTTTGGCAAGCCCATCGGCAGCTTCCAGGGCGTGGCCTTCATGATCGCCGACATGGCCACGGAAGTGGACGCTGCACGGTCCTTGGTCTGGCGTGCCGCATGGCTGAAGGACAACGATCGTGACTACACGACGGCCGCCGCCGAAGCAAAGCTGTTCGCCTCAGAGGTGTCCCAGCGAGTTACGAACATGGGCGTTCAGGTACACGGCGGATATGGATACGTCGAGGAATACAAGGTTGAGCGATACCTGCGCGATGCCAAACTGACCGAATTGGGTGAAGGCACGAGCCAGATCCAGCGGCTCGTCATCGGCAGAAAGATTCTCGGCCTCCGCGTCGAGTAGTAGCCCCAGAAGTAGAGGAGACCACCATGAGCGTTGCCCGAGTAACAGAGATCAGCTCGACCTCAGACAAGAGCTTCGAGGACGCCATCAAGCAGGGCATTTCGCGCGCTGCGAAGACGCTGCGCAACGTCAAGGGCGCCTGGATCAAGGAGCAGCAGATCGATATCGAAGGCGAGACGATCACGCGCTACCGCGTGAACATGCTCATCACCTTCGTTCTCGACGACGCCTAGGCGCAACTCAACTTTTCGAGGGCCTCCGCTGACGGCGCGCCTCGTAGAAGAGAATCGCTGCTGTCGCCGAGACGTTGAGGCTGTCGGCGACACCGAGCATCGGCACGCGCACTGACGCGCGGGCGAGCTCGCCCCACGCATCCGACAGTCCGCGCGCCTCACTGCCCAGCGCGATCGCGACCGCGCCGCTGTAGTCGGCTTCCGTGTAGTCGACTGAGCCATCGACGCGCGCGGCGATGATGGCGATGCCTTTGTCCCTCAGCCAGGCCAGTACCTCGCCCGACGAGGCAACGCTGACTGGCACGGCGAACACGGCTCCCAGGCTGGCACGAATGATGTTCGGGTTGAACAGGTCCGTGGCCGACTCAGCCACGATGACTGCGTCGACTCCCGCGCCATCGGCCGTGCGCAGGATCGCGCCGAGGTTGCCCGGCTTCTCCACGCCCTCGACTACCGCGATTAGAGGCTCGGGCGGGAGGATCAGATCGTCCAGGCGTCGAATTGGCGTCTCCGCGACTGCGACCACTCCATCCACACGGTCGCCATAGGCCAGCTTCGCGAACGCCTCGCTCTCCACCTCCCAGATCGGGACCGATTCCTCGCGCAGCCGCTCGAGCAGCGCCAGGCACTCCAAATCGGTGCAGTACTCAGGTGCGACGAACGCTTCGCGCAGCACGGCGCCGCCGGACAGGGCCCGCAGCGTCTCACGCACACCATCGATGAGCGTCAAGCCCTGCTCGTCTCGCTCGCGCCGCCCGCGCAACCGAACAGCCGCCTTCAGCCGCGGATTTGCCGTGCTGGTGATGCGCCCCCTGTTTGTTCGGTTGTCGGCGGGCTCCATCGCCCGATCGTAGCGACCCTCGTGAGGGTTCGGCCTATGCGCCTAGGTAGCCGATGATCCCGCCCATGACTACGAGCGTGACGAGGAAAAAACCAGCAGTGATCATCCACCACTCCCAGCTGCGTCCCTCGTACACCACCCCGTTGAGCGTCGCCGTGGCAGTAAAACCCAGCCAGGCCACGAAGCCGACCACGACACCGTTGACCAGCGAAGTCCCACCCAGGCCGCCGACCAGCAGGGTGAGCACGTACGCCATGATCAGCGGAAGCCCTATCGCGCCGACCATCATTGTCGGCGTCAGTCTGCTCAAAGAGGGCAGTTCGCGACCAGAGGCCGCTGCCCAGCGGTTGCCAAACACCATCGGCAGGTACCAGATGCCGCCGATCACCCCACCGGCGACGGCAGCGGCGATGACCGCCACCCAGTTCAGAGTGGTGAACTCAAGAGCCACGATCCGCATCTCCCTCTTCGCCCCGCGCGCCGGGGACCTCGACCCCTCACTCGGAGTATGGCAGTCGGCCGACCCCCCGAATCGATTCGACGGAGAGCGGGTTCTCGAGTGCCGAGAGATCGCCAGGATCGATGCCCAGGTAGGCCGCGCGCGCGACACGGCGCATGACCTTGCCGGAGCGCGTCCGCGGTAGATCGCTCACGACGTGCACGGCCTCGGGTCGGAGCGCTTTGCCCATTTGCTCGACCACCTTGTCGGAGATCGATCGTCGCAGGTCGGCATCGTCCGATTCGCCCGGGCGGAGCCGCACGAAGACGACGATGGTCTCGCCCTTGATGTCGTGAGGGACACCGACCGCGGCGGCTTCAAGAACGGCGGCGTGGGCCACGGCAGCGCTCTCCACCTCGGCCGGCCCCACACGCTTGCCGGCGACCTTCAACGTGTCGTCGGAGCGGCCCTGGATGAACCAATAGCCGTCTTCGTCGACGACTGCCCAGTCACCGTGCACCCACGTGCCCGGGATACGCGACCAGTAGGTCTCGAGGTAGCGCTCGGGGTCCAGCCAGAACCCGCGCGTCATGCCCGGCAGAGGCTGGCGCAGCACGAGCTCACCGACCTTGCCACGCACGCTCGCACCGGACGCATCGATCACGTCCGCCGCCGCTCCCACCGATGGGCCGCCGAACGAGGTGGGCTTGATCGGCGTCATCAGGTTGCAGCAGACGATGCCGCCGCTCACCTCTGTCCCACCGCTGTAGTTGACCAGCGGCCGCCGGCCGCCGCCGATCTCCCGGAAGAACCACCACCACGACTCGGGATTCCAGGGCTCGCCAGTTGAGCCCAGGACCCGCAGTCGCGACAGGTCGTGACCGCGGACCGGGTCCGTACCGTGCGCCATTAGGGCGCGGATCACCGTTGGCGAGAGCCCGAGGTGCGTCACGCCGTGGCCGGCCACCACCTCCCACAGTCGGGCTGGGGAGGGGTAGTCGGGCGCCCCCTCGTAGAGCACCAGCTCGGCGCCCAGCAGCAGCGCCCCGGAGATCGCCCAAGGGCCCATCATCCAGCCCAGATCGGTGAACCAGAACAGCCGATCGCCGCGGCCCAGGTCGAAGCAGTGCGCCAGGTCCTGCGCGCCCTTGATCGGAAAGCCGCCATGCACGTGGACCGCGCCTTTGGGCCGCCCCGTCGTGCCCGACGTGTAGATGATCATGTATGGGGTTTCCGGGTCGGTCTCGGGTGTCTCCTCCAGCGGGTGATCGACAGCCGCCATCTCGGTCGCCCACCAGCGATCCCGGCCTTCCGCCCAGCTTATTTCTGAGGGGTGCTGATTCAGGCGCCCGACCACCAGCACGCTTACGACAGAAGGGGCATCGGCCACGGCCGCGTCCGCCACCTCCTTCATCGGCACACGCGCGCCGCGCCGGAGCGTCCCGTCGGCCGTGATCAGCAGCTTCGCGCCCGCGTCGTTGAGACGGCTCGCCACCGCCGGCGCGGCGTACCCGGAGAAGATCGGGATGTAGATCGCTTTGAGCTTGCCGATTGCGAGGACGCTGACGACGGTCTCGGGGAGCAGCGGCATGAAGATGCCGACACGGTCACCCTCACCGATGCCGAGGGCCGCGATCATCGCCGCAGCCTGGTCGACCTCGTTCTTCAACTCGGCGTTGGTCAGCCGCCTGACCGTGCCGTCCTCGCCTTCCCACGTGACCGCCGCGCCACCGGGATCAGCCGCGGCGCGCGGATCGACGGCCGCAGCCGCGTAGTTGAACGCACCGCCGCTCCACCAGCGCGACCACTCGACCCCTCGACTGGAGTCGAGGACGCCGCTTGGCCGCCTCTGCCAGGCCAGGCCCAGATCGTCCGCGGCCGCGCCCCAGAACCAGGCCGGATCGCGCTCCGCGTGGCGCTGGAGCGCCTCCAGATCAGGCTCGCCGGCGGCGCTGATGAAACGGCCGAGGCGCGTGCCCGTCGCAGCGTCAGGCGCGGGCCGCCACGCGGCATCCGGAACGTCGCGCCCGAAAATAGGCCAGTCAGATCGCGTCACGTTTCGCATCGTACCTGCGAAGTTTGTTGCGTCTTTGGCGACGGGCTGCCCGAGGACTCAGCCAACAGGTCAGACGTACCTTGCTAGGCTGACGTTGTGGCCACCGCCAAGCCCGAGGCGCGCGCGCGAGAGCAGATTGATCGCCAACTGACCGAAACCGGCTGGCTGGTGCAGGACCGCGCTGCGGCGAACATCCACGCTGCGCCGGGTGTGGCCATACGCGAGTTTCCCCTAAAGGGCGGACCGGTCGACTACATGCTCTATGTGGATGGCGCAGCAGCTGGCGCGGTCGAGGCGAAGAAAGAAGGCTGGACGCTCGCCGGCGTCGAGGCCCAGTCGAAGCGGTACAGCGAAGGGCTCCCTGACGCGCTGCCGGCCTACCGCCGGCCGCTGCCGTTCCTGTATGAATCGACCGGCGTCGAAACCCAGTTCACGAACCTGCTCGACCCCGAGCCGCGCAGCCGCGAAGTCTTCACCTTCCACCGCCCGGAGACGCACCGCGAGTGGCTCCAGCAGGCCGGCTACGAGCAGAGCCGGCGCGCCCTCCCAGGCGTCGCCGAGCCGCCCGCGCCGTACAGCGAGGGCGACACCCTCCGCGCTCGTCTCAAGACGCTCCCGCCGCTCATCACCGGCGACCTGTGGAAGGCGCAGATCACGGCCATCGAGAACCTCGAACAGTCATTGGCCGCCAACAAGCCGCGCGCCCTGATCCAGATGGCGACCGGCTCCGGCAAGACCTTCACCGCCGCCAACTTCACCTACCGGCTGGCGAAGTTCGGCAAAGCCAAGCGCATCCTGTTCCTGGTCGACCGCGGCAACCTGGGCCGGCAGGCGCGCAAGGAGTTTGAGCAGTTCGTCACGCCCGACGACGGGCGCAAGTTCAGCGAGCTGTATGTGGTGCAGCACCTGAGCTCGAACGTGCTCGACCCGACCGCCAAGGTGGTGATCGGCACCATCCAGCGCCTTTACTCGATGCTCCAGGGGCAGGAGGAACTGCCGGAGGAGGCTGACGAGGTCTCCAGCTTCCAGACTGCCCCGACCCTGACCAGGGAGTCGCTCCCGGTCACCTACAACCCGAACATCCCGATCGAGACTTTCGACGTGATCATCACCGATGAGGCTCATCGGTCCATCTACAACCTGTGGCGCCAGGTGCTCGAGTACTTCGACGCCTTCGTCATCGGTCTGACGGCCACCCCGTCGAAGCAGACGCTCGGCTTCTTCAACCAGAACCTGGTGATGGAGTACGACCACGAGCGGGCGGTGGCCGACGGCGTCAACGTCGACTTCGACGTGTTTGAGATCCGGACCGAGATCACGCA
>JBBDRY010000078.1:28666-32325 GCA_040905225.1 Chloroflexota bacterium | reverse complement strand
ATGGTCGGCCGTCTCGACCTCGTCGAACCCGAGCCAACGCTGCCTACCACCCCGACCGCGTCGGCGCCTCCCGTTGCAGTTGGCGACTTTCCAACGGAGATCGGCGGGGAACGAGTGCTCACGACTGACGAGGCGCGACACGTCGCGATCAATGGTTCGGCGGAACAGTTCCTGGTCGGCGGCTGGGTCACGGTTTTCCTCGTCGACTGTGTGGGTGACCCCAACCTGCCAGTCTCTCCCCTGCTAGAGCCATGCGACGGCGGGTATCGAATGGCGAACGAAGGCTCAGATTCGTGGGGCCAGTTCAGGCTCGTAGTCGATCAAGGCGTGTCGGTTCCACTGCGACAGCCGATCGTACTGCGCGTCCACGTGCACGACCCACGAGCGGCCGCATGCCCTGAGACCTACCGCGCCAGCTGCGACGCGGCGATCGTCGTCGAGGCGGTCGTCTGGACGCCGACCGAGTCCCAGCCATCTTCGCCGCCGGAGGTACTCACCGCGCAGGAGCTGTCAAACATGATCGGCGGGGAGCGAGTGGGCGACGTGGTGCTGGCACGCGCCCAGATCAGCCAGATGAGGACCGGACAGATTGGGTGCGAACCGCCCGAACCGTGCACTTCCCACTTCCTGGCGGACGTGTCGGGCAAGAACGTTGTTGCTGTCGCGTGGCGCGAGGCATCTGAGGGCGAGGGCGTGCGCTACGCGGGTGACGGTGATGTTCGATGGCTGACGCAGCTAAGCATCCCCGCGGAGCCCGGGCTCTCCGCGTTCAAGATCCTGGCCGAAGCGGTCGAATATCTCGGCCCGCTCGTCGAGACTGGGAACGGCGAGATCGTTTGGAGCGTCAGCGAGATTGGGGCAGGCGAGCACGCGAATCCGACTGACGACCTCTACACCGTAGACGGCTGGCTGGTTCAGACGCCAAGAGTCTCGTGCCCGGCGCCCCACGACTACGGTCCTGACACAAGCACAACCTACTGGTGCGGCGGATCGTTCGTTACGCAGTCCCGCGTCGAAACGACTACGTCGCAACACGAGGTGCTCCTGGATCCAAGTGGGCTCCACGTCCAGTGGAGTGCTTATGAGGACTTCGCGCCGCTTCCGGCCACTGACGCACAAGGGGGCGCACCGCGATTCGGAACCTACCTCGTCAGGTCGGTCGGTTGCCACCCAGTCGTCGCGGGCGAATGCCCGGTGTGGTCGATGGTCGGCCGGCTCGATCCACTCCCGGCAGCAGATCCACAGCCCACACCAGACCCGACTTCTCCGGCCGCGACCGATTTTCAGTGGTCAATCGAGCCGTTCTCGTCGGACGAAAGCGTCCGTCCGAGTGCGATTGCCTACGTGGATGGCCGGCTGATAGCCACCGGTAGCGGCAAGGACGGCCCGGCTGCCTGGTACTCCGATGACGACGGTGCGACGTGGATCAGCGCTTCAATCGCTGACGACGCAGATCGACGCCAAATGGGAATGGGAAGCATCGCGGGCAACGGCGATCGGCTCCTCTCGCTCGGCTGGGTCTACCTCGGCGGCGGCAACGACAACGATCGGAGATCCGTGCTGTGAGAGTCGACCGATCGGGGCCACACGTGGACCCGAGTTCCCGGCGACTCTGTGCCGCCCCGCATCCATGATTTGGTGATGGGCAAGTCGGGATTCGTCGCCATCGGTAATGCCAATCCGTCCAACTCCGGACTTCCTGATCTGGAGCCCCCGCACGCCGCTGTTTGGTTGTCGACGACTGGCGAGACGTGGAACCGACTCCCGGACGAGGCCGTGTTCGAACTCTCCATGATGAATGACATCGCCACTCGAAACGGGCAGCTCGTGGCCGTCGGTTCGCACCGCCTAGGTACGGAGGATCGACCGACCGCTTGGACGTCCCTGGACGGTCGCGAGTGGTCACGTACGGAACTCTCCTCCTCCCTCGGCTTCATGTACGGAGTAGCCGCCGGACCGGAAGGGTTCGTCGCGGTTGGCAGCTCAGGTCGCGGACGACTCGGTCCCACGGCCTGGCTGTCGACCGATGGTGTGACCTGGACGGCACAGGCCCTCGATGAGGCGGCCGAAGGCGTCGCTCACGAGGTCGCTGTCAATGAGAGCGGGTTCGTGGCCGCCGGCGGCAGCGCACAGGTCGACTCACATGGGTTCGTGTGGTTTGCGCCGGTCGGCGGATCGGCCGAAGAACAGAGTGTCCGCGCCGATATTCACGGCATCGTCGCAACCGAGTCCGGATTCGTTGGTGTAGGCAGCGGCTGCACACCGTTCGGCGGCACGGCGCTCGCGGACTGCCCCACATCAAGCTACGTGGTGATCGGGTTCCCGACGGCGATCGTTCGTGTTAGCCAGCTTTCCGCCTGGCGACTGCGACCCCTGATGCGGGAAGACCCGGCTAGGCGGCGTCGGACCTCGCGGGATGAGCGGCCGCGATGTGGGCGCGCATGAAGGAAACGATCTCTTCGCGCCGCTCGGGGGTGCCGAACGCGGCGGCCGGTATCCAGGCGTAGGGGCGTCGATCGCGCACGAGGAGGACGATCTTGTCGTTCTCGCGCACGTCTGTCAGGCCGTTCCATTCGATGTGCGCCGATGACTGTGAGTTGGTGAACTTGAAGCCGGTCGAATCGATCTCTGCCTTGGCGGTGGTACCGAGAATGCTGCGTGCCATGCGGCCGATTCGCCACTTGAGGATGACGGGCGTCTGGGTCAGCGCCAGGGAGAACAGTCCAACGACGGCGACCATGATGGCGATCACGATGTCCGCCCCGATTGCGACCAGCAGCAGGGCGATGCCCAACTCGAAAATGCCCGCCGCCCCGATCAGCAGGTACTGCCGCCGCTGGAACAGCCTGGATGCCTCCGCGATGCCGTCGGCGGTCATCTCGAACTCGATTTCGTAGCGTCGATCGGGTGTCACAGGCGACCTGCACTGATGATGCGTTGAAGGAACCGCTGTGTTCGTTGCTCGCGCGGCGATGAGAGGATGACAGATGGCGGGCCCTCTTCCAGGATCCGGCCCTCGTCGAGGAAGCAGATCCGGTCCGCCACGTCGCGCGCGAAGCCCATCTCGTGCGTGGCGATGACCAGAGTCATGCCCTCCGCGGCGAGCTCGCGGATCACGTCGAGCACCTCCGCAACCAACTCGGGGTCCAGAGCCGCGGTGATCTCGTCCAGGAGTAGCAGGTCAGGCTTCATGGCCAGCGCCCGGACGATCGCGGCGCGCTGCTGCTGGCCGCCGGACAGTCGGTCGGGATATTCGTTCCGCTTGTCTGCCAGCCCGAACCGAGTCAGCAGCTCCATGGCGCGCGCATCCGCCTCAGCCTGCGAGAGCCGCAGAACCTTGCGCGGAGCCAGGGTCACATTGCGCATCACTGTCATGTGCGGGAACAGGTTGAATGCCTGGAATACGATCCCGATTCGGCGGCGAACGCGGTCGACGTGGACGCCCCGACCCGTGATCTCCTCCCCCTCGATCCAGATCCGCCCGCCGTCGATCTCCTCGAGCAGGTTGATGCAGCGCAGCAGCGTCGATTTGCCAGACCCGGAGGCGCCGATCAGGCAGACCACCTCGTGTTCCGCGACGGTCAGGTCAATGCCGCGCAGCACCTCCAGCCGGCCGAACGACTTGTGCAGGTTCTCAATGCGGAGTGCCTCGTCACTCG
>JBBDRY010000078.1:0-28566 GCA_040905225.1 Chloroflexota bacterium | reverse complement strand
CTACTCGAGGAACGGGATCTCCTCGCCCGTATTGATCCACTCATCGAGGATCGCCTGATGCGTGCCGGCCGCCTTGATCGCGGCGATGGCCTGGTTGACGCATGCGGTCAAGGGGCTGTCCAGGTCAAGAACCGCGCCGACATGATCGGGCTCAGCGGGCGGGCCAAACTGCCCGACGATCGTGCCCTCGGGATCCTCGGTATCGAAATCCTCGAGCTGGGCATCGCGCATGAAGAAGGCGGTGCTCAGGTCGACGACGATGCCGTCCACCGTGTCGCCCTGCAAAGCGGCCAGCGCCGCGGAGTTGTCGGGGAAGACCGACGGCTCAACGGTTGGCTGGATCGACGTCTCGAGGAAGGTGAAGCTGGTCGTGTTGGCAGCAGCACCCAGTCGGAAAGACTTGAGCTCCTCGATTGAGGTAGCCGCCGTGATCGCATTGGGCGTCAAGGCCAGGATCGATTGGTTCGAGTCGAAGTAGGAATCTGTGAAGTCGACGGCCTGCGCGCGATCATCGGTGATCGCGATCTGGGCCATGTGGAAGTCGAATGCCTTCTCGCCCGGCGCAAACGCCTGCTCGAAGACCGCGTTCGGGATCCAGTCGACCTGGTCGGCAGAGAAGCCCATGGCCTCCGCGATTGCGTAGGCGACGGCGCCTTCGAAGCCCTCCATCGAGTAGGGCTCGGCACTGAAGTCGGCCTCGGTCCAAGCGGAACCTGCCTCGGGCTCGTTCGGGTATTGCTCGGCGGCATCGCCGCCCCACCAGGGTGGGAACGCCGGGATGTCCGTGCTCAGCGTGAGGCGGCCTGGGTTCTTGACGGCCAGGTTCTCAGTGGCGCACGCGTCCGGTGTCGGCGCGGGTGTGGCGGCGACTGGTGTGGCGGTTGGCGGAGCAGGCGTGGCGCCGGGTGCCGCACAGGCGGCCAGAATCAGGGCGATGGCAAGAAGCGCAAAGGGACGGCTAAGGCTCACAGTCGGGTCCTCCTCGGGTGTGTGCGCCCGAGGATAGCGCGCCGGGTCAGAGGCCGGCTTTCTCGGATCCGTGGACCACGGACATGATCATTGTCACGATCCCGATGAGGACGAGTCCGAGTAGGGCCCATGGGAACGTGCCGGTAGCGCCCGCGGGCACCGGCGCCGTGATGATCACGCCAATACCGGTGGCGACGAGGATCAGGCCCCACCCGGCGACAATCCATTTCGGCAGGCGCGGCAGGAACACCCAGGTCAGGACCAGGCCGAGCTGTAACGCGCCGGCCAGCCACAGGACGACGACGTCAACCTGCCGTCGGTTCGCCTCGACCATCGCCAATGCGGCGAACGTCGTCAGAGCCGCGGCAGTGAGCCCCGTGACAGCGAGCGCGAACCGGTCGCGAATGGGCATCAGACCTCCTTGAACTGCTCGAAGGGCTGCCGGCAGTCTGCGCAGTGATAGATCGCGCGGCACAACGTTGGCCCGAAAGCGTTTTCGAGCGTCGTGTTACGCGAGCCGCAGTATGGGCATTCCGCGACCGGCAGAACAGGCAGTACCGACAGAACCGACGTCCGCCTCTGCGGGGCGGGCGGCGCGAAGCCACTTTCGCGCAGGACGCGGCGCCCCTCGGGCGTGATCCGCTCCGACGTCCACGGCTCGGCGAAGCTGATCTCGACGCTGACGTTGTCGGCGAATTCGCTCAGCCGATCTTCAACCGCCACGCGCATCACCTCGATCGCCGGGCAGCCGACGAACGTGGGGAGCAACTGGACGCGAACCCTCCCCTCCTCGGTCTCGACCGTGCGCACCACGCCCAGGTCGACAACCGAGATCGTGGGGATCTCCGGATCATGGACGTCGTGCAGGGCCGCCCACACGGCCGACTCGAGTGGTCGTGTTGCGATCGTCGGAGCCGTCTCCTTCGCAGTCGGCCTCCGGCCGCTGCTGCGCGCGAATCGCCCGGCTCCCGGCGTTACCGCCGGGTTCCGGCCGTCGCTTGCTACCACTGGACGCCTTCCTCCAGCCGGGCGACGGACGTGAACTCTCCCCACAGCCAGCGGAAGGAGTCAGACGGGTTCGAATGGTCCCGACCATCAGCGGACGGCCGACCATCCGGCATGGCAGGCAGGCCGAGCTCCTTCAAGAGGCCACCGACCTCCGACCGCCACCGGTCACTGAGCTCCGCCATGGGTGCAGACAGAAGCCCGGCGTCGATGAGTCGTTCCTCACCGGGGAGTGGCGTGAACACGCTCAGGGCATCCGGTGCGAGGGCCGCGAGGGCAGCCTCCAGTCGTTGGCGCGGCTCACCGTCGTGCCCGGCAAGGCGGCGCATCCATGCGTCCATGTGCATCAGGTGGTAGCGCTCCTCGCGTACGACCTTGCCCACGATCTGCCGCAGCGGCTCGAAGGATGAGGCGGCCAGCGCGGCAAGTCGCACCGAGTCGGCCGTGTCGTATAGCCAGCGACGGGCGATGGAGAACGCCCAGTCGGTGCGCGGGTGATCAAGCAGCCGGGCGTGCCGAAACTCCTTGGGTTCGCGGTGGAACGCGAGGCGATCGGCGCCATCGCCAGTCAGCTGGGCGATCATCTCGTACCAGACCCGCGCGTGGCCGATCTCGTCCTGGGCCAGCGAGCTGAACGCCACGTCCTCCTCGAGCAGGGGTGCGATGCCGGTCCACTCCGAGTCCCAGAAGCCAAGAACGAACTCGTCGTCGGCCATCGTCAGCAGCAGGCCCGTCACGGCATCGCGTGCCTCCGGCTTCAGAGTCCGCCGGTCGAAGGTCGGGACGTCCGGCTGGATCAGCTGCCGGGTGGGGAGTCGGGCTTCTTCGGTCGTCATTTCTTCTCGGCCGCGGCGCGCTTCTTGGCAACGTCGAGCTTGTCGCGCATCACGTAGCCACCGGGCTTCTTGAACATCCGATCGAGCGGCGGCTGGAGCAGGTCCGGATCGGACAGGTCGGTGATCTCGGTGCGCGGCACTACCCACAGCCGGACGCTCTCCTGCCGGCGGCTGTAGAACTCGCGGGCATAGTGGGTGGCCAGCTCGATATCGGGCGCCGTCACGTTGCCGGCATGGCGCATGGGGTCGCCGTCCTTCTCCTGGCGAAAGACCTCGAACACGTCCGAACGTGCGCCCTCGCCAAGCCGCCCCGCCTCGTCGAGCCGTCCCTCTGCGACGGGCGGCGCGGGTTGATTCAGTGGCCCGGTCGTCTCCTCGCGGCTCATGGTCTACGCGGCGCCTGTACGCAACATTCCACGTGACGTGAACACATCGCCCCAGAAACGAGCGCTTCGGTGGCGATATCGGGCAGTCCGAGTCGCATGGCGTGCATAGCCCGACCGAAATCGGACGGCATGGCGGCCATATGAGCCCTCAAACCGTGCAATTCGACCGACCTACTTCACGTGACATGAAAAGTCGTCGAGCTTGGTGCATTCCAGCCGGCCTAGGCGGCGGCTGCCGGCGCGGCGAGGATCGTCTGGCGTACCCACGCCGTGTCGTCGTGGTTCAGGCGGCGGAAATCGAGCCGCTCCTGCGACTTGGGGCCATGGTTCGTGACGACGGTGCGCAGTTCCTGCCAGTCGGGCTCGGAGTAGCGCCACTCTGTGGTTGCCTCGTCGACGGCCAGGTCGGGGTCGGGCGGGTACAGGCCGATCTCCCACAGCCGCGGCACGTACGTCGACAGGAACTCCTGGCGCAGCTGCTCGCCGGTCTTCTCCTTGATGTGCCAATAGAGATCGCGATCCTTGGCCGGATCCGTTCTCGGCCCGTGCATCTGCATCAGCGGCCCCCACCAGCGGTCGAGCGCCTCCTGGACCATGTCGCGCTGCATCTGGCTGCCGTTCATCATCGTCACGACCACGTCGCGGCCGTGCATGATGTGCACCGACTCCTCCCAACAGATCTTCTTCATCGTCCGGCTGTACGGGCCGTATGACGACTCCCGCAGAGCCTGCTGGGCCACGATCGCCGCCGCGTCCACGAGCCACGCGATGATCCCGACGTCGCCCCACGACACAGTCGGGTAGTGGAAGACGTTGTGGAACTTCGTCTTCCCGTCGAGCAGGTCCTGGTACATCTGCTCGCGCGGCTTGCCCAGGTCCTCGGCGACGCGGTACAGCAATTGGGCGTGGCCCGCCTCGTCCTGCACCTTGGCCGTGAGCGCCAGCTTCCGCTTGAGAGTGGGCGCGCGCATGATCCACTCTCGCTCGGGCAAGATGCCCATGAGCTCGCTGTTGGCATGCATCTCGACGAAGCGCAGCACGCTGGTGCGGTATTCATCGGGCATCCAATCGCGCGCCTCGACCTTCAGGCCGGCCTGCACGTGCTCCACGAACGCGTCGTAGCGCTCCTCGTGGGTGAGGTCGGGGTCGGCGAACGTCGGCGTGGGACGTTCTTCGGGAGCGAGAACTGGGGCGAGCGAAAGCGGGTCGGTCATGTGATCGTCCTCGTCATGAAGTGCGGCTCGTGGAGAGCCTTCAGGAACAGGTCGGCGTAGCTATCGGCGATTTCCTCGGCAGACAGGCCGCCATCAGCGCTATACCACGTCGCGATGCCGTTGAGCGCGGATAGGATCGCCATGGCGGTGATTCGTACATCGACGGCGGCGAATACTCCAGCCTGGATTCCATCTGCAATGGCCTGTCGAAACAGGGCCTCGTAGGCATCACGCCGAGCCGAGACCTGGATGCGCCGGTCCTCGGACAGGAAGCGCCATTCATCGAGGAACACGGCCGCGTCCTTTTGCGAGCTCGTAACCACCGAGACGTGGGCGCGGATCATCTCGCGCAGCCGTGACGGTGCGGGAGCTCCGTTAACCGCGAGCGGCGCGACTTCGGTGTTAAACCGATCAGCCGCCCGACTGACGATCGACCACAGGACGTCTTCCTTCGACGCGACGTGGGCGTAGAGGCTGCCACCCTGGAGGTTGAGCGCGTGGGCGATGTCGCGCACGCTCGTCGCCGCGTAGCCGCGCTCACGGAACAGCGCGGAAGCGGCGTCCTCGATCTGCTGCCGGCGCGGACTCTCGACCATCAGTCGGGCAGTCTAACTAACGGTTGTTAGGAAGGCAACGGCTCAAACGTGGCCCCTGCGTTTGCAGTATGGCGTGAAGTGGTGTCGACACTTAGAGTTGAAGTACCGATGGCGGGCCGCCCGTCTCGGTGCGCGAGGGCAGACGCGGAGCGAAGCGGCAGCGCTCCAAGAAGGCGGTCACGACAACTCGGACGTCACCGAGGCGGCGATCGACGAGAAGATCGGATGGATCCGCGAGCCGGCCGGCGAGCGTTGGGCAGACCTCGAGATCAACCTGATCGTGTTCGGCGTCGATCCGGAACACGGCCGCAGATCCGGTCCCTCCCCCCCCGCGCTCAGTCACCCCATCACCGAGGAGGAGATGGAACGCAGCCCGCACTACCTGCTCGGGGACACCGACGAGATGGTCGAGCAGCTGATCGCCCGACGCGAGCGCTGGGGGATCAACTACCTCGCCATCAAACAGCCTCACATGGACGTGCTCGCGCCGGTCATCGCGCGTCTCGCCGGGACCTGATCCTCGCGCTGACCGCGCGCCACATAACCTAGTCGGCATGACGTCGCCCGAGGCTTCGCCGCCCGCCAACGCACCGAGCGTCCCGGGCGGCACTGTCACTTTCGTCTTTACCGATCTCGAAGGATCGACACGACTCCTCGGAGCGCTGCGGGATGTCTACGCCGAGCTGCTGGCCGGGTATCACGACCTCGTCGGCACGATCTTCGCGGGCCACGGTGGCACCGAGCTCGATCGCGCCGGCGACGGCCTGTTCCACAGCTTTACCAGCGCGCGCCGGGCGGTTGCCGCCGCCGTCGAGGCACAGGACGCCATCGCCCGTCACGACTGGCCGGCGGGCGCGACCGTTCGGGCACGAATGGGCCTGCACACTGGCGAGCCCACACAAACCGAGCGGTCCGGGTACGTCGGTATGGACGTGCACCGCGCGGCCCGGATCGCGGCCGCGGGCCATGGTGGCCAATTACTCCTTTCGCAGACCACGCGGGAGCTGATAGCGACCGACCTTCCGACAGGGACTTCGCTCACCGATCTTGGCGAGCACTGGCTGAAGGACCTCGCCCAGCCGGAGCACCTCTACCAACTAAACGGACCGAACGCGCCTGCCGCGTTTCCGCCTCTCCGCTCTCTCGTCACGCTGCCGAACAACCTGCCGCGGAACCTGAGCAGTTTCGTCGGTCGCAGGCAGGACGTGGCCGAGGTGCGGCAGCTGACCACAGAGGCACCTCTCACCACGCTGACGGGACCGGGCGGGGTGGGCAAGACGCGCCTTTGCCTCCAGGTCGCCGCCGAGCTGGTGGACACGTTCGCCGACGGCGCGTGGCTGATCGAACTCGAGACGTTGACGGACGGGCGGCTGGTGGCCCAGCAGGTGGCCGTCGCGCTGAGCATTGCCGAGGCATCGGACGCCGATGCCAACCAGGCGCTGCTGGGCCACCTCCGGTCGCGCGAAGCGTTGCTCATCCTCGACAACTGCGAACACGTGATCGAAGACGCGGCCAGGCTGGCCAACGATCTGCTGCGCGCGTGCCACGGACTGCGCATCCTTGCCACCAGCCGCGAGGCGCTGGGCGTGGCCGGTGAGCGGATCTACCCGGTTCGCTCGCTGTCGCTACCCGCAGACGCTACGCAGCTGTCTCTCAAGCACGCTGCTGAATTCGAAGCGGTCAGCCTGTTCGACGAGCGGGCGCGCGCCGCCGATCCGACATTCGCATTGATCGACGAAAACGTCGGAGCGGTGATCGAAATCTGCCGCCGGCTGGACGGCATACCGCTCGCAATAGAGCTTGCCGCAGCGCGTGTTCGCGCCCTCAGCGTCCAACAGATCGCCGAGCGCCTCGACGACCGGTTCCGACTGCTGACGGGCGGCAGCCGCACGGTCATGCCCCGCCACCAGACGCTCCGCGCGGCCATCGACTGGAGCTTCGGGCTGCTGCCGGAGGGCGAGCGCGCTGTATTGTGGCGGCTGTCCGTGTTCGCCGGCAACTTCACGCTCGACGCAGCTGAGGCGGTCTGCATCGGGTCGGACGTGGAGTCTTTCGAGGTGATCGAGCACCTGACGCGACTCGTCGAGAAATCACTGGTCAACCGGCAGCAGGACCACTACCGATTGCTCGAGACGGTTCGCGGGTATGCGCGTGAGCATTCGCTCGAGGCGGGCGAATCGGAGGGGGCGTTCGCCCGTCACCGCGATTGGTACCTGGGGCTTGTGCGCGAGGCCGCTCCGACATTCTTCCGCGGGCCGGAATCGGCGCCATGGCTCGACAGGCTGGACGCGGAGCACGACAACCTTCGCGCGGCGCTGGCGTGGAGCCTCGATGAGCCGAACGGCACCGGCGCAGCCCTGGAGCTCGTCGCGGGCCTGTGGCGCTTCTGGGAGATCCGCGGTTACCTGGTCGAGGGCCGCCAGTGGCTCGAACGCGCCCTGGCTGTGACCTCGAAAGACGTCTCGCCGATGCGGGCCGACGTGCTGACCGGGGCCGGCATCCTCGCAGCCGGCCAGGGCGACCACGCCGCTGCGGTGGCATTCCACGAGGACAGCCTGCGCATCCACGAGCAGCTCGGTGACCGACTCAGTCGCCAGTACGCAATGCACAACCTTGCCAACGCCGCGCTTCACCAGGGTGATCACCAGCGCGCGCGAGAGCTGTACGAGAAGGCCATCCTGCTCAGGGGCAGGGACGATCCGAGCATTGCCTTTGCACTGGTGAACCTTGCCGATGTGTGCGACCGCCAGGGTGACTACGACGCAGCGCGCCAACGCTACGACGAAGCGATCGAGGAGGCGGCAGGTGATGTTTGGGCCACCGCCTACGTCCTTGGCAGCTACGGCCAGTCGGCCATGCGGCACGGAGACCACTCGACCGCGCGCGAGCGATACGAGCAGGCGCTGGGAACCTACAGGCAGATGGGCGACCAGCGCAGCGAGGCGAGGCTGATGACCTTGATTGCGGACTCGTCGAGCGCAGAGGGAGACGAGGCGAGCGCGCGCTCCATGCTGTACGACGCGCTCCAGATACGGTGTCGCCTCGGCGATGCGCCGGGAATCTGCGCGGCGCTTGAGCGCATATCGGCCGCTGTGTCAGCCTCGGACGCGGCTCGGGCGACCCGCATTCTGGCCGCAGCGGCAGCTATGCGCGACCGGACCGGGGCACGACTGTCTCTGAAGGACCAGGCGGCCGTGGACCAGCAGATGGCCCAGCTTCAACAGACGCTGGGTGCCGATTTCCAGGATGTATGGCGCGGAGGCCGTGCAGCCAGCCTGGACGATGCCGTGAGAGACGCCGAGGCGGCGGTCGGTCGCTAGCTCACGCGCCTTCCTGGACAGCGACGATCTCGTCGGCCACGAGGCCGTGCGCCTCGCGGTGCACTCGTTCCGCCAGCTCGGGGCTCGGCGCCTCGACCAAGCAGTAGACGCGACCTGTCGCTTCATCGAACCAGTAGCGGACGTACCTGACGTCGTAGGCGTGGCCAACCTCTACGTCGCGTCGGTGTGCGTCGGCGATGCCAGCGGCAGTAAGTCCGGGAACGTAATGGTGGGTGTCAAGGTAGGTCGGCATTCGGGCGGGGTTGCCTCCGGTGTGATCCCTGGTGGGTCAGGATACGTCGCCAGCCGAGTAGTCGTCCCGTTATTGACGAGTGCCCAACCGGACCATCGGCCGACTTTCCAGGGGCCGGTCGGCCACCGAGCATCAGGGGATGCGACCTCGCGGTTCTACGTCCGGGCGGCTCGGACGCCGGCTCGTGCGCGCGACCACACGGATCCTGGCCGTCATCGGGCTGATAGCGCTGTCGGGCATCACTGTCCAGGCCAGCGCCGAGCAGAGCGAGCGGGCCAGGTTTCCGCCGCCTGGGCACCTCGTCGATATCGGCCGCGGCGAGCAGATCCACATTCGCAGCTGGGGGACGGCGGCCGATAGCCCCACGATCGTGCTCGACGCCAGCGCCGCCATGCCGCTTTCAGCGTGGGCGTGGATCGGTCAGGGCCTCGCGGGCCTGGGCCATCGGGTCGTCGCCTACGACCGCCCGGGCATGGGCTGGAGCCGCGGGCCATGGGCGCCGCGCGACTCCGCGCACGCAGTCGACGCGCTGGCCAAGACCCTCGAGGCTGCCGGTATGGCACCGCCGTATGTCGTCGTCGGCCATTCATACGGCGGGTTTTCCGCGCGTGTTTTCGCGGGCACGTACCGCGACGACGTGGCAGGACTCGTCCTGCTCGACACGACGCATCCGGATGGCGGGGGCGAGCTCGGCTTTGCGACCTACTACCGCATTCGAGCGTGGCAGGGACACGCAGGACTCTTCCAACTTTCCCCCCAGTCCGACTCTTTCTGGGAACTGCCCGCCGAGGACAGGGCCGCGGCCAACGCGGTCAGCCTCTGGACATCGCACCTCGACACCTCGGCTGAGGAGCTCGAGGCGTGGCCAACGAGCGCCGCGCAGGTACGCGCGGTCGGCAGCTATTTCGGCGACCTGCCGCTGCTTGTCGTCAGCGGCGTCGGGTCGGCCGCCCACATCGACCTGCAGCGCGACCTCACGCGCCTATCGTCCGCCAGGCAATTCATTCAGATCAACGCCGATCACATCGGCATGCTGGTCAGCCGGACGCAATCAGAGCTCGTTGTCCAGGCGATCGAGGACTTCCTGGCAACCCTTTGACCCAATCGGGCACGATGTCGAAAATGACCGGCCGCGTTCGTTGTGTTGCTGACGGCGAGCAGATGGCCGACCATCAAGGTAGGAGGACAACATGCGCTACGCACTGCTTATCTATGTCGAGCCGTGGGATCCCACGCCCGAGCAGAACCTCGAGGTCATGGAGGCCTACAACGCCTTCACCAAGGACGCGGTCGACGCCGACGTCATGCGCGGCGGAGAGGCGCTCGAGGACGCCAAGAGCGCAACGACGGTTCGAGTCCGTAACGGCCAGACCCTCGTCACGGACGGCCCGTTGGCGGAGACCAAGGAGGAGTTCGGCGGTTTCTACGTCGTCGAGGCACCCAACCTGGACGAGGCGATCAAGTGGGCGGCCAAGATCCCGGGCGCAGCGCGCGGCTCGATCGAGGTAAGGCCCATCTGGGAGCTACCCGATTCGCTCGATGCGGACAGCGCGGCGAGGACGCCGACAGGGGCCGGCGTCGGCTGACCAGCGCGAGGGCAGCGTCGAACCAGCGGGCGCCGGACCGTCCGGGCCCTATGCATTCGACGCCGTCGACCGCGTCTTTCGAGAGGAGTCCGGCCGCGTAATCGCGAGCCTGATCCGCGCAACTGGCGACTTCGATCTCGCCGAGGAATCCGTTCAGGACGCCTTCGTTACCGCCCTGGAGCATTGGCCGCGAGAAGGCCTGCCCCCCAATCCGGGCGCGTGGATCACCACTACGGCACGCCGCAAGGCGATCGATCGGCTGCGTCGGTCAAAGCGCCTGGCGCAGAAGGTGGAGGCGCTCGGCCAGTTGCTCGCGACTGACTCCCCGGAGGGTGCGCGTGCGCCGGATGAGGTGGCGGATGGATCTGCGGTGGATGACGACCGACTGCGACTGATCTTCACCTGCTGCCACCCTGCCCTCGCGGCTGACGCACAGGTGGCGCTGACCCTCCGACTTCTGGGGGGCCTGCGGACGCCCGAGATCGCGCGGGCCTTCCTCGTGCCTGAAGCCACGCTCGCGCAGCGCCTCGTGCGTGCCAAGAAGAAGATCCGCGATGCCGCGATCCCGTACCAGGTCCCACCTCGGGAAGTGCTGCCCGAGCGGCTGCAGTCTGTCCTGCACGTGGTCTATCTCGTTTTCAACGAGGGCTATTCGGCTACGGCGGGCGCCACGCTGGTGCGGCGCGAGCTCACCGCTGAGGCGATCCGACTGGCACGGGTACTGGCATCCCTGATGCCCTCGGAGCCGGAGGTCCTGGGCCTGCTCGCGCTGCTGCTGCTCCAGGATTCACGTCGCGACGCCCGCCAGACGAGCGAGGGCGAGCTCGTACTGCTGCGCGACCAGGACCGCTCCCGCTGGGACGCGCCGCGCATCTCCGAGGGTCTCTCCGTGCTCGAGCGCGCGTCGTTCGTGGGACCGCCCGGGCCCTACCAATTGCAGGCCGCGATCGCCGGTGTGCACGCCCGGGCGACCACGGCTGGCGCGACGGACTGGATGCGGATCGTTCAGCTGTACGACCTTTTGGCCGCGGCAATGCCCAGCCCGGTCGTGTCTCTCAATCGCGCGGTGGCGGTCTCCATGGCCGATGGTCCCGAGCGCGGCCTGGCCATCGTCGACGGGCTCGTCGCGCAGGGCGAGCTCGGCGGCTATCACCTCCTCCACTCGACACGCGCCGAGCTGTTGCATCGCCTTGGGCGCTCCGCCGAGGCCGCGCTGGAGTTTGGCCGCGCGCTCGGGCTGGCCTCGAACGACGTGGACCGCCGCTACCTGTCGCGGCGGCTCGCAGAGCTGTCGGTCTAGCGGCTACGGCTCGGCGAACGTTCGCACGCTTTAATTCCGAGCATCCGACTCAGCACCTGGCGGTTCCGAGCGATGGTTCGGTAGGCCACGTCGAGAGCGATGCTTGCGAACGGCAGGCTCGCCAGAGTCGTGAGCAGGCGCAGTGCCGACACGCGTTGTGCGATCTGGACGACGGCATCCGCGCCCACCCACCAACGGCCGCTTGCGTCGACTGCATGGACGGAGCTCAATAGCTCGTCGATGCTCGGGCGATCCGCCATGTGCGCTGACTGGAGCGGGGTCAGGATCAGCAGCCGGCCTCGATCGAGTCGTGTCAGCAGCCGAGCGGTTTGCAGGCAGATTCCACAATCGTTGTCGTACAGAACGGTAAGTCGATCGTTCACTTAGCGGTCCACCAACCCGTTACCATCATGTAACGAATATGACCGCCAAACACGATACGGTCAAGTATCTGGTTGCCACCGACAGGACCGACGGCGGTGACGTCGAGCTGATCCGCCAGCGCTTTGCCGCGGCCTGGGGCCAGATGGGGGCGGCCTGGGGCGTGCCTCCGTCGACCGCGGCCGTTCAGGGCTACATGCTCGTCCACGGCGGGCCCGTGACGGACAAGGAGCTCCAGGATGCGCTCGGGCTGAGCCATCGGGCGATCCGTCTTGCGCTCGAGGATTGCGAGGAGTGGGGAATCGTGCGTCGCGCGTCGGAGCCAAGGCGCAGCGGGCGGCGAGGTCCGGCTGGTCGGGCCTGGCTGGCCCTCGACGATCACTGGGAGTGGTTCCGGCGTGTGATCGAGGCACGCAAGGAACGAGAAGGTGATCCGGTGATCGCGATCCTCGAACAGTGCCTGGTCGAGGCGCGAAAGGCGCCGGAAGGCCAGGAGGCGACCGACCTGCGCAACAGGCTGGAGTCGCTGCTGGAATTCGTACGTCAATTCGACCACGCCCTGGGCGCCATCGTCCGCGCGCGGACCCACGCGCTGCGGAAGCTCTTCAGCGTCCTCGCGGCGCAGGATCCCAAGGCGCTCGATCGGCTGCTGGCCTCCCTCGCCGACGTGCCGGAGGATGAGCTGGCGAGTGCAGTTCGGACGATCTCGCGGATGCCATCAGGCTCGGTCCGCCGCCTGCTCCGGTTGGCTGGTCGGCCAACCATCGGGAGGTTGCTCGGAGGCCGCTAGGGAGTCCAGCGATCCCGATTCAGCGGGCTGACACCGTCGATTGGCCGGCGCGTGGCTCCCGGATGCGCCGGTACGGCAGATCTGCTCTGTGCAGTTGCGGACACTCTTGTGCGGTTTGGTTCGAGATGGGTGCCCGCCGTCAACGGATTGCGCTCCGAATCGGGGTCCCAAGTGTGGTCGACGCCTATTAGCCGCTGTACGCTGCACGTCGCGAATAGGACTAATGGGTGTACGCCGAGTAGTACTTCAGGCGAACACCAAGAGTGGCTCATCTGGTCACGATAAGGGTGCAATGAGATGGTTAGTAGCGGATCGATCCGCCGATTGCTCGTCACGCTCGGCGCACTGGCCTGGATGCTGGCCGCCTCAGCTGGTTCCGCGCTGGCGGCAGACCCGCAAACGTGCGAAGTGCATGTGAACCCGCTCGCTGCGTCGGGCGGCAGCGTCTTCGTCTTCAGCGGGTCGGGCTTCAAGCCGACGCAGCTGACCCTCCAGAAGGAGGACGACGGCCCGATCAACCACGATCTGAATGTCGGCGACGCCGATCCGTGGGAAGTCACCGTCCGATCGCGTGCCGGTGACGAAGGCACATGGAGCGCGAGCTTCAACGACCCGGTGATCCAGTGCACGGCTGTGGCCGAATTCCGCGTGACACTCAGCAGCACCGATCTGGTCGAGGACATCGCCGCGGCCGCCGCTGGCACGAGGCCGGCGCCGCTGGCGCTCTACCTTCTAGTCATTCTCTTCGGCTTTACAGGCGGGGCGCTGCTTGGTCGACGGGTTCACGCACGCGCTCGGGCCTAGGTTCAAGGCGTGGCTATTGAATTGGAGGCCGAGGTGAGCCAGGAGCCGATTATCCGGCACTACCGCGGCGCGACCCGAACTGACGTCGAATACGCATACCGGGTCGACGCCGCGCAGGCCGCAGAAGCTGGCTACCTCCCGGTCACTCACCAGTGGACGACCGACTGGCAAGGCTTCCTTCTCGCCGTCACCTATCGACAGTCCGCCTCGGGCGCCCGCCCGCTGGGACAGCCCGGCGGGATGCCGATGGAGCAGGCACAGTCGGCAGTCGCTGTGGCGCCCCCCTCAACTGCCCAGATTGCCGATTCGACTGGAGTCGACCAATTCGCGCCGACCCAGCCCGCCTCGGAGCAGGATGAATACTCCGGGTTCGCGCCGCGAGATGAGGCTGTGGCCGCACAGGATCAATGGATCCAGCCCGCACAAGATCAATGGGTACAGCCAGTACAGCAGCCGGTCTACCAGCAACCGAGCTATCAGCAGCCGGCGCCCGCGCAGCCGGTCTACCAACAGCCGGCGCCCGAGCCTGTCTACCAGCAACCGGTCTACCAACCGCCAGCGCCCGAGCCTGTCTACCAGCAGCCGGCGTATCAGCAGCCCGCGTATCAGCAGCCCGCGCAGGAGCCGATCTACCAGCAGCCTGCATACCAACAGCCGGTGCCAGAGCCTGTGTACCAGCAGCCGGCTCCGGAACCTGTCTACGAGCAGCCGGCCTACCAGCAGCCCACATACGACCCCTACGGCCAGGTCGCATCCGCGCCGCCAGTCGCTCTACCCGAGTCAGTCGCCCAGCCGGCTCCGCAGGCTCCGGTTCGCGAGCCCGAGGATCGGCCAGCGAGTCAGAGTCGACAGGCCCGGCTGACCATCCAGACGATGGACCTGCATACAGCGGGCGAGCCCCTGCGCATCATCCGCAGCGGCTTCCCGGATGTGCCACACCTGCCAGTGCTCGAGCGCCGCAAGTGGGTCATGGAAAACGCCGACCACATCCGTCGCGCGATCATCCAGGAGCCGCGCGGCCACCGCGACATGTACGGCGCGATCCTGCTGCCGCCATACAGCGATTACGCCGACATGACCGTGCTGTTCATGCACAACGAGGGCTACAGCACGATGTGCGGGCACGGCATCATCGCGATCACGACCGGGCTGATCGAGGAAGGCCTGTACCCGGCGACCGAGCCGGTGACGACGATCCGCTACGAGGTTCCGGCCGGCATCGTGGCCGCCAACGCCGCCACCGTCCAACTGGAGAACGGCGACTGGGCCGTTCAGGGCGTGCGCTTCACGAACGTGCCATCGTACGTCGCTGCTCAGTCACTTTCGGTCCGACCGGAGGGAGTGCAGCTGCACGGAAGCGCCGCCCAATATGGAGCGCTGAGCGTCGATCTGGCATTCGGGGGCGCTTACTACGGCATCGTCAACGCGGCCGAGCTCGGTCTCCGCGTCGTCCCCGAGGAGGCGGATGCCCTGCGACGGGCCGGAGCCGCGATCACCGATGTTCTGCGCCGCGACTACACGCCCGCCCATCCTACGGACCCGGCGCTGAGCTTCGTGTACGGCACAATCATCGTCGACCTCGACCCGCGTTCGTCGCCTGACGGACGGGCAACGCGCGCCCACATGCGCAACGCAACCATCTTTGCTAACGCGGAGCTGGATCGTTCCCCGTGCGGCTCGGGCACCAGCGCGATCCTCGCCCAGCTTCACGCGCGCGGCCGGATCAAGGTGGGCCAGGAGATCATCAACGCGGGCATCACAGGCGAGCACTTCCTCGGCCGCGTCGAGGCTGAGACCACCCTGGGCCCATACCCCGCGGTGAGCACGAGCATCGCCGGCACCGCATACATGACCGGCTTCTCGACGTTCATCGTCGATGAGCGCGACCCGCTCGGCGAGGGCTTCCTCCTCAGCTAGCGGCGGGCGTATGCCCCCCATGCTTACGCCGAGCGTAAGCTCGATCGATTACCTCCCGACCCGAGCGGTCAGGCCGTGTCCAGACCTCCACAAAAGCCCGAATGTCCGCCTTTCATGCATGTGGAGCATGTCGAGGCCCATAGAGCGCCACCCGAAGCGCCGCGACGCCAGCTAGCGCACCCGCTGGCCAAGGAATAAGCATGGAGGGCATATCGGGACGGCTAGCGACTGCCCGAAGCCTTCCCGCCCGTCCGTAAACGCAACCAAACAGCGGTCGGGTGTGTTATCCCGACGTGTGCATGGACGAACTGCCGGCGCGCCTCTCCAAAGACCTTGACGGGTCGTTCGCAGATCTCGTCCGCGAGCATCAGGACCTCGTCTTCGCTGTCGCGCTGCGCGTGGTCCGAGATGGCGCGAGTGCAGAAGATGTCGCTCAGGAGGCATTCGTGCGGGCTTATCGGGCGTTGAAGAAGTACCCGCTCAAGCGCGTGCTGGAGCTTAGCGCGCGGCCTTGGCTCGCTCAGATCACGCTCAATCTGGCGCGCAACCACATTCGGGCGCGGCGGCTCCACGGGGAGCTCGACGAGATGACCGAGCGGCTCCCGTCGGTCGACGATGGGCCGCTCAGGCTGGCAGAGCGACGCGACGACCGGCGCATGTGGGCTCGGCTCCTGTATGGGCTGCCAGCTCGTTATCGGACAGCTGTTGCCCTCCGCCACGTAGACGGTCTGTCCTACGAGGAATTGGCGGAAGCCCTTGACCGCCCAGTCGGCAGTGTCAAATCAGATGTGCATCGCGGCGTCGCGCTGTTGCGCGCGGCGTACGACGCAGAACAGCGGGTCGTTGCCCAGAAGGAGGCCGTCTGATGGCCGTTACAGAAGAGAGGGTCATCAGTGGCCTCGAGGGCCTGCGCTCACCAGCGCCCGCGGGCCTTGCCGACCGAGTGCTCGATGGACTGGGGCTTGGTGACGCCTACGTCCAAGTCGATGGCCCGATCGGTCCGTTGTTCGTGGCCTATGGGCCGCGCGGCATTGCGCTCGTCGAGCGCGCGACCGATGCAGGGGAGTTCGAAGAAGAGTTCCTCGCGACGTTTGGCCGGCCGGTACATCGAGTCGACCGCGCGCCCGACCTGATCGAGAAGATCATCAAGGCGCGGGTCTGGGGTTCCGGGCGCAACGTCAAGGTGCCGCTGAACCTCGAGCAGCTGCCCGATTTCGAGCGCCAGGTCCTGCTCAAGACGCTCGAGATCCCGCGCGGCGAGGTGCGGCCCTACGCATGGGTGGCGGCGGAGCTCGGCAGGCCGCTCGCCGTTCGAGCGGTCGGCAATGCCCTCGCGCGCAACCCGGTCCCGTTCGTCGTGCCCTGCCATCGCGTCGTGAGGAGCGACGGGCGGATCGGTAACTATGGCGCCGGGGGACCCACGGCCAAGCGCGCCTTGCTCGAGTCAGAGGGCCTGGACACCGACGAGCTGGAGCGGCTGCCAGCGGCGAACGTGCGCTTCATCGGGTCCGACACCACGCACGTCTTCTGCTACCCGTCGTGCCGCAACGCACGCCGGATCACCGACGAACACCGCGTCCAGTTCCGGTCGGTCGAGCAGACGCGCCGCGTGGGCTACCGCGCCTGCAAGGTATGCCGCCCGGTCGACGCTCCGTTCAAGGTCGCCTAGCGCCGGTCAGACTTGGGGGATGAAACTGCTCCGCCTGGCGGCGCTCGCATTCTCGTGGGTCGCTCTCGTGATCGGCCTGATCTGCGTCCACGCCTTCATCCCGCAGCGGTCTGGACCGATCGCGCTGGCGGAGGTTCTTGAGCCGTACATCATCCTGACGGCGCTTTTGGTCGCACCGCTTGCCTTCAGATTCCGACCTCCGGCTGGGCGAGCAGCAGTTGTGGTCATCTTGATGCTCACGACGTTCCGGTACTTGCCCGCATGGACATCGTTCCCGGGCAGCGGACCGGGCGAAGACGTGACCGCGATGACTTGGAATTTGCTGGCAGGCCCCGATGGCGGCGAGCGATCCCTTGAAGGCATCTTGAGATCTGACGCCGATCTGATAGGGGTCCAAGAGCTTCAGCCGCAGGCGGCGGCTGTCCTCGTGGCTGACGGCACGCTCTCATCACGCCTGCCCTACAGAGCCCTGGCTCCAGACCCATCGGTCCTCGGCATCGGGCTGTTCAGTCGATACCCGATCGTGGACTACGAGGCCTGGACGGACCCGCCGATGCTCCGCGCCGAGATCGCTCACCCGGTCGGCGAGTCGTTCACGGTGCTTGTGGTCCACCCTCTGCCCGCGGCATTCGGCTCGGTGGCGCGAGTTCCTGTGTCGCTCGATACGACGCGGCGCGATGCGGCCATTGCACGTATCTGGTCGATCATCGAGGAAGAGTCCCGTGGCGGCAGATCGATGCTGGTACTCGGCGACCTGAACACTACGGAACGTGAGCCGGCGTACGCGGAGTTCAGTAACGTCCTGCACGACGCTCACGCTGTTGCCGGGTGGGGGCCGGGTCATACGTGGCGGCCGCAGAGCTTGGCGTTTCTGCCTTTTGGCTTGCTGCGGATCGATTACATCTTCGGAGTACAGGAGATGTTCCCGCGGTCGACATTCGTCGACTGCAACGTACCGAGCGACCATTGCCGGCTCGAGGCGACGTTCAAGTGGGCCAGACTCCGCTGAACTATGCCGGGCTGAAGCCTCGGGCGAACACGACCGGTGCGTGCCAGCGGAAGTCCGCCGGCGCGAGATGCGCCAGCCGGGCACGGACGTTGCGCTCGAGCTCGGTGCGTTGCTCGGCGTTGAGCGTGCTGAGTAACTCGCGTTCGTCGTATGCGAACTTGTAGTCGACGTACGACTCGATCGTCCACTCGTAGACGAGTGTCTCGTCGCGCGCCGACGCCCTCACGAAGCCCGCGCGGCGCAGCTCGTCGGCAGCGGCCCGGGATGAGCGCACGTCGCCGGCTATCAAATCGTCGGACGAATCGGGCTCGTCGACGTTGAGCTCGTAAACGGCTTCGTCGAACTCGTCGGACGCCCTGAACGGCTCGCGCGAATCGCGGTCCAGCCAGGTGATATAGGCGAGCAAGCCGCCCGGTCGCAGCACGCGCCGGATCTCGGTCAATGCCGTGAGACGGTCGTTGACCAACTGGAGCACGAACGAAGACACGGCAACGTCGAAGGAGCCGCTCGGAAAGGGAATCTCCTCTGCGGGCCCGACCGTGAACGTCAGCCGGCCATCATCCAGCAGGCCCGCATCCTCGGCGCGTCCACGGGCGAAGCCGAGCATGCCGGCGGCGGCGTCCGTGGCGACGACCTCGGCATGCGGCCAGCGACGCATGGCAGCCAGCGCAACCGTCCCCGTCCCCGAACCCACGTCGACGATGCGCAACCGATCGCCGCGGAAGACCTCGTCAACCTCATCGACCAGGCGCGTGGCCGTCTCCTCGAGGACGGGCCCCCAATATCGGTCGTACTCGGCCGCCCCAGCGTCGTAGCGCTGGACTATCGGGTTGGTCGGCTGGTAGCTCGTGATCGAATACCCCGGCTGAACAGGTCAGGCGCTGGACGGCGCAGGCGCTGGCTTGGGTTCCTCGACAGGCTCGTCTTCGACGTGGCTGAAGCCGAGTCGCTCGGCCAGGCGCCCCAACGGTCCGGGCGCCCACCAGTTCCAGCGGCCCATCAGGCGCATAGTGGCCGGCACCAGGAATATGCGGATGATGGTTGCGTCGAGCAACACTGCGATGGCCATGCCCACGCCAATCGATTTGATGGTGATCGTCTGGGCCAGCGCGAATGCGGCGAAGACGCAGACCATGACTAGCGCCGCGCCGGTGATGACGGCGGCGGTCCGGGCCAGGCCCTCGGCTACCGACGCGGTGTTGTCGCCCGTGCGCCGGTACGCCTCCTGGACGCGCGAGAGCAGCAGGACCTCGTAGTCCATGGACAGCCCGAAGATGACCGCGAACATGATGATCGGGTTGCCCGCGATGGTGTAACCCAGCGGTTCGAAGTTGAGCAGCCCCGAGAGATTGCCCTCCTGGAAGATCCAGACGAGGGCGCCGAAGCTCGCAGTGATCGAGAGCAGCGTCATGAAGACGGCCTTGATCGGGATCACGATCGATCCGAACAGCAGGAAGAGCACGATCGCGCTGACCAGCATGGTTGCGCCCACGGCCAACGGCGTCCGCTCGCGCATCGAGGCGAGCGTGTCGTAGTTGCCCGGGATGTAGCCGCCGACCTGGATCGAGGCGATCTGCTCGGGCAGCGGCAGGGCACGCAGCTCAGCGGTGACGTTGAGGCCATCGGCCTTCGCCGGATCGGCAGTCGAGTGGGCGACGAGCCGCACGTTGGAGCCACTGATGTAACGGTCGCGCAGGCGCTCGATCTGTATCTGCTGCTCGGGTGGCAGGGAGTTCGGGGCGAGGAAGAGTCCTGCGACCGTAGCGGCGGGCAGCGGCTCGCCCGTGACTGGGTTCGGGATAACGAAGGGGTTCTCGACCGAGGTCACCTGGCCCACGCTCGCCAACCTGTTGCCGAGCTCGATGACCGCCGCCACGTTGGCCTCGCTGTATGGATCGCCCTCGACGTCGGCGAGGACCTCGAACGGGCTCGTAGCCCCGCCCGGGAATTCGTCACGGAGAACGACATATGCATCCCGACTCTCACGGCCGGGTGGCAGCACAGAAGCGTCGGGCACCGCCTGGTTGAGGCGCAGGAACGGCGAGCCAGCGACCAGCAGCAGAAGCAAGGTCGGGATCAGGACCAGGATCGGGTGGCGCATGACCCAGCGCGCGATCCACTCCCAACGGCTCGGTCGGAGCTCGTCAGCAGGGCGCACCTTCCAACCCAACCGGCGCCGCATGATCGAAACCAGGCCGCCCAGGCTGAGCGCGTTGACGCGCGGGCCGAGCATGCCCAGCACGGCAGGCAGGAATGTCAGCCCGAAGAAAACGGAGCTGAGCACCACGAGCGATCCGGCGATGCCGATCGAAGAGATGGCGGGCGATACGAAGAACAGCAGGCCGAGGAGCCCGATGGCGACGGCGATGCCCGAGAAGGTGACGGCCTTGCCGGCGGTACCCACTGCGATCTGGACGGCCTCGCCAACCTCCCGGCCGCGCCGCAGCTCCTCGCGGAATCTGCTGACTAGGAAGAGGGAGTAGTCGATTGCGAGCGCGAGGCCGAGCATGGTCGCGACGTTGATCACGTAGATGCTCATCTCGGTCTGGGAGCCGACCAGGTAGATCATCCCGACCGTGGTGGGGATCGCCAGCCCGGCCACCAGGAGCGGCAGTCCCGCCGCCAGCACTGAGCCGAATACCGCGAGCAGGATGATCAGGGCGAGAGGCAGCGACACGATCTCAGCGTTGCGCAGATCCTCTTCTGACTGCGCATTCGCGTCGCCGGCGAGCGGCCCGTAGCCAGTTAGCTGGTAGGCCAGGCCGGGTTGCGGAATGATCAGGTCGCGGACGTGTCCAACCTGGTCGATCGACTCCTCGTCCGTCGTGTCGAGCACGATGATGGCGTAGGTCTTTGTTTTGTCGTTGCTGATGAAACGCGGGTCGTTGCCCGCTTCGCGATACGTGACGACGTCACTCACGAATGTCTCGGTGGTCAACGACGACAAGGAAGCGGCGACTTTGTCCTGGACGTCATCGGAGGCCGCGTCAGCTCCGTCCGCGCGGAACAGCGCAATCATGGTGCTTCGGCCGCCGTCGAAATCTTCCGCCAGCTGGTCGCCCACGATGGCCGACTCCGAGCCTCGGACCAGCCAGCCGCCTGAGCTGAGCACGCCAGATGCCTGGCCGGCGAACAAGCCGCCGATCACAAGCGCAAACGCGAAGGAACTGAGGGCGACCGCGCGACGATGGCGGTAGACGAAGGCGCCCCACGCGCTGAACAACTCGAATGACCTCCGTTCGAATGTCCGTCGGCGGAAGGTGACGGGCCCAACCGCTGCGGCGCAGGCCGATCATAGACCGAACCGGCTGACCGACCTGCCCAGATGGGCGATTGCCCGCTTGCCAGCCACTGCTAACCTCCGCCCGGTGAGCGACCCAGCTCCCGCGGCGAGCGGGCCCAACGGCGCCGCTCAGCCCACGCGGCGCTCCTCGCTCAGGCTTCCCGGCCGAACGCCCTGGTGGTTATTGCTCGGCCTGATCGCCGGTCTGATCGCGATCATCGCGCTCGCTTACGCGGGCATTTCCGTGCTTCGCCCACAGCCGGTGGCGACGACCGCGGCAACAGGGGTCGTCGCGCAGGCCGAGCTCGACCGACGGTGGGGCACGTACATGTCAGAGCGTGAGTGGGGCACGCCGCGCGAAGCGGTCGACGGCGACGGATGGGCGCTCACATGGGAGCGGGCGATCGACGCGGATTACCACTACAGCGATGACGGCATCGGCGGTGTTACCGATGCGAACAACGAGTTCCGGCTGGGCTGGGCGTTCTGGGACGGAGTGGAGGAACATGTAACCGAGCGCTTCGTTGGCGACACGAACCCGCGTGGCCCGTCCGGCGAGCGGATTCTGGCCGATCGTGTCTTCCACGAGAACGGCCCAACGCACGCCTACTCGCGTATGACCTACCGCTATCCGACCGCGGAGGGTCCCTTCACGATCGAAATGGAGTCGGCGCGGCGCGACTCGACAACGATGACGCTCGTCGCCACGGTGACCAACACCTCAGCGGATCGACGAACGCTGGATGTCGTGTTCAAGGGTTGGATGGCGCCCGGATCGACAATCGGCCCCCTCGAGGGCGGGCTCGTGCTGCGCGGGTCGCAATCGGTAGTGGCAGTTGTGGGCCATGAGCCGAGCGAGTGGCAGATCACCGCCGACCGGTCGGCATTGGACCAGAACCTGCGCGGCGAGGGCCTGGTCGAAGGTGAATCGGGCAACATCGGGGCGCTTCGATATCGCCTGGAGCTGCCGCCGGGCGGCGGGAGTGTGATCAGGATCGGGGTCGCCGAGGCGTCCCAGGCGACACCCGCGGTCACGCCAGCGGATGCCGACGCGATCGTTGCCGCGCAGGATGTCCTGGCCCAGAGCGACTCGATCGTTGCCGCGCGGCGAAGCGAGGCGGGTGGCTTGTTCGGCGGAGAGGTCACGCAACACGAAGAGCTCTATCGACAGGCGCTGATGAGCCTGATGTGGAGCGAGTCCTACTACAGGTGGGACGGGACGACGAGCGTAAATCCGGTCTGGGCCGGCTTGGTCGACGCGCACGACGTTCTGATCATGCCCGACAAATGGGAGTACCCCTGGCTGGCCTCGTGGGACACGGCATTCCAGGCCGTCGCCGCCTCGCTAGCCGATCCTGATGTCGCCCAGGACCAGCTCCGATTCGTTCTGTCGAACCGCTGGGAGCAGCCGGACGGCCACATCCCGTGCGGGGAGTGGGTCATGGACGTGGAGTGCCCGCCGATCTTTGCCTGGGCCGTTACCCGCGTGTATGAAGTGAGCCACGATCGAGCCTTCCTCGAGGAGGTCTACCCCGGGTTGCAGCGCAACTACGACTACTGGTGGTCGCACAACCAGGTGGGCGACGCCCTGTTCACGGGCGGCTTCCTGGGCATGGACAACCTGGTCAGGTCGTCGTTTCCCCAGCCGCAAGCCGACGCGACGGCCTGGATGGCCTTTTTTGCCCGCGACATGGCGTGGATCGCCAGCGAGCTGCGCGACACGGAAACCTCCGATCGGTACTGGACCGATCGAGGGCGCATCCAGGACCAGCTCAACGCTCACCTGTGGGACGAGGAGACAGGCTTCTACTACGACCTCAATAGCAGCGGCGCGTTCGTCGAACACAAGTCGTACAGCGGGCTCGTGCCGCTGATCGCCGGCGTGGTGCCCGTCGAACGGTTGCCGCAGATGCTGGCCGCGTTGCGCGACGAGAACCAGTTCAAATCGGTCGGCGGGATCAGGTCGCTTTCTGCAGACAGCGTGCTGTACAAGCCGGGTACTGCCGGCCAGGGCGTCAACTCAAACTGGCTCGGGCCCGTCTGGATGCCGATCAACTACCTGCTGATTGACGCGCTGTACGACATTGATCCAGACCTTGCCGCGGAGATCCGGGAGGCGGTCGTCAGCAACGTTGAGAAGGATTGGCGCGCCACCGCACGCTTCCACGAGTTCTTCAACGGCGACACCGGCGTTGGTCTGGGTGCCGACTTCCAAACCGGCTGGACCGCGTTGGTGGCGAACCTGATCCAGGAAGGTTGGCCCGCCGCGCCACCGCCGTAAACGTCCGGAGCACCAGGCTCGACCGCGGCTCTGCGTCTTCGGTCCAGACTTGCTCCACCAGCACGTCAGAGCCCGATTCCGCCTCCAGATGCCATGCGCGCGCCTGATTCCGCGCCGATCTTGCTCGCCCAGCATCGACCTGATGGAAATGGGCCACGTGAGCGAACGATCGGGCCTGAATCGGTCTGGTTGATGCCTGGTGAGCAAAAGTTGCGGTTAAGCCGGCGGTGAGTGCGCGGTAAGAGCCCGGTCCAATCCTTGGCGCGTGGCTACCACGCAGCGAACTTACGATCGGGGCAAACAACGCGGCGACCGCCTGATTCGCGCCTTTGGACACGAAGTGCTCGATGCCCGACTGAGCCTCGGACTCAGCCAGCAGGCTCTGGCAGACGCCGTTCGAATGCCGGCATCCAAGATCTCCCGCATCGAGCACGCCAAGTTGCCCAGCCTGTCCATCATCGACGCTGCAATCGTGGCGAGTGCGGTCGGGCTCGACCTCAGCGCCAGGACGTATCCGGGTGGCGCGCCCACCCGTGATGCCGGTCACGCGAGGCATCTTCAATCGCTCCTCGCGCACGCGCGGCCGCCGTTGCGTTATCGGACGGAGGTTCGATTGCCATTCCGAGAGGGTGTTCCAGAGCAGCGCGCGTGGGACGCGCTGGTGAGCGACGGAGAGGGTCAGACCGGCGTGGAGCTCGAGCAGCGGCTGTACGACTTGCAGGCGCAGACACGCCGGATCCTGCTCAGAGTGGCGCGACAGCGGCATCGAGCGCCTTCTGCTTGTCGTCGCTGACACGCGCGCGAATCGGCGAGTCCTCGCCGAGTTCCCGGATTACTTCAAGGAGCTGCCGCGTCTCAAGACGAGCCTCGTTCTGCGTGTGCTCGAGGCCGGTCAGCGTCCGCCGACGGGAATGATCGTGTTCTAGCGCGGCGTGGCGACAAGCCGATAGATCTCGCCGATCAGGTTGACCAGGTACAGCTCGCCCGCCTCGTCCTCGCCGAACGACGAGGGGCCAAATCCCGCGTTGCCGAGCTCGAAGACCTCGTAATTGCCGTTGGCAAGCGCGGAGTCAGCGTCGAATCCCCAGAGCGTGCCTGTGCAGTAATCGGAAAAAACGTACGCGCCGGTCAGCTCCGGGTCCCAGTTGGCGCCGCGGTAGACGTACCCGCCCGTGACCGCGCACTCGCCGTTCGACCTGTCATTGACGGCGACAGGCGGTGTGAGCCCAGTCGCGTCGCATGTGGCCTTTCGATAACAGATGTCGCCTTCCATGATGTTCCAGCCGTAGTTACGACCGCCCTCGCCGGCGCGCTCGGCGTCGATCTCCTCGCGAGCACCCTGGCCGACGTCTCCGATGAACATGGCCCCCGTCATTCGGTCGAACGAGAACCGCCACGGGTTGCGCAACCCGAACGACCAGATCTCTGGCAGGGCTGTGCCGCCGACGAACGGGTTGTCAGCGGGAATGCGGTATGGATCGCCCGAGTTCACATCTATGCGCAGCATCTTTCCCAGTAGCGTCGCCGGAGCCTGCCCGTTGCCCTGCGGGTCGCCGCCGCTGCCACCATCGCCCATCCCGATGTAGAGGTAGCCGTCGGCTCCAAAGGCGATCATCCCGCCGTTGTGGTTGGCGAACGGCTGGTCGATCGTCAGCAGGATGCGCTCCGAATCGGGATTCGCGAGAAAACTTCCGGGCTGGTCGTCAGAGCGCGAGAACTCGGACACGACCGTGTCGCCCTCGTTGTCCGTGTAGTTGACGAAGAATCGCCCGTTCGACTCGTAGTCGGGGTGGAATGCGAGCCCCAGCAGACCCTGCTCTCCTCCCGATCGGATGCGATCGTCGATGTCCAGGAATGGCTCGACCTGCACGGATCCAACACCTGAGAGGACAGAGATGACCCCGTTCTGGCCCACCGCGTAGAGCAGGCCCGACCCATCACCCGCATTGGCGAGGAAGGTCAGGGGGGGGAATCCGTCGACGAACAGCTCCGCGGACAGGTTGAGGTCGAATGAGGGGCCCGGGTCGGGCGTCGGGGGCGGTTCGCGTGGCGGCAGCGTTGGACTCGGGTTTGGGGACTCGAGTTGCTGGCTGCTGGTCGGCACCGCTGACGGGCTCGAGGTTGGCGAAGGCTGCGGCTGAGGCCCTGGAGTCGACGTCTGGGTCGACCCGCAGGCAACGCTTAGAAGCCCGATGACAATCGCTGCCAGCGCTTGTTTAGCCAAGTGGGTGCTTTTCGAACCAGCTATGAGCAGAGTCGAAGATCGACCAATCGCCGCGCAGGACGTCCGCGCAGAACTCGCGCAGGTTCGCGGCTTCGCGCTGCATTTGCTTGGCGTAGCCATGCTCGTCGACGCCATCGAGGTCGGCCTGATTGACCGATCGATTCAGCGCTCCTCGAGCAGCGAGGATCTCGTTCGGCCTCAACCAGCGCTCGGGATCAGGCTGCAGCTCCCCGTGCTTCTGGCGCGGGATCAGGTGCACGCCAATGAAACCGCCCTCGACGTCCCAGTTCAGCAGTACCGCGCCCGTGCCCCCGTCGTAGCGGACCTCGAAGAGGCCGGCAATGCTCTCCTCCACGGTCGGCGGCGCGTAGCCGAAGTCGTCGACGAGGAACTGGAAGTGCGGCGTCGTGGCCGCGGCGAAGTCGGACGCGGACGGGAAGAACGGCCGGAGGTGCGTGCCGTCTGTCATGGCGGCGCGTCGATGTATCGGCTGGCCACGTTCTCGCCGTCCTCGACCAGGTAGTAGACGGTGATCGGCACGCCGCTCACGAGATGCTCGCGGAGATGCGGCGCCGGGAGCCCACCGCTCGCAAGGTCAAGCCGGCCAACCGTGAACGTCATCACCTGCCCGGCGTTGGTGCGCAGATTGAAGTGATCGACCTGCGCGGCGTCCGGTCCGTCGGCTGATATGACGACACCGGTCGCTGACTGGGTTGCGACCGCGGGACGGCATCCGGCAAACACAAGGCCGAAGGCCAGGACCGCTGTCAGGATCGAAGCGCGAATGCCTGCTCCGGGTCCAGCCCGAGATCGGTAATGTGCTTGCGCGCCTCGCGGGCATCGATCCGGCCACATCGAGCGAGCTCGGCGAATGTTGCCGCCGCCACGCTCTCGGCGTCGATCTCGAAGAATCGGCGTAATGCCTCACGCGTGTCGCTCCGGCCGTACCCATCCGTGCCCAGTGAGCGCCACCAACCACCCGGTACCCAGCGGCTGATCATGTCCGGCCAGGCCGTGATGTAGTCGCTCACCGCGATGACCGGGCCTTGCTCGGCCGGCTCGCGCAGCAGCTCGGTGACGAGCGGCGTGCGCGGCTCCTCGTCCGGGTGCAGCCGGTTCCAGCGGTCCGCCTCCAACGCCTCGTTGCGCAACAGCTGGTACGAAAGCGCGCTCCAGACCTCTGCCGCAACGCCGCGTTCCGCCAACAGCTGCTGCGCTCGCAGCGCCTGCTGCATGATTGAGCCGCCGGAGAGGATCGTGGCGTGCAGCGGCGCGCGGCCGCCACCGGCGCCGTCGGCGATCTCGGGCGCGGGCTTGAAGCGGTACAGCCCGCGGATGATGTCCTCGTCGGTCACCCACTCGGGCCGAGCGGGCATCGCGTAGTTCTCGTTGTAAAGGGTCAGGTAGTAGAAGACGTCTTCCGGCTTCGCGCCGTACATGCGCTCGATCCCTTCGCGCACGATCACCGCGGTCTCATACGCGAACGCAGGGTCGTAGATGCGGATCACGGGGATGACCGATGCCATGACCACCGAATGGCCGTCCTCGTGCTGTAGCCCCTCCCCGTTCAACGTGGTCCGGCCCGCCGTCGCCCCGAGGATGAAGCCGCGGCCGCGCGCGTCGCCGAACGCCCAGAACTCGTCTCCCGTGCGCTGGAAGCCGAACATCGAATAGAAGATGTAGAACGGGATCATCGGCTCGGCATGGGTGGCGTAGGCCGTCCCCGCGGCCTGGAACGAGGCCGATGAGCCAGCCTCGGTGATCCCCTCCTCCAGCACCTGGCCGTCCTTGGCCTCGCGATATGACAGCACGAGGTTGGAGTCGACCGGGTCATAGAGCTGCCCGATCGCGGAGTAGATGCCGACTTCCTTGAAGAGCGGGTCCATGCCGAAAGTGCGCGCTTCGTCGGGGATGATCGGCACGATCCGATCGCCGATGACCTTGTCGCGCAGCAGGTTGCGCAGCAGCTTGGCGAACGCCATGGTCGTCGAGGCTTCCTGCGTGCCGGAGCCCGACATGAACTCCCCGTACACGGGGTCGCCAGGCAGCTCGAGAGTCTTCGTCACAACGACGCGCCGCGGCACTGCTCCGCCGAGGGCGGCGCGGCGCTCGCGCAGATATTCGATCTCCGGTGACTTGTCGCCGGGGTGGTAGTAGGGGGCATCCTTGAGCTTCGCGTCGGCGATGGGCAGCTGGAGGCGATCGCGGAAGGCCTTCAGCTCCTGCTCGGTCATCTTCTTGGCCTGGTGGGTGATGTTGCGTCCCTCGACGCCCGTGCCCAAGGTCCAGCCCTTGACGGTCTTGGCCAGGATCGCGGTCGGCCGGCCCTTGACGCGCGTCGCCGCGTCGTACGCGGCATACACCTTGCGGTAGTCGTGGCCGCCCCGACGCAGGTGAAGGATGTCGTCGTCCGACAAATGCGCGGCGAGTTCCTTGAGCCGCGGATCGGGCCCGAAGAAGTGCTCGCGGATGTATGCGCCGGTCTCCACCGAGAACTTCTGGTACTCGCCGTCGATGGTGTCGTTCATCTTGTCGACCAGAACGCCGTCGACGTCGTGGGCGAGCAGCTCGTCGAACTCGCGCGCCCAGATGACCTTGATCACGTTCCAGCCGGCGCCACGGAACACGGACTCCAGCTCCTGGATGATCTTGCCGTTGCCGCGCACCGGGCCGTCGAGGCGCTGGAGGTTGCAGTTCACGACGAAGGTCAGGTTGTCGAGGCCCTCGCGTGCGGCCACCGACA
>JBBDRY010000077.1:28952-32955 GCA_040905225.1 Chloroflexota bacterium | reverse complement strand
TAGTCGGACGGGCCGGTCACCCAGTGGTCCAGCTCGCGCGAGTATTCGAAGAGCTCGTCGACTGTGAACCACAGCCTCAGCTCGGTCTGTGCCGACTCGACGCTGTCAGAGCCGTGGACCAGGTTGTGCCCCGTGTCGAGCGCCAAGTCGCCGCGGATGGAGCCCGGTGCTGCCTCGTGAGGACGAGTCGCACCGTTGATCTCGCGGACGACGGCGACCGCGTTGAGACCCTCGACCGCCATCGCGATCAGCGGCCCGGACGTGATGAACTCGACCAGCCCCGCGAAGAACGGCTTCTCGCGATGGACCTCGTAGTGGCGTTCGGCGAGCGCGCGGTCGGCGTGGGCCATCTTCATGCCCACGATCCGAAGGCCGCGCGCCTCGTAGCGCTCGACGATCTTGCCGATCAGGGCGCGCTGCACTCCGTCGGGCTTGATGAGGATCAGCGTTCGTTCGTTCATGGATCTCCCTAGTTCAGGTGAAGGGCCTTCTCCAGGCCATTCGTCGACCGCCCGGGCGCAATGACCGACATGCACAGGCTCTCGTCGCGGAATAGCTGCTGCGCGACCGTCTGCATCCGCTCGGGCGTGACCTCGGCCAGCTCGGCGAGCGCCTCGTCCAGCGTCAGGACTCGATCGTGCAGCGCCTCCTGGACGCCCAGCCAGGCCGAGACGTGCCGGCTCTCCTCAAGCTTCAGCTCGAGCCTGCCGCTGGCATACGCGCGCGCGCGGTCCAGCTCGTCCTGCGCAACCGGTTCGTCACGCAGCCGGCGGAGCTCGTCCAGGATTGCCTTTACGGCGGCCTTCAGGTTGCGTGGATCGACACCGGCGTATACCTGCATCGTCCCGACGTCCGCATAGTCGGTCTGGAAAGAGTGGACGTCGTAGGCGAGGCCGGCCTCCTCGCGCACTTTCTGGAAGAGCCGGCTGCTGGAACCCTCGCCGAGGACTGTGTTCATCAGCTCGAGCGTCCACTGGTCGGGATGGTCGCGTCGCAACGCAGGCAAGCCGATACACACGTGCGCCTGCGAGGAGTCGCGAGACTCCACGCTGAGCCGCTCGCACGGGACCGGCGGAGCCGGCATGAAGGTTGGGACGATGCCATTGCCCGTGCCGAAGTTTCGTGCGACGAGCTCGACGACCTCGGCGTGGTCGATGTCGCCCGCGACGGAGATGACCGAGTTGCCCGGCCGATAGGTCGACGACCAGAAGTCGCGAATCTCCGCTTCCGGGAGGGCCAGCACGGACTCCTCCTCTCCGGCGATCTCCCAGCCCAGCGGTGTGTCGCCGAAGAAGGCGCGATCGAACAGGTTGAACACGAACTGGCCCGGATCGTCGCGGTAGGAGCGGATCTCCTCGACGATGATGTCGCGCTCGCGCGCGATGTCGGCGTCCCGCAGCAGCGGCCTGACCACGAGCTCTGACAGCACGTTGAACGCTCGCTCGGCCTCGCGCAGCGGGAGTCGCGCCCAGTAGACCGTCGTTTCGCGGTCGGTCGCGGCGTTGCAGCTGCCGCCGCGTCCTTCGATCGCCTCCGACACGGCGCCCGTCGTGGGGTAGTCGCGCGTTCCCTTGAACGTCACATGCTCCATGAAGTGGGCCACGCCGGCGCGTTCGGGCGTCTCCAGCCGCGATCCCGCCAGCACGTAGACGGCGATCGACAGCGAGCGCGAGCCAGGCATGCGCGCGGAGATGACGCGCGGACCGTCCGGCAGCTTGGTCCGCTCGAATTTCAGGTCGAACATCGCAAGTAATCCGCGACTACCGGCGCGAAGCGCCGAGGGTCGCGCAGAACGCGCAGCAGCGGCCGAAGGCCGAATGCGGAGGTAGGTTGAACATCGGCCGGAATGCTACACGCGGGTGGAATCGGCACGCCGGGCCCAGTGCAGCCGGGCCCGGCGTGAGGTTTTGTTGCGGCCGACCCTTTACAGGTACGGCCGCCGACGGGTTACTTGGTCAGGCCGCCGGAGCCGGGCTGATGATGCCCGAGATCCAGGCCGTCAGGAAGTAGACCAGGAATGCGATCGCGACGAGCCACATCAGCCAATGAACCTGGGCCCACTTGCCGCGGACGACCTTCAGGAAGACCCAGGCGATGAACCCGGCACCGATGCCGACGGTGATGTTGAAGGTCAACGGCATGAGGATCATGGTCAGCAGCGCGGGCAACCCTTCTTCGAGGTCGTCGAACGGGATATCGCCCACGAGCGTGAACATGAGGTACCCCACCAGCACGAGCGCCGGCGCCGTCACGAAGATCGGGATGAGCTGAGTCAGCGGGGCAAGCAGAATGGCAACGAGGAACAGGACGCCCGTAACGACGGCCGCGAAGCCTGTGCGGCCACCCTCTGCCACACCGGCAGCGCTTTCGATGTACGTCGTATTGGAGGAAACGCCACCTGCGCCGCCGGCGATTGCGGCGATGCTGTCGACAGCCAGCACGCGCTGGACGCCCGGCACCGATCCGTCCTCTCGGGCGAGCCCCGCTTGGGCGGCAACGCCCGTGACGGTGCCCATGGTGTCGAAGAAGTCGGCGAGCATGATCGCGAATACGGTCAGGATGGCGACGATGACGTTGAGCCGGACGAAGACCTGGAAGGGGTCCTGCAGTCCGAGACCAAGTGTTGAGAAGCTCGGCGCCAGGGTCACGTTCTGCGGGACCTGCGTCACGCCTGCTACCAGCGCGATTACGGCAGTCGCCGCAATGCTGATGATCAAGGCACCGCGGATCTTCAGCGCGTACAGGCCGAACGTAATGAGCAGTCCGATCACGAACACGAACTGCGGCGGCGAGTTCGGGAACGAGATCGCGACCACCGGGACGCCCTTGACGATCAAGCCGCCGTCGACGAAACCGATGAACAGGATGAACAACCCGATGCCAACGCCGATGGCACGCTTCAGCGATAGCGGTACGGCGTTCATTACGGCCTCACGGAAGCCGACGAGGACAAGCACCAGGATGACGATGCCCTCAAGGAGAACGACGCCCATTGCGCCGCGCGCATCGAGGCCCTGGCCGGTCAGTTGGAACGCGACGATCGCGTTGAGGCCCAGCCCGGCTGCGATGGCGAACGGGTACTTCCCGATGACGCCCATCGCGATCGTCATGATCCCGGCGATCAGCGCCGTACCGGCCGCGACCGCTACCGGGTCAAGCCCGAGCGGACCGGAAATGATGTTCGGGTTCAGGAAGATGATGTAGGCCATGACCATGAATGTGGTCACACCCGCACGAATCTCCGTGCCCCACGTTGCGCCGCGCTCGGCGAACTTGAAATAGGAAGCGATCGCTTCCATCCCTCTCCTACCTCCCTCTGATGCCCGCTCTGCGGCGGGCTATTCCTCCCTCAGTTGATCAGCGCGCCGATTGGGCAAATCGGCCGCTCAGATCCCCTCTGTTCCCTCCCCGGTCGACTCCGACGCTTCACCACCGTCGAGCACGCTCAGCTCCATCTGGACGTAGTCGGCGGTGACAGGGAAGGCAAAGCGCTGTTGCTCGGGCTCGTCGGCGTCCGTTCGGCCGACGGGAGCAAACTCGACGACGATCCGCTCGTCACCCTGGACGAGCGTGTAGACGATGAGCTGGTCGGGGCGAGTCTCGAACTCGAGATGCTCAAACGAGTCGATGTTCACGCAGATCGAGAGCGGGGTGAAGAAGGTCGAGACCTCGGGCCGGTCGACGACGATGCGCTCGACCCAGCCGGTGCCGTGTGAGATGACCGAGCCACCGCGGTAATAGCGGTACGACACGGTCTGCTTCAGCAGCGGGCGCAGCAGGTTGTAGATATCGGTGGGGGTCGAGACAAGGCCGCTATTCACGAAGAACTTCGCTGGCGGCTCGAGCGACACGCTCCTCCTCACACGCTCCCACGTTGGCGCCGACCCGCTTCCGGCGCGAGGACGCGGCGATGGTAGCGCGTCCGATTGACCCGCGCGAACCAGAATCGCACGGCTGTACGGACGCGTTCGTCAGACACGGGAGCAGCCCGGCGCGGGGTCGA
>JBBDRY010000077.1:9881-28852 GCA_040905225.1 Chloroflexota bacterium | reverse complement strand
TTCGTGCACGTCAATCTGGTCGGCCGAGGATGGAAGCTCGACCTCGATCACTCCATCGGAACGGAAACGCACAAGGAACTCGGCAAAGCCGATGCGGGCGATGCGCGCGTTGATGATGCGAGCGGCCTCCTCGACCGCGGCTGCTCCAGGGTCGGTCCCGTCAGCGGCCATGAGGCGGTACTCGGCGCGGAAGACGACCCAGCAGTTCGTCGGCACACGGTTCGGGGAAGCGCACGCAATCGCCGAGGCGAGGAAGACCAAGACCAGTCCAGCGAACAGCCGCGACACGGCCCGAATCCTACGGTGGGCGGTCGGTCGAACGCTCCGCGTATGATCGAGCCATGCTCATTGCGCTGGACGTGGGCAATACCAACGTCACCATGGGGATCATCCGAGGCGGAGATGTCGCCAGTTCGCGCGGCACCGCGACGCGTCCAACGGCTTCGGCCGAAGAGCTGGAAGGCTTCCTCGACGTGCTGTTGCGCCAGGAGGGCGCCGCGCTGGCCGACGTCGACGGAATCGTCCTCGCGAGTGTGGTCCCGTCCGTAACGGCCGCCGTCTCAGATCTCGCTGAACGGCGGGGGATCAGCCTCCTGGTCGCCGACAGCACGAACCTGCCCATGCCGATCCGGGTGGATGAGCCAGCGCAAGTCGGCGATGACCGCCTGGTAAACGCGCTGGCCGCAGCGCGCCTGTACGGCAAGCCGGCGATCGTCGTCGATCTCGGGACGGCGACGACCTTCGACGTGGTGGCCTCGGACGGCGCGTTCATCGGAGGGGCGATCGCACCAGGCCTCGGGCTCGGCATCGATGCGCTCGCCGCGCGAACCGCGTTGCTCCCGCGTGTGGGCCTGGTCATGCCACCCCGCGCCATCGGCCGCGACACGGTGAGCGCCATGCAGAGCGGCGCACTGATCGGCTACCTGGGCCTCGTCCTTGAGCTCGTCCGTGCGATGAGCGCGGAGCTCGCGCTGGACGGCGGGGATCCACCCAAGGTCATCCTGACGGGCGGCCTATCGAACACCGAATGGGCCAAGGCCGTCCCCGGCGTCGACGCGATCGACCCGCTGCTTACCCTCCGCGGACTCGCCATCCTGCATGCCGAAGTCGGGCGCCGGGAATCGGTAGCCCAGCCTTGAGCGTCCTCGAGGGCCGCCTCGTTCTCCTGGGCGTGACGGGCTCGATCGCTGCGTACAAGTCGGCCGAACTGGCACGGGCCCTGATAGCTGCTGGCGCGGACGTGCAGCCGCTCATGACCCATAGCGCCCAGGCCTTCCTCGGGGCGCTGACCCTTCAGACACTCACTCGCCGCCGCCCGATGACCGACCCGCTCGAGCTCCTGCCGGACCAGCGCATCAGCCACATCGTCGCGGCCGATTCGGCCGATGTAATCCTCGTCGCGCCGGCGACGGCGCGGTGGCTGGCGGCGATGGCCGCGGGCCTCGCGGATGACGTCGTGACCGCAACTTGCCTGGCCTCGGCGGCGCCTGTCGTCGTCGCACCCGCGATGGACGGCGAGATGTATGCGCACCCGGCAACGCGCGCGAACATCGAAAAGCTCCGCTCGTACGGCTACACGATCGTCGAGCCGGAGTACGGCTCGCTCGCCTCAGGCCAGGTCGGCCGGGGCAGGCTGGCGGAGCCGGCGGAGATCATGGCCGCGGTCGATCGGGCGGTCGAAGGCAAGCCGATCCGACAACCTGATCCCGACCTGCGGCCACCCGTCGCTGTCGCCGAGCCAACCGCGGACCTCGACGGCTGGCACATCGTGGTCACCGCCGGCGGGACGGCCGAGCCGATAGACCCCGTGCGTTACATCGGCAACAGATCGAGCGGCAAGATGGGTGTTGCGATCGCCCAGGCTGCCCTCGCGCGCGGCGCGCGCGTGACCCTCATACACGGCCTCGTAACCGCGTCGCTGCCGGATGCCGCGGAGCTGGTGTCCGCCCCTACTGCAGCCGAGATGCGCTCGGCAGTTCTGGCTGCTCTCCCGGATGCAGACGCGCTGATCATGGCTGCGGCAGTGGCCGACTTTCGCCCACGCGCACAGTCGACCTCCAAGCTTGCGCGAGCCGACGGGCTGACCCTGGAACTGGAGCCGACCAGCGACATCCTGGCCGAGGCCGTCTCGGTGTCGCGGGCCGGTGGCGCGCACGCTCCAGTGATCGTCGGATTCGCCGCAGAGACCGGTTCAATCGATCGCGCGCGCGAGAAGGCGGAGCGCAAGGGCGTCGATCTGCTCGTCGCCAACGACGTCGCCGAGGAAGGGTCGGGCTTCGGCACGGACACGAACCGGGTCACGATCGTGGTGCCTGGCGAGCCAGACGACGCGTGGCCGCTGATGTCAAAGGTCGCCGTCGCGGGGCGTCTGCTGGATCGGGTGATCGGGCTTCGCTCGGCTAAATCGGCCGAGAGTGCATCATTGGCAGCGAGATGAGCGCCGAAAGCCAGCCACAGCCTGCCCCAAAGCAAGGTAAGCCCGAGCGCCGCGTCGGCGTCGCCGACATCGCACGGATGCATGCCGACGGCCAGCGCATCGCCATGCTCACCGCCTACGACTACCCCACGGCGCGAGTGGTCGACGAGGCGGGCATCCCGATGATCCTCGTGGGCGACTCGGTTGGCATGGTCATGCTCGGCTACGAGGAGACGGTCCGGGTAACGATGGAGGAGATGCTCCACCACGTGAAGGCCGTGGTGCGCGGCACTCGCCGAACGCTGGTGGTGGCCGATATGCCGTTCCTGAGCTACGGCGTCACGGAGCAGGCCTCGCTCGAGCACGCCGGTCGATTCATCAGCGAGGGCGGCGCGCACGCGATTAAGGTCGAGGGCGGGGTGCGCAGCGCGCGGACGATCGAGACAATCGCTCGCAGCGGTATCCCGGTGATGGGCCACATCGGCCTGACGCCGCAATCCGTCTACGGCCTCGGCGGCCACCGCGTCCAGGGCAAGAGCGTCGAGTCGGCACGCCGACTACTGGCAGATGCCTTCGCCGTGCAGGAGTCGGGCGCGTTCGCAGTTGTTCTGGAGTTGGTTCCGACCGAGCTCGCGGCGGCGATCACCGAGCGGTTGAAAATCCCAACGATCGGCATCGGCGCGGGTGCGGGTTGCTCCGGCCAGGTCCAGGTGATCACGGATCTGCTCGGACTGACCTACGGCTTCATCCCGAAGCACGCCAAGCGCTACGAGGAACTCGCCCAGCGCATGTCGGAGGCGGTGACGGCCTATTCGTCCGATGTGGCCGCCGGCACGTTTCCCGGTCCCGAGCATTCGTCTTCGATGGACCCCGCGGTGCTCGCTGAAGTTCTGGGCTCAGGCGCTCTGGACCGCGCCGACATGTCAAGCGAGCCGATCCCCCTCGATCGCGACCTCTAGAACGAGCCTCTCGGGCTTGCTTGGCTGGCCTGCCAGTCAGAATTTCACTGACAGTGAACAGACTGACCTCGAATCGCACCCTGAGGTGACGAAGCGCGCCTATTTCAGGCTTCAGAACGACGACTTTCCACTCCAATTGAAAAGTCGGCCGTCCAGGAGACCGAATGGCGGGTCCAAAGCGTCCGAATCGCGGCCCAGTGTTCAATCTCAGTGGAATCTCGTCGCGCTCACCATCGTCCTCGCGGTTCTCGGAATGGTCGGCTGTTCATCCGAATGCGGACCGAACGCATCGTGCCCGGCGCTGGCGTGGGTAGGCGGACAGCAATATGCGATAGGGAGCGGCGAGAACCTGATCAACGTTGAAGGCGCGCTGACGCCAATAGGCTCGAGAGACTCGACTAACTCGTCTGCGTACTTCGCCGACCAGACCGTGTTTCAGCTTGGTTCCGTCGACCCATCGGCGGTGATGGTGGCTCGCGCCTCTGCCGAGATTCAGCCTGACCTGGGTCCATTCCTCGTCCTCTGGGGCCCGAACGAGGCACTCGCGTATCCGGGCATCTGCCAATACTTCGCCGATAACGGCGGAATGCCGAGTGGATGCGCGAGCCCCGAACCGTGAACGTTGTCCGCACACGCGCCGAGCTGGCCGCGGCGAGGGCGGCGCTGGCCGAGCCGGTTGGTTTCGTGCCGACGATGGGCGCGCTCCACGAGGGCCACGCGAGTCTCATCCGTCGCGCGCGGCAGGAGTCGCGGACGGTCGTGGCGAGCATCTTCGTCAACCCGACCCAGTTCGGCCCGAACGAGGACTTCACCAAGTACCCGCGTGATGAGGCTGCTGATCTCGCGTTGCTCGAGAGCCTCGGCGTCGACGTCGCGTTCCTCCCCACCGTCGAGGAGATGTACCCCGCGGGCGCCGTGACGAGCGTCGATGTGGGGCGACTCGGGGAAGTGCTCGAGGGAGCGTCGCGGCCCGGACACTTCCTTGGCGTAGCGACGGTGGTTACCACCCTATTCAACCTCGTCCAGCCGGCCAGGGCCTACTTCGGCCAGAAGGACGGCCAGCAGTCGGTCGTCATCAAGCAGTTCACGCGCGACCTTGGCCTGCCAGTGGAGATCGTCGTCTGCCCGACAGTCCGCGAATCGGACGGCCTCGCGCTGTCATCGCGGAATCGGTACCTGACAGACCACGAACGGCTCCAGGCGCCAGCTCTTCACCGTGCTCTGCGGGCTGCCGCCGACTCTGTCGCGGGTGGCGAAACTTCGGTGGATCGGTTGCGCGAGCGGATGGGGTCGGAGCTCGAGCTTGCGTCGCTCGGAACGCCCGACTACATCAGCATCGCCGACGCGGAAACGCTCGAAGAGCTGACGACGTTTGATCGACCCGCGTTGGCGAGCCTGGCGGTCAGGTTTCCTTCCGCGCGCTTGATCGACTGCCTGCCGATCGATCCGATCGACCAGATCGACCTGTCAGCGACCGGAGCCCAGAGCCGACCAGCCTGACCAGCTGACCAGCGGGATCGGTGACGGTCGCGGCGGGTCCACGGCGGGCCGGCCGGACGGTGCCGGGATCGGCGAACCGATCGAGAACCTTGTCGATGTCGAGATGCTCGCTGACCAGTTGGCGCGTCAGCTCGATCTTCTCGCGGTCGGCTGGATGGGTCTTCACTAGCAGGTCGTGCACCTCCGAAGCCGCTTCGTAGGTGTCGGTCTCGACGAGGAATGCGAAGAGCCGCTCCTGTCGGATGGCCTCGAGGTCGCGCGGCCGCGGCCGGTAGCCGCCGGTGAGGACCAGGCCGGCGAGCTCCGTCCGGTTGGGATCCTCCGGCGCGCGGCCGAAAACCTGGCGTCGCCGCGCGAACAACCCACGCCTCTCGCCGCCGATCCGCGAAGCACGGTTCGCCGCAACCATCGCGTGGATGACGTCGGTTCGGTCGCCGGGCACGATCAGCAGGCTGCCCGGGCCGATGCGCTCGATCAGGTGGCGCGGCTGCATCGCGCCGATGGCGACGTGCTCGATGACGCGGTCCAGGTCGTCGCTCTGGCTGAGCACCTCGCCTTTGACCTGCTCGACCAGCATCGAGAGCGTCGGGTTCGACAGCAGCGGCTTGTACGGCAGCATGCCCAGCAGCTCGATCCCATGCCGCGCCAAGCCGTCGCGCAGGACGTCGGGCAGGGTCGGGTGCGCGGTCGCGTCGACCTTGTTGATGATCGCGCCGACCACTTCGACGCCATGGCGGGCGAACAGCGCCCGATTGAGGACGATCTCGTCGATCGGCCGGCCGACACCTGCTTCGGCCACGATCGCCGCGGGGGCTTTGAGCATGCGAGCGACCTGGGCGTTCGAGAGACCGACTACCGAACCGACCCCCGCGTGGCCCGTCCCCTCGACCAGCAGGAGGTCGTGGCTGTCGGCGAGGGCCTTGTGCGCCCGGCGGATGCGACCGGCGAGATCCGGCGTGACCTCCCCGCGGATGTACGACTTCGTGAAGCCGCGTGGAAGGTGAACGGGGCTCATCACGTTTAGCGGGTCCGTGAGGCCGAGCGCGGCGCGCATCAGGATGGCGTCCTCGTCGGCAGGCTCGCCATCGACGATCGCGTAGCGCTGCCCGACAGGCTTGGTGAAGCCGACGTCGAGCCCGCGATCGACGAGCGCGGCCAACAGCCCGAGCGCGACGGTCGTCTTGCCGCGGTTAATGCCAGTCGCTGCGAGATACAGCTGCCTCATCACGGCGAGCCTAGCGCGGCAAAGGCGTCAGCGGCCCTTCATGAAGCGAAGCATGAGTTTGGTCAGGGTCAACTGGCCCAGAAAGAGCAGGGCCGACAGGGCAACGAACAGCGCTATGTCGGAAGGAGAGTGGCGAAACGGAAGCGCGAGCAGAGGAAGAACGGCGAACGTCGCCGCGTGAATGAACAGGGCTGCGTCCATGGAGATAGCCCCGGCTTCAAGTCTGCGTCGCACCCATCTCTGGGTAACCACGCGCACAACAAGCCAGACGAAAGCAAGCCCAATGAACAGGATGTCCTCGGCATTCATGCCGCGCTCCCCTTGGCGCCGTGCCTCGCGCCGCGGTCGCGGTCGCGGTCGCGGTCGCGGACGATGCCAAGCAGACCGACGGCGAGACCCGCCAAGAAGACAACGCCCGCAGTGATGAGGAAGGGCACCATGTTCTCGCTGCCGGAGCAGTTGGGACCCATGGAGACGCAGGTCGTGTAGCCGCTCCCAATGAGGACAAGCCAGGTGAGGCCGAATCCACAGAGGACGCCGGAAACCACGGCATGGGATCGCGATGCGAACCCGAGGAGCAACGCCAGAGCGACCACGACGATCAGGGCAAACGGCCCAAACGAGATCGCGAGCGACGCCAGGCCACCGAGGAGTCCGCCTATCGCGAACCTGACAATCGGAAGGTCCATGCCAGCGCGCTTAGGTCCGGTTGCGGGCGGCTTGCTTTCGTTCGATTACCGCGATCGCGTCCTTGATCCGCGTCAGCGTGTCGGGGTCAATGGTCTCATCGTCGGTCTGAGGAACGAGTCGGTCCAGCACGTCCGCGATCAGGCCGTAGAACACGGCCGCATCGGCAACGAAGAACTGCGGCTCGTTGTTGTAGCGAACCAGCGTGAGTCGGCCCTGTAGGACACGGCGGTCGTCGACGTGCGCCACCTGGGTCGAAAAGTTGTGTCCCTGGATCCCATCGGGGTTGTTCAGGAAATTCAGAGCATTGTCGATCGCCAGTCCGAATCGGGCGCGCCAGGCTACCAGTCGCTCGTGGATCTCTGGCTGGATATGGACCTCGGCGACCTGGTCAAAAACCTCGGGCGAAACGGTGAGGAGTCCAACCAGGGTCGTGCCCGCGCGTGCCCCGAGCATCACCTGGAGTGAGCGCTCCAGCGTGAACACCTCTGAGTCAAAGCGGGGCGAGGTGATGACGTCGGTCAGCAGATCCTCGACGTTGTCGAGCATGCCTCCGTCGGCCAACGCCGTGGCCATGTGGAGGATCTCCTCCTTGAAAAGGAACTGCTCCTCGTGGTCAAGCATGGCCGCAGCCTAGCATTGACCACGAAGCAGCCGGCATGCGCCGTTGCGGTTCGCCGTTGAGCCCGCTTATATCGGCCACGCTAATACAGATGCGTCTGGAACGGCCTAAGCGACGTTCCCCGAGCTAATATTGGAGACTCGACGCGGGGAATGAGCGCACGGAACGGCGGAAACCGAACCGCCAGCCGCGCCGGGAAGCCTTAACTCGAGCTTGGCTCAGCCATATGAACGTGGGCGATATTTGCCCGGTCTCGATGGTCGGTGGCGCGGCCCGTGGCGCTAGGAGAGTCGACTACGGGTAGAGGCCGCGCAACGAGGTGGCCTCGGCGACGCGATCGACCGCCAGCAGGTATGCGGCGAGGCGCATGTTGACCTGCTCGCGCTCGGCGATGGCAAGCGTCTCGGCGAAGGCCTTGGTCATGATCTCGTGGAGCTTGCCATTCACGATCTCGAGGCTCCAGTGGTCGCGGTTGAGGTCCTGCACCCATTCGAAGTAGCTGACCGTGACGCCGCCGGCGTTGCACAGGATGTCGGGGATCATGAAGATGCCGCGGCGGTAGAGGATGTCGTCGGCCTCGGGAGTGGTCGGCCCGTTGGCCGCTTCGGCCACGATCTTTGCCTTGATGCGCTCGGCGTTGTTGGCCGTGATCTGGTTCTCCAGTGCCGCAGGGATGAGGACGTCGCACTCGATCTCGAGAATTTCCTCGTTCGTCACCGCCTGCGCGCCGGGGAAGCCAACCACAGTTCCATGCTCGGCCTTCCACGCGACCAGCCGGCCGACGTCCAGCCCATCTGGGTTGTGGATGCCGCCTGACGAGTCGGAAACGGCGAGGATCTTGGCGCCCTCTTCGGCCATCAGCTGTGCAGCGATCGAGCCAGCATTGCCGAAGCCCTGGACGACGACGGTTGCATCGTCGAGATGCAGGTGCAGATGGCGCGCGGTCTCAACGACGCAGTAGACGGTGCCGCGCGCGGTCGCCTCGTTACGACCCTCTGAACCACCCAGCGAAATGGGCTTCCCGGTGACCACGCCCGGGACCGTGTACCCGATGTGCATCGAGTAGGTGTCCATGATCCAGGCCATGGTCTGCGCGTTGGTGTTCACGTCCGGTGCCGGGATGTCGCGCTCGGGGCCGATGAGAACCTCGATCTCGGTCGCGAAGCGGCGAGTCAGGTTCTCCAGCTCACGCTGGCTGAGCTTCTTGGGGTCGACGACCACGCCGCCCTTGCCACCGCCGAACGGGATAGCGACAACCGCGCACTTCCAGGTCATCCACATCGCGAGCGCCTTGACCTCGTCCAGCGTCACGTCCTGGTGGTACCGAAGGCCGCCCTTTGCCGGACCGCGACCCAGGTTGTGTTGGATGCGATAGCCGGTGAATACCCGGACGCTGCCGTCATCCATCTTCACCGGGAAGTGGACGGTCAACTCACGACGCGTCTCGCGCAGAACCTGGCGCAGTCCGGGTTCCAGGTTGAGCTTGTCAGCAGCGAGATCGAACTGCTGTTGCGCAACGTGCCAGGGATTGATGGACGGCGCGACTTGTTCGGTCGTCATCGGAACGGTGGTCCTCCAGGCAGGGTCCGGGCTTCGGCCGAAATCAGGGTGGCCCGAGAGCGGGCGAAGTTTACACCCAGCCCTCAGCGCGTTCCCGAAACAGCGTCAACGGAACGGCGTGACCACTCCACGATCACCGGGTTGGTATCGATGTAGTAAGGGAGCGCGATGAGGCCGACCGACAGCGCCCACCCACGCCCGCGCGCCCAGGTGGCCTCGTCGACCCCCAGCACATCCCGATAGACGGCACGGCTTTCGCCCTCGAAAAACGACCAGGCGGGGATCAGGTCCGCCGCCGGGTCGCCAACACCCAGGGCGCCGAAGTCGATCACGCCGGTCAGTCGGCCGTCTTCCATGAGCAGATTGGTTTGCTGGAGATCTCCGTGTATCCAGACCGGTGGGCCGTCCCAGTTGGGAGCGTCGAGGGCCTCGTTCCATGCCGCCAGCGCAGCCGCGGTATCGATCACGCCCTCCAGCTTCGCGACGGCGGTCAGTACCGCTTCGTGTCGAGTCGAGAGCGGGACTCCCCGGCCGGCCCGCGGAGCATCCTCCGGCGGGCCATCCTCGGCATCGACCGCGTGCAGCGCGATTACGAACCGGGCCAGGTCCTTTGCCAACACGATGAGATCCGCCGGTGGGCTGTCGAACGCGTTGTCGCCGGGCAGCCACGGGGCCACGGACCAATGCCAGGGGTAGCCGTGAGCGGGAGCGCCGATCCCCACCGGAACGGGGACCGCGACCGGCAGGTGCGGAGCAATCCGCGGCAGCCACGCGCCCTCCTTCTCAACGTCTCCGGCGGCCCAGTGGATGCGCGGTAGGCGAACAGCCAGGTCCGGCCCCAGGCGGAATATGGCGTTGTCGGTTCCGGGCGAGTCGACGCGGTCGATAGGGAGCCCTGCCCAATGCGGAAATTGCCCCGTCAACAGTTTGCGTACGAGCGTCGCGTCGATCTCCAGCTCGTCGGCGTGCATGCGCCGCACGCCGTCAGTAGCCAGCGTCAAGACCGGGAGTCGGGTGCCCGCCCGGTGTCGTCATTGGGCGTCGCGAAGCGGACCTCCAGGCCTGCCTGAACCCGAACGTAGAACCAAATAGTCAACCCGGCCATGGCTACGAATAGCCCAAGAGCTGCCACGGCGCCGACACCGAAGGACACCGCGACCGACGCGCCGAGGACCACGGCAACCAACGAAGCGAGGACTCCCCCGACCATCGAGACGATCACGTTGATCAAGCCCGCCGAGGTCGTGAACTGATAGACGATGGCGCCGAAGCCTCTCAGCGGGGGCTTCCATAGGTGACCATGACGCCTTCCAGATCGTCGTGCGTGGTGTCAGTGAAATAGAGGAGAAGGACCGGCGCGATCTCCCCGTAGGCGTGACGAATCCGTGCCATGCCCGTGGACAGCGCGGTAGTCCTCGTAGCCGGCCCCGATGATGCAGCCATAACTCATGGCGCCGACGACCAGGTCGAACGCCAGCACAACCACAGTGATGAGCAGGAAGCCTTCGTTGAGCGGAAGCACCTGCGCCAACAGGGCAATAGCCACGAACGAAAATGACAGGAAGCGAGAAACATCCCCGCGCGGGCGAACGCCTCGTTGTAGGCGAGCGAGCGAGCCGATAGCAGGCTCCCGTGCTCCGCGGTCAGGATCTGGACGGCGCGCGGATCATCCAACGACGTCACCGGGTTCGGCGGCTCTGCTACCTGCGCGGTGTCATCGGGCATGATCAACTCCTCAGTCCTGAACGACGTGCCAGACCGTGCGCCCCGCTCGCCAGCGCCAGCAGGCAGCCGACGATCAGCGCGGAGCCGAGCCTCACGCAGACATCGTTACGGCGCCATACGCGCCAGGACCAACGTGCGGCCCGACAGATGCGCCGATCAGGTTGATGGTCATCCTCTCGCGGGGCACGCCAGTTGCCGCGGCGAGCTCCGCGGCGAACGCCTCGATGTCGCTGGCTTGCCCGTGGAGGATTGCGATGCGCTCGGGTTTGGCCGCCACGAGCAGCTCGACAAGTCGTTCGCGGGCGCGTCCGCGCGTGCGTGGCCGGTCGGCCGTCTCGACCACGCCGTTCTCGAGGGTGATGATCGGCTTGACCGACAACACGTTGCCAATGGCAGCGCGAGCGGGACTGATCCGACCGCCGCGCTTGAGGTACTCGAGCGTCTCCAGGACGACATAAAGCCGGACCCTATCGAGGCGGCCATTGACCTCTGCCACCACCTGTTCGGCCGACATTCCAGACGCCGCTTTCTCGGCGGCTAACAATGCCAGCAAACCGGTGCCCATGCTTGCGGTATTCGAGTCGACGATGTGGATCTTCCGGTCGGGCAGCATCTCCCGGGCGACCTTGGCGCTGGCCAGAGTCGCCGAGAGCTTCGATCCCACGCCGACGTAGACGATCTCGTCCACGCCGCTCGCGAAAAGACCTTCGAATGTCTCCTTGAAGGTCCCTGGGGCAGCTGCGGCCGTCTTTGGGAACGGCGCCCCGGGCGCGGTGAGTTCGCGCCAGAAGTCATCGCCCGACAGGTCGACTCCGGCTCGGTATTCCTTGTCGCCGAAGGTGACGAGTAGCGGCACGACCGTGATGTCGTGCGCCTTCGCCAGATCTGGCGCCAGATCGCTGGCCGAGTCGGCTACGATCGCGACGCGGCTCATCTGTGCGGGGCCGGTATTGCGGTCTCGGCGCTAGACCCTCTCGAAGGCCATCGCGACAGACCCTCCCCCGCCCAGGCACAGCGTTGCCAGTCCATAGCTACCCTCTCTCCGCCGCAACTCATGCAGCAGCGTGGCCACGATACGCGCACCGCTTGCACCGATGGGGTGACCGAGCGCGATTGCCCCTCCGTTGACGTTCACCTTCGACCAATCAAAGCCCAGCTCCCGGCCATCGGCAAGGACCTGGGCGGCAAACGCCTCGTTGATCTCGACCAGATCGAACGCCTCGATCGGCATCTCGATCTTGGCCAGCAGCTTCTGGACGCCCTTGACGGGCGCCAGGAACAACCACTTGGGCGCGACTTCCGCCTGGCTGTAGCCCACGATCCGGGCGAGCGGCTTCAGGCCCAGCCTCTCGACCGCACGCTCGCTGGCCACGACCGTCGCGGCGGCACCGTCTGTGATGCCCGGGGCGTTGCCCGCGGTGACAGTGCCGTCGGGCATGCCCACTGGCGAGTCAGGCTCAGGGTCAGGCAGAGCGAATACCGGCTTGAGTCGGGCGAGCGCCTCGAGGGTCGAATCGCGGCGCGGGCCCTCGTCAGTGTCGAAGTCCACGGTTTCCTTGCCGCGCTGGACCGGCACCGGAACGATCTCTTCCGTGAACCGACCGGCGTCGATGGCCGCGATCGCGCGCTGATGGCTATCGAACGCGAACTGGTCCTGGTCGGCCCGGCTCACCTCGTTCTTCATCGCGACGCGTTCCGCGTGAGTGCCCATATGGCACGACTCGGTGCTGCACCACAGACCGTCGTGGACGGTCGCGTCGATCATCTCGGCGTTACCCAGGCGATAACCGAAACGCGCCTTGGGGATCAGGTACGGACCCTGGTTCATGTTCTCCATGCCACCGGCCACGACTACCTCGGCATCCGCCGCCCGGATCTCAGCCGCGGCGAGCATGATCGCCTTGAGGCCGGAGCCACAGACGCGGTTGATCGTGGTCGCGCTGGCCGAGTCGCCCAGCCCGCCCTTCAGGGCTGCCTGGCGCGCCGGCGCCTGGCCCACTCCGGCCTGGAGCACCTGGCCCATGAGCACTTCATCGATCTCGTCCGGCTGCACGCCGGCGCGCTCCACCGCGGCGCGGATCGCGATGCCGCCCAGGGTGGTTACGGGAACGTCCGCGAGGCTCCCCGCGAACTTGCCGATCGGCGTGCGCGCCGCCGAGACGATGTAGACCTGACCGTTGGCGCCGTTGAAAGCCGCGTTGCCGTTGCCTTTGCCGATCACGCGGACCATGTTACGACCGCGCGCGGCGGGCGCCTCGCCACGCGTCGGGAGACTCGCATCGCGCGCTAGTAGGATGGGAGGGCGGTACGTGCGTGTGGACGCCGGTCAGGGCGTCATCCGAAATCCAACGCGCGGCGTGCTGGCCAAGGGAGGATCCGTACCGATGGTGACGACGGCAAGGGGCGGGAGCGTCAACGGTGTCGACGTCGGGGAGCTTCGCGAGTACATCGCTGCGGTCGAATCCGACACAGCCACGGCGGACCGCAATCCGGTCGTTGTCGCTCGGTGGGCGGGCGGATCGCGCGCCGAGGTGACTTCGGCCCTGGGCGGGCCAGCGGTCTACATGGGCGGCGATGATGATCCGAGCGCGATGGGCATGCTCCTGCGGTCGCTCGCAGCGTGTGACATCGAGGTCGTCGCCAACAAGGCAGCCCTGCTCGGCGTGCACATCGAAGAGCTATCAGTGGAAGCGCGGGGATACTTCAACGTCAGGCGTTACCTGGGCCTCGAAGCGGAACACGGTCCGGGATACCAGAACGTTGAGTACACCATCCGCCTGAAGACGAAGGGAGCGTCGCCCGACCAGCTCGAGGAGATTCGCCGAGCCTGTCTGGAAGGCTCGCCGGTGGGCGATACGCTCGAAAGGTCCGTCCGGGTGAGCATGGAATTTGAGGCCAACTAGCCCGCAACGAGGACCACAATGGCTCGACTCCAGCGGGCGCGATTCAGCGAAAGCGCAGATGTGCGCGTCATTCCGAACGGCCGGATAGACGTCGTCGAGCTGGACGACCACGTCATCGGCAGGATGACCTACGAGCCGGGGTGGCGCTGGTCGGTCGACATCAAGCCCATCGCCGGGACGCAGGCATGCCAATACCACCACGTGGGGGTCACGATGACGGGGCGCCTACGAGTTCAGATGCAGGACGGCGTCGAGCTGGAGATCGGACCCGGCGAAGTCTTCGAGATCCCGCCCGGACATGACGCGTGGGTCGTCGGCGACGAACCGTGGGTCTCGGTCGATTTCGAAGCCATGCGCGGCTATGCCCGGGCGGAATCCGCTTCCGCTCGCCGCGTTCTCGCATCGATCATGTTCACGGACATTGTGGATTCGACCGCCCATGCCGTCGGGCAGGGGCCGATGCGCTGGCGCGAGCTGGTGAGCCGCCACAATCAGATCGCCGAGAGACTCATCGACGCACACGACGGGCGCCTGGTCAAAACGACCGGCGACGGTGTGATTGGTTTCTTTGACAGCGCGGAGCGAGCAGTCCGGGCCGCTGCTGGGCTCGCCGAGGCCCTTTCACCACTCAACATCTCTGTGAGGGTGGCGGTCCATACGGGCGAGGTCGAGATGACAGCGACGGACGTGCGCGGCGTGGCTGTCCATGCGGCGGCCCGTATGATGTCGGTCGCGCAGCCTAGCGACGTGATCGTCTCGGCAACCGTGCGCGACCTCGTCGACGCCACGGACCTCGTGTTTGACGACTACGGGCTACATGAGCTGAAGGGATTGCCGGGCCAGCGCCAGTTGTATCGGCTCGTCCCGGCGCGAGGAGCGCGGTCGCGGCCGCCGGCTGGCGCCCACTGAACGCCCCCGTGATCTCCTGCCCGCGCTGCGGCCGGGAGAACGCCGATGACGCGCGCTTCTGCTCGAACTGCGGCACTGCGCTCGGCGTCGGGCCGGCCGCGAGCGAGGTCCGCAAGACCGTGACAGTCATGTTTATGGATGCCGTCGGGTCGACCGCGTTGGGCGAACGGGCAGACCCGGAGTCGCTACGGCGCGTCATGACCCGCTACTTCGACGAGATCCGCACAATCGTGGAGCGGCACGGGGGCACAGTCGAGAAGTACATCGGGGACGCTGTGATGGCTGTCTTCGGCGTTCCGGTTGTCCACGAGGACGACGCCCTTCGTGCGGCCCGCGCGGCGGCCGAGATCCAAACCAGATTGCGGGTCGTCGACGACGAGCTCCAACGGCAGCGGGGTTCAACCATTGCGTGGCGCACCGGGATAAACACGGGCGAGGTCGTGGCGGGCGACGCCGGTGCCGGCCAGAGGTTCGTGACTGGTGACGCCGTCAACGTGGCAGCGCGTCTCGAACAGGCGGCCCAACCTGGTGAAATCCTGGTCGGACAGGAGACTTACCAATTGATCCGAGACGCGGTGCTGGTCGAGCCGACCGAGCCGCTGACGGCTAAGGGCAAATCGAAGCCGCTCACCGCCTATCGGCTCATCGACGTCCCCGCGGGTGGAACTTCGCCCGCGCGCAGGGTGGACTCCCCGATGATCGGCCGCCAGCGCCAGCGCAGGCTGCTCGCCGAAGCCTACGAGCAGGTCGTCGACGAGCGGGTGTGCCACCTGTTCACGATCCTCGGCGCGGCCGGCGTCGGCAAGTCGCGCCTGGTCAGCGAGTTCCTGGCCGAGCTTGGCGGCGGAGCTCTCGTCCTTCACGGTCGAAGCCTCTCGTACGGCGAGGGGATCACGTACTGGCCTATTGCGGAGGCCATTCGAGTCGCTGCGGGGCTGGTCGAGGGGGATGACGAACCAGCTGTGCGCACCAAGCTCGGCGGGCTCGTCGACAACGAACGAGACCGGGCGCAGGTGGTCGAGCGAATCGGTGCTCTGATCGGACTGTCGACCGGCACGGGTTCGGCAGAGGAAACGTTCTGGGCCGTTCGCACGGCGCTCGAGTCACTTGCTCGCCGTCAGCCGCTGGTCCTGGTGCTCGACGACGTGCACTGGGCAGAGCCGACGCTGCTCGATCTCGTCGAGCATCTCGCCGATTGGACAGTCGACGCCCCGGTACTGCTGCTCTGCGTCGCGCGACAGGAACTGCTCGAGGCTCGGCCCGGATGGGGCGGCGGCAAGAGCTACGCCACGACACTCACGCTCGAGCCACTGAACGATGCCGAGAGCCAGCAGCTGATGGTCAGCCTGCTCGGTCAGGTTGAGCTCGGTGGCCAGCTCGTCGACAAGATCGCGGCCGCGGCCGAGGGCAACCCTCTCTTCGTCGAAGAGATGATCGCGATGCTCATCGACAGCGGCGTCCTCGTTCAGACCGACGGCAAATGGACGGCGGCCAGCGCGCTTGCGGACGTCACCGTCCCGCCGTCGATCCAGGCGCTGCTCGCCGCCCGGCTTGATCGGTTGCCGGTGCCGGAACGGGCGGTCATCGAGCGAGGGGCCGTGGAGGGCAAGGTCTTTCACCGCGGCGCCGTCGCCGAGCTGACGCTCCCGGACCTGCGTGAGTCGGTGCCGCTCCATCTTCGGGCGCTCTCTCGCAAGGAGCTGGTGCGGCCCGATCGTTCGGACTTTTATGGCGACGAGGGGTTCCGCTTCCGGCACCTCCTCATTCGAGACGCGGCCTACTCGGCAATGCCCAAGGAGTCGCGTGCGGACCTACACGCGCGCTTCGCCGAGTGGCTGGAACGGATGGCGGGCGATCACGTGACGGAATATGAGGAGATCCTCGGGTATCACCTCGAACAGGCGTATCGGTATCGAACCGAGCTCGGGCCGCTTGACGACGAAGGCCGCCGGCTGGGCGCCGAGGCAGCGAGGCACCTTGGGGCCTCGGCCGAGAGGGCAGCCCAGCGCGGCGACTCCAACGCTGCGCTCAAGCTCTTCCGAGCAGCATTCGACCTGACGCCGGAAATCGCGCACGAGCGATATCGGTTGGCCGCCGGGCTTGGTCTAGCCCTCGTGGCCTCGGGCGATCTCCGTGCCGCCGACGCCTTGCTTGCGACCGAGATGGAACGGGCCAGAGCCACGGGCGACGAGTTGGGGGCCGCCTACACCGAGGTTTTTCGGCTAGACACTCAGGGAACGTTGGGCACGGTTACCGTCGAGCAGGTCCTCACGCGAAGCGAGGAGCTGCTCGCGTTCTTCGACAAGCGCGGCGATACGTGGGGAGCGATGCGCGCGCAGCTCGAGCTCGCGCGACATCACTTCTTTGCCGGGCGCGCGCTAACGGCGCATCGGCTCTTGATGGACATGCGCTCGCGCTATCCGGCGCAGGTATTGCCACCGATGGTCTCCGGAATGGCCCTCGCGTCGGTGTTCTGGGGACCGACGCCGGTGGAGCAGCCGCTAGAGATCCTGCAGGGCTTCGACGTGGCCAGCAGCCGTGTCATCGAGGCCTTCGTTTTGCGCGTCTCCGGCGGGCTGCGCGGCCTGGTCGGCGATTTTGACGCGGGCCGCGAGATGCACAGGCGTGCCATGGAGATCGAAGTCGAGCTTGGTCGGCGGCCCTTCGCGGACGGTATCGCCGGCCACTTCCTTGCGCCAATGGAGATGGCCGCAGGTAACTACGAGGAGGCCGAGCGATTGATGCTCGGAGCATATGAGCGAATGTCCGCCAGTGGCGACACGGCCTTCTCCTCAACAGTCGCGGGCAACCTCGCGGCGCTGTACATCGCCCTTGGTCGGTGGGAGGAAGCAGATCGGTTTGCGCGCATCACGCTCGATACGGCTCAACCGGACGATGCCGAGGCACAGGCCCAGGGCTGGAGCGCGCTCGGCCGCGTCCAGGCAGCGCGTGGCGAGCTCGATCAAGCGGAGGCCAGCGCCGGACGGGCCGTAGAGGTCGCCGAGGGGACCGACTACCTGGAGCGGCGGGGTCTGGTCCTATCCGACTTCGCCGAAGTCCTGGTCACAGCCGGGCGCATGCAGGAAGCGCGCGATGCGTTTGGACGTGCCCTCGAGAACTTCGAGGCGAAGGGAGCGACTGCCCACGTGGATCAGACGCGAAAGCGGCTCGCGGAGATCGCGGGCGGTGAGGGCTAGCATTCTGCGGTGCCGCAGCAGACGCTGAACGAGGCGCAACTTCGCGAACGCGGCCTGGCCGGTTTGGCCGAGCTCGCGCGCCTCGATGAGCGGACAGGTTCGATCAACGCCGTGGCCGCGCGAGCCCTCGACCAGGTCGGCTCGATGCTCGACGCAGACCGCGCGGCCGTGTGCGCCATCGAAGGCGACGAGACGATCGAATGGCTGGCCCAGCGGCGGCTGGAGAAGCTGATCGCCGCATCAGCCGACCTTCGGCCAAGCGAGCTTGCCTGGGTTAGGCGGCCGCTGGAGACCGGCCGGCCTGAGATCTTCGATCGCCGCCTACCCGACCACGAACGGAGCGTGTTGAGCGACGCGGCCGATCAGATGGGCATGGCCGCGTTCGCGATCGTGCCGCTCCTATCCGGTAGCGAGTTCAACGGCATCCTGGGACTCGTCTGGAACGACGATCCGCCCGAGCTCGCCAACGACGAGGAGCTGCTCACGGCGATCGGGCGGTTGGTTGCCCTGGCGCTGGGCAACGTCCGGCTGCGCGACGCCCTGCTCGCCCGCCAACAGGAGCTGGACGAGTCCGAGACTCGCTACCGCGGCCTGTTCGAGCAGGCACCGGAACCCATCCTGATCTGCGACTGGGACGGTCGCGTGCTCGACTCGAACCGTGCGGCCCACACGCTGTACGGGATTACCGCACGCAAGCTGTTGAGTCACAGCATCGAGAGCCTGACCGACCTGGACCGCGAACGGCGCCGCGCCCTCACGAGCACGCTCCATCGATCGCGAAAGGCCGAGGTTGAGGCGCGCGGGCGCAGGCCGAACGGCACCACCTTTCCATTGGTCATGCACCTGGCCGTGACCGCTCTGCGCGGCGAAGAGAGGTTGCTGGTGCAGATTCGAGATTTGACCGAGAGCGAGCGGATGCAGGCCGAGCTCCTCCAGGCGCAGAAGATGGAGGCTCTGGGCCAGCTGATCAGCGGTGTGGCCCACGAGCTCAACAACCCACTCAGCGCGATCATCGCCTTCGCACAGTTGATGCGGACCGACGAGCGCCTGCCGGCCGACCTGGCACACGATGCCGACCTCCTCGTGCAGGAGGCCGACCGCACACGACGCATCGTCCAGAACCTGCTCGATTTCGCACGCCAGCGGACACCGGACAGGCAGTCGACCCACCTGGCTCCGCTGATCGAGCGCACGCTCGAACTGCACGCTCACGCCCTGCGCGCCGGCCGGATCGAGATTCGCCTGCTGCTGCCGACCGACCTGCCGCC
>JBBDRY010000077.1:0-9781 GCA_040905225.1 Chloroflexota bacterium | reverse complement strand
CTTTGGCTCGCGCGGATACGTGTAGAACCCGCGCCCGGTCTTCTGGCCGAGGTGGCCGGCGTCCACGAGTTGGCGCAGGACCGGTGGTGCCGCGAAGCGCGGATCCCCGAAGCCCTCGTGGAGCACTTCCATGATGTGCAGGCAGACGTCGAGGCCGATGAAGTCGGCCAGCTCCAGCGGGCCCATGGGATGGTTGAGTCCGACTCGCGCGCCCGTGTCGATGTCCTCTCGCGACGCCAGCCCTTCCTCGAAGGCGCGCATGGCCTCTGCCAGGAACGGCATCACCATGCGGTTGACGATGAAGCCGGGCCGGTCGCGGCTGACGATAAGCTGCTTGCCCAACTCCGCTGCAAGCTCGCGGACGTAGGTCTCGGTCGCATCGTCTGTCTCCGCGCCGCGGATGAGCTCGATCAGCGGCATGACCGGCACCGGGCTGAAGAAATGGATGCCCACGACACGCGGCCGGCGCTCCTCGCTAACGGCCGACGCGAGCCTGGTGATGCTGATCGAGCTGGTGTTGCTGGCCAGGATCGCCGTTTCCGGGGTCGCTGAGTCGAGCTCGGCGAAGAGGGCACGCTTGACGTCTTCGTCCTCGAACACTGCCTCGATGACGAGGTCGGCGTGGCGTGCCGCGTCAGTGAGCGATGCGGCGACCGCGATCCGACCAAGCTGTGCGTGGCGTTCGTCGGCCGTGATCTTGCCCTTCCCGACGGCACGTTCCAGGTTGGCGCCGATCCGCGCACGACCCGCTTCAGCGCGGGCCACTTCCGGCTCATAGAGCACCACGTTGTGTCCGGCCGCGGCCATGACCTGGGCGATGCCGTGGCCCATCAGGCCAGCGCCGCATACGAGCACCGTCCGCAAGCGACGATCAGACCTGAGCGTCAGCACAGGGCTGATCGCTTCGCGCGCAGCAGTCCAACGGACTGCGGAGGAAACTTGCCATCGTGGGTAGCCTAGCCCTCGCTGCGCTCGGACAGCAGCGCGAGCAGCTGGTCGGCGGCCGAGTACGGATCGATCTTGTGTGCCGCGACCGCGCGCAGCGTTTCAGCCCTCTGTTCCGCGCGATTGGGCGCCCGAAGCTGGTCGCCCACGCGCTCGGCGAGGATCCCCGACAGTTGCGCCTCGGCACGCTTCAGCGCGGCCGCGTCCGTTAACGAAGCCCCGTCGCTGTGCCGCGCCGCGTGGCGCCGGTCCAGCGCGGCCAGGAGCTCGGGCACGCCCGCGCCGGTTATCGCGGACGCGAGCAGGACGTCCGGCCGCTTGGGCCGGGGGCGATCGCCCATCGCTTTGTCGTGGTGCGCGCCGACGGTGAGCATCGCGCGCAACTGCGAAGCGGCGCGGTCGGCGCCCGGCCGGTCGGATTTGTTGACCACGACCATGTCGGCGACCTCGAGCAGGCCGGCTTTGATGGCCTGGACCTCGTCGCCCATTTCGGGAGCCTGCACGACGACCGTCGTATCGGCGATGGAAGCGACCTCGACCTCGCTCTGACCGGTCCCGACCGTCTCGATGAAGATCAGCTCGAATCCCGCGGCGTCCATCACCGCTGCCGCGCCGACCGTGCTCGCCGCCAGCCCCCCAGCGTGGCCGCGTGACGCCATGGATCGGATGAAGACGTCCCGATCGCCAGCGTGCGCCTGCATGCGGATGCGGTCGCCCAGGATCGCGCCGCCGGTGATGGGGCTCGACGGATCGATGGCTATGACCGCCACGGGTCGACCGCCTGCGCGAGCCTCGGTCACGAGCGCTGCAAGAAGCGTGCTCTTGCCCGATCCGGGAGCACCGGTGACGCCCACCAGGTGGGCTCGCCCAGCCTGCGGGTAGAGCGCGCGCAGGGCCTGCTCGCCGGCAGCGGTTCGGTTCTCGACCTCGGTCAGCAGCCTGGCCAGCGCGCGGCGGTCGCCTTCGCGCGCGCGCTCAGCGAGCGACGGTGCATCAGGCGGCACTTCGCCTGCGCTCACGGCGCTGCTAGCTCGATTGGCGGACGTTGCCGCGGATGTACTCGGCGACCTCGCGGATTGTTGTGCCCGGCCCGAAGACGCGCGAGACGCCTGCTTCCCTGAGAGCAGGCACATCGTCGTCAGGGATGATCCCGCCGGCCGTCACCAGCACGTCGTCCATGCCGTTCTCCTTGAGCCCGGCGCAGATCTTGGGCAGCAGCGTCATGTGCGCGCCCGACAGGATCGACAGCCCAACCACGTCCACGTCCTCCTGGAGCGCGGCCGAAACGACCATCTCCGGTGTCTGGCGCAGGCCGGTGTAGACGACTTCGAACCCTTCGTCGCGCAGGCCGCGAGCGAGCACCTTTGCTCCGCGGTCATGCCCGTCCAATCCGGGCTTCGCGATGAGCACCTTGATCGGGCGTTGGCGGCCAGCAGCTTCGGAGGGGCTCGTCACCGGCGCGAACCGCGGCCGTCGGGTTGTGGCGGCTGGTACACGTCGGCCCAGTGCTCTTCGTAGTGCTCGTATGTGTTTGCCGCGATGACAGTCGCCGCCCAGCCGTCGTTCGCGACGAGCTGCTCCTCGTTCAGCCGGCCCAGCTGGCGTCGGAGCCTGTTGAACGTCATCTCCATTTCCTTGAGTATCTCCCCCGCCGTCCGTCCGATCGCCTGTCGCGCGATCCTCGCGTTGAACGCGTCGGCGTCATCGACGCTTGGCTCAGGCCTGCCGCTCATGATCATCTTGCCCAGTCGATCGTGCGCCATATCGTGCCACGCGGTGATGTGAGCGAGCATCTGCTTGCGGGTCCACCCGTCGCCCAGGCGCTCGTCCATCCGCTCACTCGGGAACGCGCCGGCCGCCGCGCGGAACTGGCGCCAGCCATCCTCGGCGCGTGCAACGATCTCGCGCAACGTCTGCGGCGCCTCGGACCCCGCCTCCGGAACCTGCGGAGCCTGCGGCGGCGCCTGGGGTGCGGGCGCTGCGAACAACCCCGCCGGCTCGGCGTTCACACCGGGCGACGACGCGCTCGTGGTGAGCGAGGGCAGCATCTCGACCGCAGCCGATTCCGGCCGGGACTGGACAGTCGCCTGCTCCGGGGCGTCGGGAGTCGTGGCGTCTCGAGTTTCGGACTCAACGGGCGGCGCGTCGCCTTTCCGCTTGGTGATGGGCTGCGCCATCCTCGGGCGTCGATTTGCCATCGCTAGAGGCTCGGTGGCCGGCGTTCGAGGTGGCTGAAGAACTCGGCCCGCGTCCGATCCGCCGTTCGGAACAGGCCGAGAACGTGGCTCGTAGTCATGATCGTGCCCGGCTTGCGCACGCCGCGCATGACCGCGCAAAGATGGGACGCCTCGATCACGACGCCGACGCCCCTTGGCTGGAGCCGTTCCATCAGGAAATCCGCGATCTGCTTGGTCATCCGCTCCTGGACCTGTAGACGGCGCGAGTACATCTCGACGATACGCGGGATCTTCGACAGTCCGATTACCCGACCCTCGGGAATGTACGCCACGGCGGCCTGGCCAAAGAATGGCAGGAGGTGGTGCTCGCACAGGCTGTAGAACGGAATGTCCTTGACGACGACCATCTCGCTGTAGTCGACGTCGAAGATCGCCTTGTTGACCAGCCGATCGGGATCAACGTGGTAGCCAGCTGTCAGCTCGGCATACATGCGCCGCACCCTCGATGGCGTGTCGCGCAATCCCTCGCGATCGGGATCCTCGCCTGTCTCCAGCAGGATCTGGCGCACCGCGCCCTCGACGGCGTGGTGCCCATCCTCTGAGCGCCCATTGCCGGCTATCTCGGTCGAGGTCAGCTCGAAGCCGTCCTCGCCAATCTCGTGCTCGATCTCGTCGACCAGCTGCCGAACGCGATCATCCAGCTTGGGATCCATCCGCCCGATTCTGACACGCCCTCATCCCGCGGCCACCTGTGGGCGACAATCGGGTCGTGCCGAGCACAGAGCTGAGCCTCCAGGAGCGCTACGGGGCGCACACCATCTGTTTCGGCTGCGGACCGTCAAACCCCGATGGACTGCACATCCGCAGCTTTCCCGACCCGAGCTCGGCGAATGACGTCATCGCTGAGTGGACGCCGGCCCCGCGTCACGAGGCGTTTCCGGGAGTCCTGAACGGCGGGATCATCGGCACGCTCATGGATTGCCACTCCAACTGGGCCGCGGCCTACCACGTGATGAGGCAGCGCGGCGCCGACAAGCCTCCGACGACGGTGACAGCCGACTACCACGTGCGGATGCTCAAGCCCACCCCGACCGGTGGCCCGGTCCGACTACGGGCATGGGTGCTCGAGTCGGCCGAGGATCGGGCAACGGTGGAGGCCACGCTCGAGGCCGACGGAGTGGTTACCGCAACCTGTCGAGGAACATTCGTGGCCGTGAGGCCCGGCCACCCTGCCTACGACCGCTGGTGAGCGTCGGCCTCGTTCAGTAGGTCCAGGAGAGCAGCAGTCAGCTCGTCAGACCGGTAGCGCATGAGGTTGTGGCCGGCACCCGAGAAGCGACGGATGTCCGGTGGAGGCAGCCCGGCCTGGGCACGGGCCTGCACCACATCTTGCAGGGCGATCTGCCGTTCGCGCGCGGTCTCGTCGTCTGCGGCTCCGCTCTCGGCCACGGCGATCATCAAAGGCATCGACAGGGTCGTCAGCGTCTCGATCGGCCGGTATTCGAACATCGCCGCGATCGACCCGCGCAGCGCGTGCGTCCTCGTGACCGGCCCGACATGGCCGGCGTGTTTCTCATCGACCGCCGCCCGCGCGGCGCGCTCCTGATCGGCATCCCACGTCGCTGGGTCGAACTCGCGGCGGTCTGCCAGGTAGGCATCCATCGACGCCATGACCTCAGGTGGGTCGCCGATGGACCGCTCGAAATCGGCCGCGGTCATGCCGGTCGCCTCGCCGAGTTCCTCCCAACCCGCGTCGATGAGAGCAATGCCCGCGATCGAGTCGGGTTGGATGGTGGCCATCGTCGCGGCGACCATTGCCCCCAGGCCGTGGCCGGCTACGACCGCCGCTCGGCCGCCCGCGTCAATGCCATAGCCGTTGGCCACGAGCACTGTGAGTGCGTCGAAGGCGAGGGACTCAAGCTCATAACCGGCGCGCGGCGCCTCGGACATGCCGTGGCCGCGCAGGTCGGCCGCGATGACGCGGGTGTGCTCGCGCAGTCGTCGAGCTACCGGTGTCAAGGACCAGGCGGTCGACGCAAGGCCATGCAGCAGCAAGAGCGGAGGGAGGGCTTTGTCCTCGCCGCCCCAGTCGAGGAAGTGAATGCCGACGCCCGTGTCGGTGGCGACGACCAGGGAGTCCGGCTCATGGGCCACGCTCGATAGCATAGGAAGGTGGCTATAAGGCGCCGTGGGACGCAAGCACGGCGGCAGCGCGGCCGGCGGGTTCCGCTGCCGCCCTCCCCCGAGTTCAAGCACCAGCCGTTCGAGACGCTGGTGGAGATGGCCCTCGACGGCCTGCCGCCGGGCGTGCAGAAACTGCTCGAGAACGTGGCCGTGGTCATAGACGACGAGCCGACGCCCGACCAGCTGCGCGACAGCCAGCTACATGCGACGGACAGCCTTTACGGCCTGTACGAGGGAATCTCGCCAGTGGCGGACGGCGCGAGCTATTCGATGTTTCCGAACAAGATCACGATCTTTCGGCTGCCGCTGGAAGAGGACTTCGCAGATCCCGAGGAGCTGGCGCGCGAGGTCCAGCGAACAGTGCTGCACGAGCTGGGTCACCACGCGGGGCTGGATGAGCCGCGGATGCGAACCTTCGGAATCGACTGAGGCACGGCTGAGGCGCGGCGTTACGATGTTCGAGGCTTGCACATAGGAGGGGTTCCCAGATGGCGGGCTTCACGCCTTTCACCGACAACTACAGCGATATGTCCGATCAGCACGGATACCAGTTCGAATTCCGTTGCGACATCTGCGGCAGCGGCTATCGAAGCGAGTACGAGCGCTCCGCACTGGGAACGGCCGGCTCTCTACTGAGCGGAGCCAGCAACCTGTTGGGTGGGCTGTGGGGTGCCGCGAACGCGGCAGACACGGTCCAGAACGTGACTGATCGCGGGGCGCGCGACGAGGCCCTCAAGAAGGCCGCGACCGACATCATGCCCAAGTTCAAGCAGTGTCCGCGCGACCACGTCTGGGTCGACGGCACGTGCTGGAACGAGGAGCGCGGGCTGTGCGTCAACGACGCGCCGAAGCTCGCGTCAGAAATGGAGGCCGAGCGGGCTGCGCTCCAGGTGAGCCAGATGCGCGAGGCAATTGCCACCGAGAAGCACTTCTCCGGCGACACCGCCACGCGCACGACGACATGCACGAGTTGCGGGAAGCCGGTCGGCTCAGAGAAGTTCTGCTCGAACTGCGGCGCGCCCGTCGCCCTGGCCAAGTGCGCAAGCTGCGGGAACGACCTCGCACCAGGCATGAAGTTCTGCGGTAGCTGCGGCACCCCGGTCGCCGCGGCCTGAGCGCCCCGGGTGGCGGCCAAGCGGCAAAGCCTGCGTGCCGGGCTTCCGCGCTTCGATGTCGGCCTTACCGTCAGGGCTGGCCCTAACTCGCCCAGCAGGCGCCGCTGGGCCATGCTTGGCGGCTTGCGCGGTTAGTTCTTGAGCGTGAAATCGATGCTCGTTTGCGCGTCCGGTGGGTTGCCACGTCGCCACAAGGCGGATTAAGCAGGTTCGTGACGGTAAGGCCGTCATTCTCGGCGCTATTGCGCCGGTCGCCGGTCACCTCCGCCGGCAGCGCGTCAGAGTTTGCGTACTTGCGCAACAAGTGAGACAATCGAGCCTCGAATGACGAGCGCGACCCTTCCAACCAGTGATCTCGACCGGCAGAAATCCGCGGCAGTCGCCCGCGCGCTGTCGGATCCCAAGCGCCTTTGTGTGCTCGAGACGCTGGCTTCCGGGGAGCGTTCCGTCAGCGAGCTCTCGCGCGACGTGGGCTGCCAGATCCCGAACATGAGCCAGCACCTCGGGGTGCTTCGCTCGGCAGGATTGGTCAGCGCCCGACGCGAGGGCACCACGATCTATTACAGCCTCGCCGACCCCCGGGTCATTGAGGCCTACAGGCTCATACAGGACATCTCCCGCTGAGGGCGGAGAAAGGACTCAACTAGCAATGGCAGAAATCAAGGTCGCGACAGACGCCAACTTCCAGGAGCTCGTGATCGGAAGTGACAGGCCCGTCGTCGTCGACTTCTGGGCCACGTGGTGCGGCCCGTGTCGGATGGTCGCCCCGGAGATGGAGAAGCTGGCCGAGAAGTACGACGGAACGATCCAGGTCGTCAAGGTCGACGTGGACGCCAACCCCGTCCTGTCGCAGGCGTTCAACATCATGAGCATCCCCACGATCGCGTTCTTCCGTCCCGGCAAGGACGAGGCGGGTAACGCCTACACGCCGCAGGGCGTAGTCGGGTTCCGACCGCTCGAGCAGCTCGAGGCCCAGTTCGGGCTCAAGCAGTTCTCGCCGGTTGCACAGCCGGCCGAGTCAACCGAGCAGGCGGCCGACACCGCCGCCTAGCCCCGACTCAGACCCTAGCGAGACCCCGGCTTCGGTCGGGGTCTTTCGTTTGCAGCGGACCGTTCGCGGAGGATTTCTCGTGGGGCGAGCGTATACACCGGCGTGATGGCTGCAAGCCGTTCCCGAGGCTATTCCAGGACGTTTGTGCCGTGCCACGAGCGAAAGGCCGTAAATCAGGGCCGGACCAGCTCCGCTGGTTCCCCCAGCGGTGTATTCGGCCGTGGGGCGAGAAAATTCCCGACCTATCGCCTAGGTTCGGCGAGCCGCCAGGCGACCCGAAACCACGCTTCGAGGCGATCGGTGGCGTGCTGATCCCATTCGGGCGGGGCAAAACTGAGCCACTCGTCGCCGCGCGCTGAAGGACCGGCCGACGGTGTCCGCATGGCCGCCTCGGCGATATCCGGCATGAGGCGCAACTCGACGGCAGTTCGATCGACGGCAGCAAAGGCACGGCCGTTTCGGAGGTACTCCGTGGCGGTTGGCGTTTGTTTCGGTGTGACGTCGCCAGCCTCGGCGGCGAGGCCTTCGACTAGATCGATCAGTTCATCGGTCATCGAATCAGACGGCGACGGGCTCGCGGTACTCCCCGAAGACGGCGCGGAACACCCCGCACATCTCGCCCAGCGTGGCGTACGCATTGGCACACTCGATCAGCGCGGGCATGACATTGGCCTCAGATGAGCCGGGTTGCGACGACAGGTCGCGCAACTTCGTCAGGGCCGAGGCGACGCGCTCGGGATCGCGTTCTGCGCGCGTTCGGGCAAGCCGCGAGAGGTGACGCGCCTTGGACTCTTCGCTGACCTCGAGCAGCGGGATGCTCAGCTGCTCGTCCGGATCGGCGTTGACGTTGACTCCGACGATCTCGCGCTCCCCCTCGTCGAGCTCGCGCTGGAACCGATACGCCGCATCGGCAATCTCTTTCTGTGGGAAGCCCGCCGCAATCGCCTTGACCATGCCTCCGAAGCCGTCGATCTCGTCGAGGTAGCGCCACACCTGCCGCTCGACCTCGTTGGTAAGTGACTCCACGAACCACGACCCGCCGAGCGGGTCCACGGTGTTCACCACGCCCGTTTCCGACGCGATGACCTGTTGCTGCCGCAACGCCAGGAGTGCTGCCTCGGCGGACGGCACGGCCCACGCCTCGTCGTACGCGTCGGTGTGGAGCGACTGCGTCCCGCCGAGGACCGCCGCCAGCGCCTGAATCGCGACGCGTGTCAGGTTGTTGAGCGGCTGCTGGGCGGTGAGCGACACGCCTGCCGTCTGCGTGTGGAAGCGCATCCAGGTCGACCGTTCGTTCTCGGCCCTGTAGCGCTGCGTCATCAGCTTCCACCAGATCCGCCGCGCCGCGCGGAACTTGGCGATCTCCTCGAAGAAGTCGTTGTGCGAGTTGAAGAAGAACGACAGCCGCGGCGCGAACTCGTCGACGCGCAGGCCGCGCTTGATCGCCTCTTCGACGTAGGCCATGCCATCGGCGATCGTGAAGGCCAGCTCCTGCACGGCCGTCGACCCGGCTTCGCGGATGTGGTAGCCCGAGATCGAGATGGTGTTCCACTTTGGGAGTTCGCGGGTGCCGAACTCGATCGTGTCCGTCACCAGGCGAATCGACGGCTCGGGCGGGAACAGGAACTCCTTCTGCGCCACGAACTCCTTGAGGATGTCGTTCTGGAGGGTTCCCTCCAGCTGAGCCCGCGGGAAGCCGCGCTTTTCGGCTGCGGCGATATACATCGCCCAGATCGGCGCGGCCGGGGAGTTGATCGTCATCGAGGTCGAGATGCGATCGAGTGGCAACCCGTCGAGCAGCACTTCCATGTCCGCCAGGGACGAAACGGCGACACCGCACGTGCCGAACTCCCCTTCAGCCTCGGGATCGTCCGTGTCGTACCCGTACAGGGTCGGCATGTCGTAGGCGATCGAGAGCCCGGTCTGGCCGGCTCGCAGCAGTTGGTGGAAGCGCTCGTTGGTGTCCTCCGCCGCGCCGAAGCCAGCGAACATGCGCATCGTCCACAGCCGCGTCCGGTAGCCGGTTGGGTGGATGCCGCGGGTGAACGGCGCCTCGCCCGGGTAGCCGACATCGCGCAGCGGATCGAAGTCCGACCATGCACCGTCGCCCGACCGGAGCCGGTCACCCAGGTGGTCCACCTGTGTGGGCCCGCCACCCCCGGCGCCCGCTGACTGCCAGTCGATAGGCGTGTAGAGGCGCTCGATCTCGACGTCGCTGATCGTGCTGAAACGCGGCCGACGTTCGGGGGACCGGGATGCGGCGTCCTGCAGCGTCTGCTCCCGCCAGGCGCGCTCGCGTTCGCGCCAGT
>JBBDRY010000076.1:27549-33182 GCA_040905225.1 Chloroflexota bacterium | reverse complement strand
ATGTGGTTGAAGTGCAGCAGCAGGCTGTCCGGCCTCTTGGCGCGGATTGTGGATGCGGCCAGGTACAGGTGGTAGTCCTGGAGCAGCACGACGGGTCGCCGGTAGTCCTTCGTCTGCTCCAGCACGGCCGCGGCGAAGGCCTCGTTGACCACGCGGTAGCCGTTCTGCCAGGCGTCGATCAGCTCTTCGTCGACGGTCGGCTCGTAGGCCAGCGTGTACAGCTGGTGCTGCATGAACCACAGGAACGGGTTGGCGATCTTGCCGTAGTGCGCCTGCCAGGCGGCGCTGGGGACCTCACGCAGGTCGAGCTTCAGGTCCTGCCCCGGCATCTGCTCCTCGATTCGGCGGAGAAGCTGCAGATGCGCTTCGCCAGTGTCAGCGCGCAGCGCACCCGATGCTTCGCGATCGGCGGCGTCCATCGCGGCGCTGATCCAGGTGATGGGTGCGAGCCTGCCGACCTCGGCAAGCGCGGTGACCAGGCCGCCCGAGCCGCGCTGGACCTTCCAGTCACCGGCACGGGTCCGTTTGAAGCTGAGCGGGCCTCGGTTCGACACTACGACCAACCGCTCGTCGTCGCCGACAAGCGCCCGGAGGTGCTCGGCGAGGCGCGCGCGCCGGTCGATCGGAACCACAGGTCGCTCGTCCGACCTACCAGTCGGCTCGATTGTCACGCTCTTCCCCCGCTTGTGTTTCGGATGCGGCTAGAGCAGCGCGCGCGCCGCTTCCTCCGCGACTCCGATCACCGCGACGGTCACGGGCGGGATCAGTCCGATCGCGATCGTGAGAGCGGCGGCCAGCCCAAGCCCGGCCTTGGTCGCACCACCCACGTTGACCGGGGCGAGGCCCTCCTCGGCGTCGCGCATGTACATGTACACGACCACACGCAGGTAGTAGAAGGCGGCCGCGGCGGCATTGAGCATGACGAGCACCGCCAGCAGCGTCAGCCAGCCGCCCACCTCGAGCGCGGGCACGATCACGTATACCTTGGCCCAGAAGCCGGCGAGCGGCGGGATTCCGACCAGCGACAACAGGAATAGCGTCATGAGCAGCGCAAGCCATGGAGAGCGGCGGCCCAGCCCCGAGAAGGTCTTGATCTGGCTCGTCACCCCGGGCCGCCGCTGGAGCGCGGCCACACAGGCGAACGCGCCCAGGTTCATGAACGAGTAGGCGACGCTATAGAAGAGGATCCCAAAGAGACCTGCCGATTCCGCTGGGGAGCCGTCCGGCGCGGCGCCGAAGGCCGCCAGCCCGACCATGATGTAGCCGGTGTGGGCGATCGAGCTATACGCCAGCATGCGCTTGATGTTGTCCTGCGTCATCGCAACGAGGTTGCCCAGCGACATGGTCAAAGCGGCGAGCACGACGACGAAGGGCGTCCAGTCCTCCTTCAGCCCGCCGAGGGCCTCGACGAATAGTCGCAGGATGAGCGCGAACGCCGCGACCTTGGGACCAACCGACAGGTAGCCCGTCACGGGAGTCGGCGAGCCCTGGTACGCGTCCGGCGTCCAGTAATGGAATGGGACCGCGGCGATCTTGAACGCCGCCCCGGTGGTCAGCAACGCGAGGCCCATCAGCATGCCTGGCGCCAGCGCCGTGAAACCTGCCGACGAGACGGTCGCGGTGACCCCGGACGCGATCTCGGCGATGTTCGTCGTGCCCGAGTAGCCGAAGACGAGCACGAGGCCGAACAGGAAGATCGCGCTCGAGAACGACCCGAGCAGGAAGTACTTGATCGCGCCCTCGGTGGATAGACCGTCGCGCTTGGCGTACCCGGCGAGCATGTAGCCCGGCAGCACCAGAAGCTCGAGCGCCAGGAAGAGCAGCAGCAGGTCCCGCGCGCCCCCGATCAGCAAGGCGCCCGTGATCGCAAACATGAGCATCGCGCTGAACTCGGCCACGGGCAGGTTGCGCGGGCGGAGGTAGTCCGGACCGAACAGCACCGTCAACAGGCAGATCGAGAGCATCAGCAGGTCGAGCAGCGCGGTCAGGCTGTCGCGCACGTACGCGCCGCCGAAGGCCTCGACAGGCCCGTTCAACAGCCCGACGTGCCCGCCGAAAACGGTGAACGGCCCGATTACCACGACGAGAGCCATCAGGATCAACAGTCCGCCCGCCGCGATGGTGGTCAGGACCCGATCCCGCTCGGGCCATGCGATGTCGACGATGATCACCAGCATCGCGAGGAGAGCCAGGCCGGCCGGTGGCAGCACCGCGAGGAGCGTGTTCTGGTCGATCGAGATCATCTGCGCTGGCTCACCTGACGCCCGCCAGGGCAGCGGGTGCGACTTGGGCAAGGATGTCGCTCACGGGCGCCTGCCAGAGCTCGAGCAACAGTCCCGGGAACAACCCGAAGGCAACCGCCAGCACGACCAGCGGAGCGATGGTCAGCACCTCGACGCGGCTCATGTCGGTCAGGTGGTGGCCCAGGCCTTTGAGGAAGTCGGATAGGTCGCCGAAAACGATGCGCTGGTACATCCACAGCAGGTACGCGGCCCCGAGCATCATCGCCAGGGCAGCGACCGCGGCAACGACCGGCCAGTAGGCGAACGCCCCGATCAGCACCAGGAACTCGCCGATGAACCCGGCGAGACCGGGCAGGGCCAGGCTGGCCAGCACGAAGAAGCCGAGCATCGCGGAGTAGACCGGCACGACGCCGGCGAGGCCGCCCATCTTGGCGATCGTGCGGTCGTGCGTGCGTTCGTAGATCACGCCCACGAGCAGGAACAGTGCGCCGGTGATGATCCCATGGGCCACCATCTGGAGCACCGCGCCGTGGAGCCCCTGCTCCTGGAAGATGAAGATGCCCAGGGTCACGAAGCCCATGTGGCTGACCGAGCTGTACGCGACCAGCTTCTTCAGGTCCGGCTGCACCAGGGCGACGATCGCGCCGTACACGATCCCGATCAGCGACAAGACGATGATCAGCGGCGCCCATTGCTGCGCCGCATCAGGAAAGAGCGGGAGACAGAACCTTATGAGTCCGTACCCGCCCAGCTTGAGCAGCACCCCAGCAAGGATCACGGAGCCCGCGGTCGGCGCCTCAACATGCGCATCGGGCAGCCACGTGTGGAACGGGAACATCGGCACCTTGATCGCGAAGGCGAGGAAGAACCCGCCGAACGCGAAGAACTGAAGCGTCCCGTCGAAGCCAAAGGTACGCAGCGTCTCGTAGTCGAAAGCGCCGGTCCACGAACCGGTGTGGAGCTGGTACGTGAAGGCGATGCCCAGGATCGCGACCAGCATCAGCAGCGATCCCACGAGCGTGTACAGGACGAACTTGATCGTCGCGTAAATCCGGTTCGCGCCACCCCAGATGCCGATGATCAGGTACATCGGCACGAGGACGATCTCCCAGAAGATGTAGAAGAGGAATGTGTCGAGGGCGAGGAAGACACCGACCATCCCAACCTCGAGCACGAGGAAGGAGATCATGTATTCCTTCACGCGGTCGGTGATCGGCCCAAAGCTGGCCAGGATGCTGATCCAGGTCAGGGTCGTGGTCAGAATGACCAGAGCGAGCGAGATGCCGTCGACACCGAGCTTGTACTGGATGCCGAACGCGGGCACCCAGTCGGCCTCCTCGACGAACTGGAATCCGGTCGCGGCGTGATCGAAGCTGGCCAGTAGCAGGAGCGACACCGCCCAGGCGGTGAGCGCCGTTCCCAGCGCCGCCCAGCGGATCCACGTCACGCGTTCCCGTGGAATGAAGGCTATGACCAGCGCGCCGGCGAGCGGCACGAAAGTAACGAGGCTGAGCAGCGGCAGGCCGCTCATCAGTGCCTCACCACGAACATGTACGTGACAGCGATGACGAGCAGGCCGGCGGCGATCCCGAGGGCGTAGTTCTGGACGCGTCCCGTCTGTATCTGGCGAATCCCGCGGCCAGTGCCCTGGGTGAGCGAGGCGATGCCGTTCACGGTGCCGTCGACCACCCGGACATCGAACCACCACAGGGCGCGCGCGACCGCGCCGCCGAAGCGAACGAAGATCAGGTCGTTCAGGTCGTCGAACCACCACTTGGCGTACGAGGCGTTGTAGAGCGGCTGGAGCCGGCGGGTGATGCGCTCAACGGTCGGGCGCCGCTCGCGCCAGCGGAACAGCCCGAACAGCCACATGCCGAGACCCACGCCGAGCGCGGCCGCTGCCGCGCCGACGATGAGTAGTCCGCCGTCGATCCCTGCCAACTGGAATGGCTCATGGTGCAAGCCGAGCGTCTCGGACGCGTGATGGAACACCGGCTCGAGCCAGCCGTTGAGCGGGCCAGATCCGGGCGGGAGGCCGATCGCGACGCCGAGAAAGATCGACGGGACGGCCAGGATGATCAACGGCACGGTCATCGACGGCGGCGATTCGTGGATATTGGGCTCGACATGCGGATCGACGTGGCTCTCGCCATAGAACGTCTTGCCCATCAACCGGAACATGTACAAGCCGGTCATCACGGCCACGACCACGCCGATCGCCCACACCCAATAGAAGCCGTTCTTGAAGCTCTCGCCGAGGATCTCGTCCTTGCTCCAGAACCCGGCTAACGGCGGGATACCGGCGATCGCGATCGAGCCGATCAGCATCGTCCAGTGCGTGATGGGGATGCGCCGCCAGAGCGCTCCCATCTTGTTCATGTCCTGTTCCTCGTGCACCGCGTGGATCACCGATCCAGAGCCGAGGAAGAGCAGGCCCTTGAAGAAGCCGTGAGTCATGAGGTGGAAGATCGCCGCGGTGAAGGCGCCGACGCCCAGGCCGGCGAACATATACCCGAGCTGGGACAGCGTCGAATAAGCAAGCACACGCTTGATGTCGCGTTGGGTGAATGCGATCGAAGCCGCCAGGATGGCCGTGAAGATGCCGATCGCGGCGACGAAGACCATCGCCTGGGGGGCCTCGGCGAAGATCGGATTGGCGCGGGCGACGAAGTACACGCCCGCGTTGACCATGGTCGCGGCGTGGATGAGGGCGCTGACCGGGGTCGGGCCCTCCATGGCGTCCGGCAGCCACACGTGGAGCGGGAACTGGGCGCTCTTGCCCATCGCGCCCATGAACAGCAGCAGCGCGATGCCATTCATGTGCCACGCCTCGATGTGACCGGTGTGCAGAGCCTCGGGCAGCAGCTGGAAGACACCCGGAACCGCCTCGGTACCAAAGTTGAGCGTGCCGACAGTGGTCCAGATCGCGGCTATGCCCAGCGCGAAGCCGAAGTCACCGACGCGGTTGACGATGAAGGCCTTCTTCGCCGCCAGCGCGGCCGAGCGACGGTTGTACCAAAAGCCGATCAGCAGGTAGCTGGATAAGCCGACCAGCTCCCAGGCGGCGAACAGGAGCAGGAAGTTGTCTGCCAGGACGAGCAGCAACATGCTGAACATGAACAGGTTGAGATAGGCGAAGAAGCGCCACCGACCGGGGTCGTGCGCCATGTACCCGATCGAGTAGATATGCACGAGCATGCCCACCGTGGTGACGACGATCAGGAGGACGGCGGTCAGCGCGTCGACACCGAAGTTGATGTCGACGGTGAAGTTGCCGGCGGGCACCCACTCGTACAGGCTGAAGTGGAGCCCCTCCTCGCCGAACGCTCCCACGAAGAGCGTCTGGTAAACGAGGTACATGCTCATCAGCCAGGTCACGACGATGACCGG